>JAGOOC010000026.1:14793-40070 GCA_017992695.1 Bacteroides sp. | reverse complement strand
GTTCCTCACCGCCCTTGCACACATCCGAAAATTACCTAAAGAAGCATTTGTAAATCCAGAAAGAAAAAATTATATTTGTAGAGAATTGAACAAAATAGAAACCAGACAGAGTTTAAATTACACTCCCACCGCTTTTGGCTATTATCGGTGTTATCCCGGTATCTTATATCGGCGTATTTCTCACGTTTTACTGGTTTAAGCTAAACTTTGATCAGGGTGGCTTTGCTGCATTTGTGTTGCTTTGTGGCATAACCGTAAATGCGAGCATCTATATCCTGAACGAATACAACTCCATCCGTCGACAAAATCCTCGTATCTCGTCGCTTCGAGCCTATACGAAAGCTTGGAATGCGAAGATAATCCCTATTTTCTTAACGGTTATATCGACAATCCTTGGTTTCATTCCCTTCATGGTAGGAGCAGAGAAGGAGGCTTTTTGGTTCCCGTTGGCTGCCGGTACCATTGGCGGATTGGTAATGTCTGTCATTGCCGTGTTTATCTTTCTTCCGGTTTTCATACTCAAAAGAAAACAATAGTATGCTTTTTTGATATTTTCAGAACTTTTTTGGCGTAAGTCGTGTTCTTACATTAGTAATTCATTTGTTATTTAAACCGTTTTAACAATAAAATCAGAAAATAACCACTTAATAACTTTAGGAATATGAAAAAAATGTTAATGTTGCTGGCTTTTGCCGGCGTTACTACTGTCGCTAGTGCGCAGCAGTTTACAGTTACCGAGGTTGATGTTGTCGAAGGGCAGAATAAATATCAGGTCTTGACAAATCCATTTTGGCACAACTGGTTTATTTCACTTGGTGGAGGTGCTTCTGTTCTGTTTGGTCACGATGACAATGCAGGAAAGTTTTCTGACCGTATCAGTCCTACATTGAATGTTGCCGTGGGTAAATGGTTTACCCCTGGTCTTGGTTTGCGTTTGCAGTATAGCGGCTTACAAGCAAAAGGTTTTGCTTATGACAAAACGCTTCCTTATGTAACAGGTGGTGTTACGAGCGGTGGCTACTACAAGCAGAAATTTGATTACATGAACCTTCATGGTGATGTGATGTTTAACCTCAATGCACTGTTTGGAGGTTATAACGAAAAACGTGTTTATGAAATCATTCCTTATTTGGGTGCAGGCTTTGTACACAACTACACTTCTCCAAAGCGTGAAGCGTTTGCTGTAAATGCGGGTTTGATTAACCGTTTCCGTTTGTCAAGCGCTCTTGACCTAAATTTAGAATTGAGTGCTATGGGTACTGAGACTAAATTTGATGGTGAACCAATGGGCAAACACGATTTTGATGGTGTGCTTAGTGCTACCTTGGGTTTAACTTATCGTTTCCCTGCTCGTGGCTTCAGCCGTCCGGCTCCACAGCTTATCTCTGAGTACGAACTTAGAAATATGCGTCAGATGATGAACGATATGGAAGCTTCTAACCGCAACTTGCAGCAACAGTTGGCCGATGCGAAAAATCGCCCTGTTACAGTAGTACAAGAAGAAGTTACAATTGATGCAGATATTGCTCCTCGCACAGTATTCTTTACTATTGGTTCTGCCGAGATTTCTCCGCGCGAAGCAATGAATCTGAAGTATTTGGCTGATAGAATGCAAGAGTTCCCTGACATGACTTATACTATTTATGGTTATGCAGACTCCGCAACAGGTAGCGCTTCTCTGAACAAAGAGTTGAGTTTGAAACGTGCTCAATCTGTAGCAAATGTACTAACTAGTAAATACGGAATTGCTGCCAACCGCTTGAAAGTGGAAGCTGCTGGTGGTGTAGATAAATTCGGAAAACCGGTTTATTTGAATCGTGTTGTGTTGGTTGAATCGACTAAATAAATAATCAGTAGATTCTATGAAGAGAGAGGTACACTTCGCAATCGAAGTGTACCTCTCTCCTTTAATATAGGCTTGTATGAATAATAAAGACTCGTACCAAGCTGTTCGATGTATTAGTAAGTGCGGAAGCCGATAATTTCGCGAACCTCTTTAATTGTTTTGGCTGCACTCTCGTGTGCTTTCTCGGCTCCTTGGCGAGCAATTTTATCCAACCACGCTGTGTTGGCCGAATATTCGAGAATGCGCTCACGTATCGGAGCGTTGAATGCAGCGATGTCTACTGCCAATTGTTTCTTTAAATCTCCGTAACGGATGGAGCAGTCGTTCCATTTTTCGTCGAAGAAATCGTATGTCTCTTTCGATGATACAATATCGAGGAATGTAAAGAGGTTTTGGATAACCTCCGGCTTTTCGCTATAAGGAGCTGTTGGACCTGCATCGGTTACTGCCTTCATTACTTTTTTGCGGATGGTGACTGCATCGTCCATCAGGTAGATACAGTTGCCTTCCGATTTTCCCATTTTGCCCGAACCATCGAGCCCCGGAATTTTCACTGCTTTAGCAGCAAGCGAGAAAGAGGACGGTTCCGGGAAGAAATCGACTCCGTACACCGCATTGAAACGACGGGCAAACTTGCGCGCCATTTCCATGTTTTGTTCTTGATCCTTGCCTACGGGTACTTTGACTGCTTTGTGAATTAAAATATCGGCAGCCATCAGTGTGGGGTAGGTCAGCAAACCTGCGTTTACATTATCGGGTTGCTTGCGCGCTTTCTCTTTGAAGGTGGTGCAACGCTCCATTTCGCCCAGGTAAGCGTTCATGTTTAGATAGAGGTAAAGCTCGAGCACTTCGGGCACATCGCTCTGGGTATAGATAGTGGCTTTGTCGGGATCGATACCACAAGCCAAATATTCAGTTAGAATGGTTCGTGCACTGTTTACAATGTTCTCCGGCTTGGGGCGCGTAGTCAAGGAGTGCCAGTCGGCAATAAAGAAATAACAATTATATTCGTTCTGCATTTGCAGAAAACTTTTCACTGCTCCAAAATAATTGCCCAAATGCAAATTGCCTGTCGGGCGAATTCCACTAACAACTGTTTCCATAAAAAAGGTATTCATTAATAATTCAGGGCAAAATTACGCAAAATGATTCGAATATCTTTGTTATGTTCAAAATAAGTCGTTACTTTGCACAAATTTTAAAGCAGCAATGAATCAACAGGAAATTAGAAGTCGGTATTATCTTCAGGCGGATGTCTTTCATCCCGAATCTGCAGTTTTTCTATCTATTTCCCAAAAACGATCTGTTGTTATTTGGTAATGCGTTAGTCCTTTTTTGAGGGTAACGCATTTTTTTTGTGCATATACGGAATTCAACTACTTATTATAATATAACAGAAGAAATGGAAAAGGAAATGAAAAAAGTCCTTGTCTTGGGCTCAGGAGCGCTTAAGATAGGACAAGCCGGAGAGTTTGATTACTCTGGTTCGCAGGCACTAAAAGCCTTGAAAGAAGAAGGTATCAGTTCGGTGTTGGTTAACCCAAACATCGCAACCATTCAAACTTCCGAAGGAATTGCTGATCAGGTTTATTTCCTCCCCGTTACCACTTATTTTGTGGAACAGATCATTAAGAAAGAGCGTCCCGACGGTATTTTGTTGGCTTTTGGCGGACAAACAGCGTTGAACTGTGGTGCAGAGCTCTACACACAAGGCATTCTTGACAAATACGGAGTGAAAGTACTTGGTACGTCGGTTGAGGCTATCATGTACACCGAAGACCGCGATCTGTTTGTGAAGAAGCTCGACGAGATTGACGTAAAAACCCCCGTTAGCCAAGCGGTAGAGAACATGAAAGATGCTCTTGCAGCTGCAGAACGCATCGGATTCCCGGTCATGGTTCGTTCGGCCTATGCTTTGGGCGGTTTGGGTAGCGGTATTTGCGAAAACAAGGAAGAGTTCTTGGAGTTGGCCCAAAGCTCATTTGCTTTCTCCAAACAGATTCTGGTAGAGGAGTCGCTCAAAGGATGGAAAGAGATTGAGTTTGAAGTGATTCGCGATGCCACCGACCACTGCTTCACCGTGGCAAGCATGGAGAACTTTGACCCGCTGGGCATTCATACCGGAGAGTCTATCGTAGTCGCTCCTACCTGTTCGCTCGACGACGTAGAGCTGACGCTGCTGAAAGAGATTTCTACGAAATGTATTCGTCATCTCGGCATTGTAGGCGAGTGTAACATTCAATATGCGTTCAATTCAGTAACCGATGATTATCGGGTGATTGAGGTAAACGCTCGGTTGAGCCGCTCCTCTGCATTGGCATCGAAAGCAACCGGATATCCGTTGGCATTTGTTGCCGCCAAGATCGCTTTGGGCTATACGCTCGATCAGATTGGTGAGATGGGTACCACCAACTCGGCTTACGCTGCTCCCGAACTTGACTATTGCATTTGTAAGATTCCCCGTTGGGACTTGACGAAGTTTGCCGGTGTATCGCGTGAGATTGGCTCGAGCATGAAGTCGATCGGCGAAATAATGTCTATCGGACGCTCCTTCGAAGAGATTATCCAAAAGGGTTTGCGTATGATCGGTCAAGGCATGCACGGTTTTGTAGGTAACGATGACCTGGAGTTCGACGATTTGGACAAAGAACTCTCTTGTCCTACTGACTTGCGTGTGTTTGCTATTGCTGCAGCTATGGATGCCGGATATAGCATCGATCGCATTCACGACTTAACCAAAATCGACCCTTGGTTCCTGGGCAAACTACAAAACATTGTAGACTATAAGAATACGCTTTCACAATACACTAAGATTGAAGATATACCTGCCGATGTGTTGCGCAAGGCCAAAGTACTTGGTTTCTCCGACTTCCAGATTGCGCGCTTTGTGCTCAATCCCAAAGGAAACATGGAGAAAGAGAACCTGATGGTACGTGCACGCCGTAAAGCGTTGAACATTCTGCCGGCTGTGAAACGCATCAATACGATTGCTTCGGAGTTTCCGGAACTCACCAACTACCTCTACATGACCTATGCCGTTGAAGGCTACGACGTGAACTACTACAAGAACGAGAAATCGGTTGTCGTACTGGGCTCGGGTGCTTACCGCATCGGTTCGTCGGTAGAGTTTGACTGGTGTTCGGTGAATGCCGTGCAAACAGCTCGCAAGTTGGGCTACAAATCGATCATGATCAACTACAACCCCGAAACGGTATCCACCGATTATGATATGTGCGACCGTCTTTACTTCGACGAACTGTCGTTCGAGCGTGTGCTCGACGTGATCGACCTCGAACAACCCCGTGGTGTTATTGTGTCGGTAGGCGGACAAATCCCCAACAACATGGCCATGAAGCTCTATCGCCAATCGGTACCTGTATTGGGAACCTCTCCACTCTCTATTGACCGTGCAGAGAACCGCAACAAGTTCTCGGCCATGCTCGATCATCTGGGTATTGACCAACCGGCATGGATGGAACTCACCAGCCTCGACGAGGTGAAAGTCTTTGTCGAGAAGGTAGGCTATCCGGTACTGGTTCGTCCGTCGTATGTACTTTCGGGTGCTGCCATGAACGTTTGCTACGACGACGAAGAACTGGAGGGCTATTTGAAAATGGCTGCCGAGGTATCCAAAGAGTTCCCTGTGGTGGTTTCTCAGTTCCTCGAAAACGCCAAAGAGATTGAGTTCGACGCTGTGGCTCAAAATGGTGAGGTGATAGAGTATGCTATATCCGAGCACGTAGAGTTTGCCGGTGTACACTCGGGCGACGCTACATTGGTATTCCCCGCACAGAAAATCTACTTTGCTACGGCTCGCCGCGTCAAGAAGATCAGCCGCGAGATTGCCAAAGAATTGAACATCTCGGGGCCGTTCAACATCCAGTTCCTGGCCCGCAACAACGAGGTGAAGGTGATTGAGTGTAACCTGCGTGCTTCGCGCAGCTTCCCATTCGTATCGAAGGTGTTGAAACGCAACTTCATCGAAACCGCTACCCGCATCATGCTCGATGCACCGTTTACCCGCCCCGACAAGTCGGCGTTTGATATCGATTGGATTGGTGTAAAAGCCTCTCAGTTCTCTTTCTCGCGCTTGCATAAGGCCGACCCGGTATTGGGAGTCGACATGGCTTCGACCGGCGAGGTAGGTTGTATTGGCGATGATTTCTCGGAAGCACTGCTCAATGCTATGCTTTCTACCGGATTCAACATCCCCGAAAAAGGGGTGATGTTCTCTTCGGGTGCAATGAAATCGAAAGTAGACTTGCTCGATGCAAGCCGCATGTTGTTTGCCAAGAACTATAAGATTTACGCCACTGCCGGAACTGCTGCCTTCCTTAATGCCAACGGCGTAGCTGCCCATCCGGTGTACTGGCCCGATGAGAAGCCGGGATCGGAAGACAACGTGATGCAGATGATTGCCGACCATAAGTTCGACCTGATTGTGAATATCCCGAAAAACCACTCTAAACGTGAGTTGACCAACGGATATAAGATTCGTCGTGGTTCCATCGATCATAACATTCCGCTCATTACCAATGCGCGTTTGGCGAGTGCCTTTATCGAAGCCTTCTGCGAATTGAGCATCGAAGATATTCAGATCAAGAGCTGGCAAGAGTATCAATAAGAGCGCTTTTTTAAGCACTGTATATAACGTAAGAATCCCGATTGTTCAGTAATGAGTGATCGGGATTTTTGCGTTATATCGTGTTTCTTATCGTAGGTTTTAGATGTGAAATACGTGCATCGTTGTGTTATGAACTCATATAGCCTATTCTAACAAGATGGGGATGTTGTGCATCACAGTTGATAATACAGCTCACTTCGTGGGAACAGCGCTATCTGCTAAAAAGTTCGATTGGTGGGAAGTTTACTTTTCTGAGTGTATGGAGTCTGAATCAGAATATTGAATCGGGAGCTAGTGCTTTTGTTGTTGCTCCCAACGAAGATGGAGGGTACTGCCGATTTCGATTGATTAATAAAATAATAACTTAGCAACGTTATATATAACCATTTTAATTTGTAATATTGCAACAGATGTTTATGTTGTTTATAATCAGCGTTTAATATTAATCGAAACACAAATGGTTTATACTTAAATGATTTTTTTTAATCCGGTACTTATGCATAAGAAATATAACTGTCAATACAGAAAATCGCGTTGCCAATCTGTTTTTAACGAGTGGTTGGACTTTATCAATCAAATGAAGTCAGTGATCTTAATTATTTTTACAAAGAAGTTACTCTGTATAGTAGCTATGGCGCTATGCTCTTGGTTTCATCTTTCTGCTCAACTAAAAGGGCGGGTTTTGGATGCACAAACAAACACTTCATTGGCAGGTGTGAATATTTATTTTACGCCGCACAAAGGATTGACTGTTACCAATACGGATGGAGATTACATATTACCTGAGTTGGCTTTACAGAATTCAGCAGATTCTATATGCTTTTCGTACATAGGTTATTTTACTCAAAAGCTGTCCAAACAAAACTTGCAGGACAATAATTACCTTGTTCTTCTTGCCCCATCCACTCAAAAACTTGGTGAAATAACCGTAGATGGTAAAATGCCACTCTTAAAATCTTTTGTAGGTTTCGAGAAAATGGCTTCCATGCTCCGTGGTTTATCATCGTTTGGGAGTACATTGCACGATGGTAAACTGTATGTTACAGGTGGAGATACTGGATTTATCATCCGGTAAGTTATTGGTAGAACAACATACGAATCCGCATCAAGCGGTGAATTTCTCTTCTTTCATATACGAAGATAATATCATTGTGATGGGTGGCTCGATTGCCAAACACCAAAACAACCGCAAAGTGTATTCAAAAAAGGCACACCTATTCAATCTAAAAACGGGTTATTGGTATGAACTTCCAGATATGCCAACAGCAAAAGAAACACATGGAATAGTGATAGGGAAAACCATCTACATTTTTGGTGGATATAATGGGCAAAGTTTGAAAAGTATCGATGCTTATGATGTGGAACAAGGAAGTTGGAAAACAGTAGGCGAACTTGAGTTTCCAGTTGATTATGCTTCGGTAGCAACTGATGGATGCATGATTTATATTTTGGGCAATAATACCATTCAAGAATATAATATAGAAACGCAGCAAGTTAAAGCCTTCCAGATAGATCTGGCTACTAAGGGAGGAAGAATGTTTTACGCAAAAGATAAATTATATATTTTGGGGGGCAAAGTGGATCTTGAGAATCCCGAAAGTTTTGAAGAGTCATCTTGTCTATATAGCATCTCGATGGATGAATTTAAGAAAACTGAGACATGCAAAGATGAATGAAAGAACACTCTGCGGTAAGAAGCTGCCGATGACTCGTGAGAAGGTAGGCTATCAATAAGATATCCCTCTATCTACCACAAACTGTCTGCCTGCTTCACTATCTTTCAGCTTATACTGTATCTGGCGCGTTCCACTTGTGGGGTTGGCATTGCTATCACTCTTCGTTGTTTTTTTGAATTGTAACATTATTCGTAAATCATCTTTTTAGTCATTCCCCCATCTATCGTGATGTTCTCTCCATTGATGAAATCATTCTCTTCGTGACACAAGAAGATACACATGCGTGCAATGTCTTCGGGTTTGCCCACCCTGCCCGATGGGTGTTGCTGGTGATCTTTGGGCGACAACGCTTCGTAGTGATTGTTTTCGATCCAGCCGGGGGCTATCGAATTAACGGTAATGCGGTATTCGCTCAGCGAAACAGCCAGCGCATGGGTTAGGGCATAGATGCCTCCTTTCGATGCGGCATATCCTTCGCTTCCGGGTTCGCTCATTAGGTATCGGGTAGAGCTGATGTTAATGATCCTTCCATAGGCCTGCTCCATGTGCTTCGCTTGTTTAGCTCGGTGAAGGGCCAGTAGGCGAGAGGTAATAAACACCGGTCGCAAGTTGATAGATAAAATCTCATCAAAGTCCTCTACCGTGGTTTCGGTGATCGAAGAGAAACGGCTGACACCCACATTGTTGATGAGTATGTCGATGTCTCCCCAAGTGGCGAAGAGCTGTTGCATGCACGTTTCTAACGCTTCCTTATGGCTAACGTTGACCAAGAAGAAGGCTGCACCGGTTGCTTCCGACAGCTTTTCTCCTTCGGCTCGGTTGCTGTCGCAAAAGGCTACCCGGTCGCCCTCGGCTATGAAAGCGTTGACGATAGCCCTACCGATACCTTGGGCAGCACCGGTGATAAATACGTTTCTATTCATCGTTATATAAGCTTAGGGGGTGATGGATCTTCTTTAATATACCTTTTCTTGTTTCAAGATGTAGTGTTCGGCCAAGTCTCCTGTGATGGGTTGTTTGTCGGCGGTCAACATGACAACACGACCCTCTTCTACCTTGTAATAAGATACGACTCCGTTTTTGTTAGTGAGTATGGCCATGTTTCCTTCTACTTTAAATGTTCCCGACTCTGTGAAATCGGTGCCCTCTCTATCAATATAAATCATGTTCAAGGTGAAAGTGTTGTCTTTGTTAAGGATCAATGTTTGCTTGATGCCCGGACAGTCGGCTGCAGGAGTAGTTCCTTTGTACTCTCCGTAATAATCGAGAGCTATTTCTGCAGTATGCATATCAATTACTTGAGTAGTGTCTGAAGCAGAGCTTTCGGTTGTTTTTGTTTTGTTTGTGCAACTCATCATGGTGATCGAACAGCATGCAATAGCGGCTAAATAATAAATCTTTCTCATCATTTTAATTATTTTTTGTTACATATAGAACAAAGGTAACCTAAAAATAGTTTATTTTGCTCTTCATTAATCATAGAAATTAAAGAAACGCCCTATGTTGATACTTTTGTCTTGTGCTAAGATTATGGCCGACAGTTCGAAAATTCGTACTCCTTTGGTTACTGCTCCCCGTTTTGGTAAGGAGGCGGCAGAAATTGCTCTGCAAATGTCGCAATACAGTGTTGGAGAGTTGGAACGTCTCTTGCGTGTCAACTCGAAGATTGCTGTGGATAACTATCGTCGGTACCAAGCTTTCCATGGTGAAGGTACGCGTGAGCTTCCGGCTATGTTGGCTTATAGTGGTATTGTTTTTAAGCGCATTCATCCTGCCGATTTTACGGATGATGATTTCAGGTACGCCCAGCATCACCTGCGGCTGACTTCTTTCTGCTACGGGCTTTTGCGTCCGTTAGATGTGATACGTCCTTATCGGCTCGAAGGGGATGTGCGGTTGCCCGAACCGGGCGATCAAACGCTATTTGCTTTTTGGAGAGTCCGACTCACCGATCTTTTTATAGAAGAGATTAAAAAGACGGGAGGGGTTTTGTGCTACCTTGCCAGTGATGAAATGCGCGACTTGTTCGATTGGAAGCGTGTAGAGAAAGAGGTGAGGATTATCACTCCCGAATTTCGGGTTTGGAAAAAGGGCAAGTTGGCCACTGTAGTGGTATATACGAAAATGTCGCGCGGAGAGATGACTCGTTTTATCTTGAAGAATCGGATTGAAACTACCGAAGGGTTGAAAAACTTCACTTGGGAAGGATTCGAATTTCGCGAGGAATTGTCGGACGAGAAGCGTTTTGTGTTTGTAAACGGAAAAATAATATAATTGATAATCAGTCTGTTTGTGTTTCGGGTAATCTTTTTATTTAAAAAAGTTTGTAAATGCTTTGCTCGTTTCAAAAAAAGCCATATCTTTGCATCGCTTTTGAAACGGAAGTGTACGGGCGCTTAGCTCAGCTGGTTCAGAGCATCTGGTTTACACCCAGAGGGTCGGGGGTTCGAATCCCTCAGCGCCCACCCAAAAACAACCGTAACACTTCCGCTATTTTAAAAGGGCGCTTAGCTCAGCTGGTTCAGAGCATCTGGTTTACACCCAGAGGGTCGGGGGTTCGAATCCCTCAGCGCCCACATTTAGAACTAAGAAAAAGGTCTTATAGAGTATTCTGTAAGACCTTTTTCTTGTTATGTTAAAACTGTAAATACCCGACGTTGATCAAAGCTGATGCAGCGCCAGATCGTATTACATTGTTAATTACTCCTTTTAAAGGTCATTTCTATAAACATTCTAGCTGCTTTATGCCTTATTACTCAGGAAAAAGAGTTAATTTTGCAAACTGATAATTATCCAAACGACATATGAAACTTGATTTACTTACGGCCATTTCTCCGATTGACGGCCGATACAGAGGAAGAACTGAGGATTTGGCTGCCTTTTTTTCGGAATTTGCGCTGATTAAATACCGTGTACAGGTAGAAGTAGAGTATTTTATTGCGCTGTGTGAGCTTCCGTTGCCACAACTTAAAGGTGTGGAAAAGAATGTGTTTGAAGCGTTGCGAAATATTTATCGCAATTTTTCTGAAACAGATGCGGAACGCATCAAAGGGATAGAACGTGTGACTAATCATGATGTGAAAGCTGTTGAGTATTTCTTGAAAGAGGAGTTTGATAAGCTAGGCGGATTGAATCAATATAAAGAATTCATTCATTTCGGACTAACCTCGCAAGACATTAACAATACATCGGTTCCTCTTTCTATCAAAGAGGCGTTGGAGCAGGTTTACTACCCCTTGATTGAAGAGCTTATTGCTCAACTAAGAACCTATGCTGTTGAATGGGAAGCTATACCGATGCTTGCCAAAACACACGGACAACCGGCTTCGCCTACGCGCTTAGGCAAAGAGGTGATGGTGTTTGTGTATCGCTTGGAGGGTCAGTTGGCTATGTTAAAGGCTTGTACGGCAACGGCAAAGTTTGGCGGTGCTACGGGCAACTACAATGCACACCATGTGGCTTATCCGCAGTATGACTGGAAGGCATTTGGAGATCATTTTGTTGCTCATTATTTAGGATTGGAGCGCGAAGCCTATACGACCCAGATTTCTAATTACGATAATCTATCGGCTATTTTTGATGCGATGAAACGCATCAATACGATTATGATCGATATGAATCGCGACTTCTGGCAGTATATTTCGATGGAGTATTTCAAGCAAAAAATCAAAGCAGGCGAAGTGGGTTCGAGTGCTATGCCGCATAAAGTAAACCCAATTGATTTTGAGAATGCAGAAGGCAATTTGGGTATAGCAAACGCAATTCTGGAACATTTGTCGGCTAAGTTGCCGATATCACGTTTGCAGCGAGATTTGACGGATTCGACTGTTTTGCGTAACGTAGGTACTCCCTTTGGGCATGTTGTTATTGCCATTCAAAGCTCATTGAAAGGCTTGCGTAAATTATTGCTTAACGAATCAGCTATTAGCAACGATTTGGACAACTGTTGGAGTGTGGTAGCTGAGGCCATTCAAACCATTCTGCGTCGTGAGGCGTATCCGAATGCGTATGAAGCGCTGAAAGCTTTGACCAGAACGAATCAAGCAATCACGGAAAGTTCGATTAAAGCATTCATCGAAGAGCTGAATGTGAGCGAAGAGGTGAAAAAAGAACTAAGAATGATTACCCCGCATAGTTATACGGGAATTTAACAATAAAGTGTGTGTGTTAAGAAAGGCCGTGAGGCCAAAGTTTAATTTTATTCGAATAAAGAAATGAGCACAGAAAATGAAGAAAGGCGTGATAACTCCAACGAAGAGAACGCCGGCCGTGATGGTAACAGATCGTACAACAGAGAGGGTGGATTCAATCGTCCATCTTTCAACCGTGAAGGTGGTGATCGTCCGTATCGCCCAAGATTTAATAGCAACAATGAAGGTAGCGACCGTCCTCAGCGTCCTTACGGTGAGCGCCAGTCGCATGGTGAGCGTCCGTCTTATGGCGACCGCCCTCAGCGTCCTTCTTACAATCGTGAAGGAGGCGACAGACCTTATCGCCCGCGCGTAAATAACAGCGAGGGTGGTGATCGTCCTCAACGTACTTACGGTGATCGTCCTGCATATGGTGATCGCCCCCAACGTCCTTATGGCGACCGTCCATCTTATGGTGATCGCCCGCAGCGTCCTGCTTACAATAATAATAACAATCAAGGAGGAGATCGTCCTTACCGTCCGCGTTTCAACAACGATGAAGGTGGTGGTGATCGCCCGCAACGCTCTTATGGCGACCGTCCATCATATGGTGATCGTCCGCAGCGTCCTGTTTACAATAATAACAATCAAGGAGGAGATCGTCCTTACCGTCCGCGTTTCAATAACAACGAGGGTGGTGGCGATCGTCCGCAGCGCTCTTATGGTGACCGTCCCTCTTATGGTGATCGCCCGCAGCGCCCTGCTTACAATAATAATAATAATCAAGGAGGCGACCGTCCTTACCGTCCGCGTTTCAATAATGATGACGATAGCCGTTCGCAGGGATTCTCTCGTCCGGTACGTCGCACCGGTGATTACGATCCCAATGCAAAGTATAGCAAGAAAAAGCAGATCGAATACAAAGAGCAGTTTGCAGACCCCAATGAACCGATTCGTTTAAATAAATACTTGGCTAACGCCGGTGTTTGTTCGCGTCGCGAAGCTGATGAGTTTATTGCAGCAGGTGTAGTAACGGTCAACGATGAAGTAGTAACGGAACTTGGAACCAAGATTAAACGTGATGATTCGGTGAAGTTTCATGATGAGCTAGTGAGCATTGAGCGCAAAATTTATGTGCTGCTGAATAAGCCGAAAGATTGCGTGACAACCTCTGACGATCCACAGGCGCGTTTAACAGTTCTGGATCTGGTAAAAGGTGCTTGCAGCGAGCGCATTTATCCGGTAGGACGCTTAGACCGCAACACAACAGGTGTATTGCTGCTTACCAATGATGGCGATTTAGCTTCTAAATTGACGCATCCTAAATTCTTGAAAAAGAAAATCTACCACGTACACCTTGATAAGAATGTGACGAAAGCCGATATGGAGCAGATTGCTGATGGTATCCAGCTCGAGGATGGTGAAATTCACGCTGATGCAATCAGTTACTCTGATGAAGTGAAGCGCGACCAAGTTGGTATCGAAATTCACTCGGGAAAGAATCGCATTGTTCGTCGTATTTTTGAATCGTTGGGATACAAAGTGATGAAGCTAGATCGTGTGTTCTTTGCCGGATTGACAAAGAAGGGTTTGCGTCGTGGCGAATGGCGTTACCTGTCAGAGCAGGAAGTAAACTTCTTGCGCATGGGATCTTTTGAATAATAAACAGATGAATAATGAAGAGTGGAATCAAAGCCACTCTTCATTATTGTATATAATAATGTATTTAAAATAATTTTATGGAAAAGATAAGTAGAACAAAAATAGCCGACCTGATGAAGCGCGAAGATTTTGGTGCTATGGTCAATGTGAAAGGGTGGGTTCGTACCCGTCGAGGTAGCAAACAAGTGAGCTTTATCGCACTGAATGACGGTTCTACAATAAATAACGTACAGATAGTAGCCGATCTGGGTAGTTTTGATGAAGAGATGCTGAAACTTATTACCACCGGAGCTTGTTTGAGCGTGAATGGAGTAATGGTAGAATCGGTTGGATCGGGGCAAAAGGTAGAGGTGCAAGCTCGTGAAATTGAAGTGTTGGGTGTTTGCGACAATACCTATCCGCTGCAGAAGAAAGGACACTCGATGGAGTTTCTGCGTGAGATTGCTCACTTGCGTCCCCGTACCAATACATTTGGGGCCATTTTGCGTATTCGCCACCACATGGCCATGGCTATTCATCAGTTCTTCCATGAAAGAGGATTTTTTTATTTCCACTCGCCGATTATCACAGCTTCTGACTGTGAGGGTGCCGGACAGATGTTTCAAGTCACTACCAAGAACTTGTACGACCTGAAAAAAGACGAGGCGGGTTCGATAACCTATGACGATGACTTTTTTGGAAAACAAACCAGCTTGACCGTTTCAGGACAGTTAGAAGGAGAGTTGGCTGCTACAGCTTTGGGTGCGATTTACACTTTCGGTCCTACGTTTCGTGCCGAGAACTCTAACACTCCACGTCACTTGGCCGAGTTCTGGATGATTGAGCCCGAAGTGGCTTTTAATGACATTCAAGACAACATGGACTTGGCAGAGGAATTTATCAAATTCTGTGTGAGATGGGCGCTTGAGCAATGTGTAGACGATGTGAAGTTCCTTAACGATATGTTCGATAAAGGGTTGATTGAGCGCTTGCAAGGTGTGCTGAAAGAGGATTTCGTGCGCTTGCCTTATACGCAGGGAGTCGAAATCTTGGAGGCTGCAGTAGCCGGCGGACACAAGTTTGAATACCCGGTTTACTGGGGAGCCGACTTGGCATCGGAGCACGAGCGCTATTTAGTCGAAGAACATTTTAAACGCCCGGTTATTCTGACTGATTATCCAAAAGAGATCAAGTCTTTCTATATGAAGCTGAATGAAGACGGAAAGACGGTACGCGCGATGGATGTGCTCTTTCCGAAGATTGGCGAAATTATTGGAGGCTCTGAGCGTGAGTCTGATTATGACAAATTAATGACTCGCATCCATGAAATGGATATACCGATGAAGGATATGTGGTGGTATTTAGATACTCGCAAGTACGGAACTTGTCCGCACTCCGGTTTTGGTCTCGGTTTTGAACGTTTATTGCTTTTCGTAACTGGTATGACCAATATTCGTGACGTGATACCTTTTCCACGGACGCCGCACAACGCTGAATTTTAATTCCAACTTTTACGGATCAAAAGATCAAACTCCAACCCTGTGTTGTCTACTGACGATGCAGGGTTGAAGTTTATCACTTCTTTTGTTTTCTTCTTGTCTCTCAATCTTCTAAAACCAAAAAAAGAGAGAAATAGTTTGCCAATTCAAAGAAAAGCCGTACTTTTGCAAGCCGATTATTATCATAAAAGGATAAGAGATTAATTCATAGCAAGTTAATCTTCCTTTGTCCGGGGAAGATTAAGTGGCGGTGAAGATCATTTTTTTAGTAGTAACATTTAAAAAACAAATCAAGAGTGGATACTTTAAGTTACAAGACCATTTCTGCAAATCAGGCAACTGTAACCAAAGAATGGGTTATTGTTGATGCTACCGACCAAGTGCTTGGTCGTCTAGGCTCGAAAGTTGCGAAGCTGTTGAGAGGAAAGTATAAACCAAACTTTACTCCTCACGTAGATTGTGGTGATAACGTTATCATCATCAATGCAGACAAAGTAAAATTAACGGGAAACAAATGGAACGATAGAGTTTATTTGTCTTATACTGGCTACCCCGGTGGACAGAGAGAAATAACTCCGGCTCGTTTGCAAGCAAAACCTAACGGCGACGAAAAGTTGTTGAATAAGGTAGTAAAGGGCATGCTTCCTAAGAATAAATTGGGTGCAAAACTATTGGGCAATATGTATGTATACGCTGGTAGCGAACACAAACATCAAGCTCAGACCCCTAAGGTAATTGATATAAACTTACTTAAATAAGATATAATGGAAGTAGTAAATGCATTAGGCAGACGTAAACGTGCTATTGCGCGCATATTCGTAAGCGAAGGTACAGGAAAGATTACGATCAACAAGAGAGATCTTGCAGAGTACTTCCCTTCAACTATACTTCAGTATGTAGTTAAACAACCATTGAACAAACTTGCTGTTGCTGAAAAATACGACATCAAAGTAAACTTGAACGGTGGTGGTTTTACAGGCCAGTCTCAAGCTTTGCGTTTGGCTATCAGCCGCGCATTGGTGAAGATGAACGCTGAAGATAAAGCAGCGCTTCGTGCTGAAGGTTTCATGACTCGTGATCCTCGTTCAGTTGAGCGTAAGAAGCCAGGTCAGCCAAAAGCTCGTGCAAGATTCCAGTTCAGCAAGCGTTAATACATTGCTTGAACCGGAAACTGTTTAGCATCTAAACTACTGGGACTCTTATTGATTTAGGCTACCCAGCGGTTGGTTTAGAAAAAACAAAAAAGAAAGTAAACGAATTAAAGACAAAAAAAGATGTCAAGAACAAATTTTGATACATTATTGGAAGCCGGTTGCCACTTCGGACACCTTAAAAGAAAGTGGAACCCCGCCATGGCTCCTTATATTTTCATGGAACGCAATGGTATTCATATCATTGACCTACACAAAACTGTTGCAAAAATTGACGAAGCTGCTGAAGCTTTGAAACAAATTGCAAAATCGGGCAAGAAAATCCTTTTTGTTGCTACTAAAAAACAAGCCAAACAGGTGGTTGCTGAAAGAGCTGCATCTGTGAATATGCCTTATGTAATCGAGCGCTGGCCGGGTGGTATGTTGACTAACTTCCCTACCATCCGTAAGGCAGTGAAAAAAATGACTACCATCGACAAATTAACTGCTGATGGTACTTATTCAAATCTTTCTAAGAGAGAAGTACTTCAGATCTCTCGTCAACGTGCGAAGTTGGAGAAAACATTAGGATCTATTGCTGACCTAACACGTCTTCCCTCTGCTCTGTTCGTTGTTGACGTAATGAAGGAAAACATCGCTGTTCGCGAAGCTAACCGTTTAGGTATTCCCGTATTCGCTATTGTTGATACGAATTCAGATCCTAATGATATCGACTTCGTAATTCCAGCTAACGATGACGCTACTAAGTCTATCGAAATTATCCTTGAAGCTTGTTGCAATGCAATGATCGAAGGCTTGGAGGAAAGAAAAGCTGAAAAAGTTGATATGGAAGCAGCTGGCGAAGCTCCTGCTAATAAAGGTAAGAGAAAACCGACTAAAGCAAGACTCGACAAATCTGACGAAGAAGCAATCAACGCAGCTAAAGCTGCTGCTTTCATCAAGGAAGACGAAGAGGCTTAATATAAAAAAAAATGTGCCAATTTGCTAATGTGTCTTTCTCCTTCGGGATATAGACATTTTAATTGGCAGATTGGCACATTTTGTCTTTCCACACTATTATTCATTTTAAAAAATAAGATATTATGGCTGTATCAATGGCAGATATCACCCACTTGCGCAAAATGTCAGGTGCTGGTATGATGGATTGCAAAAATGCTTTGGCTGAGGCTGAAGGAGATTTCGACAAAGCAATGGAGATTATTCGTAAAAAAGGACAGGCAGTAGCTGCAAAACGTTCTGACCGTGACGCATCTGAAGGTTGCGTTTTGGCTAAGAGCAATGGCGAGTACGCCGCAGTAATCGCTTTGAAATGTGAAACGGATTTTGTTGCAAAGAATGCTGACTTCGTGGCTTTGACTACTGAGATTTTGGATCTGGCTATCGCTAACAAATGTGCTGACGTTGAAGCTGTGAAGGCTTTGCCCATGGGCACAGGTACGATTGCTGATGCAATCACAGACCGTAGTGGTATCACTGGGGAGAAAATGGAATTGGATGGTTATGGAGTAGTGGAAGGCCCTACCGCTGCTTTCTATATTCACCCGGGAAACAAATTGGCTACGATTGTATCGTTCAACCAAGCAGTTGATGCACAAGTATCTCGCGATATTGCTATGCAGATTGCTGCAATGAATCCGGTTTCAATCAATCCTGAAGGTGTACCTGCCGAAGTGTTGGAAAAAGAGAAGACAGTAGCTGCTGAGAAAGCACGTGAAGAAGGCAAACCTGAGAACATGATTGAAAAGATTGCTCTGGGGCGTATCAATAAGTTCTACAAGGAAGCTTGCTTGTTGCAACAAGAATTCGTGAAAGACGGTAAGATGACCGTAGGTGAATACCTTGAAAAAACAAACAAAGGTTTGACAGTAACTGCATTCAAACGCTTTACGCTGAACGCTGAGTAATCAGTACTTTAACTATAGCTTACACAAATGACCGCTTGGAAAGTTTCTTCCAAGCGGTCATTTCGGTTTTACACAGTCCTTATCGATCGAACAGAGTCATTAAGGTTATTCCAAAACATAGGGTCCTTATGAGTAAGTAGTGAACGTTAGCCTATGGCTTTCGTTTGAATAAATCCCTCTTTTTTGAGTATTTCCATTACTTTGAGTTTGAAATCTCCCTGAATAATAATCTCACTCTCTTTGGCAGCACCACCTACTCCACATTTCGTTTTTAGCAACTTGCCCAGCTCTTTCAGCTCCTCCTCTGTACCCACAAATCCGGTGATAAGGGTCACTACCTTTCCTCCACGATTTTTGCGATCCAGTTGTACGCGTAGTTTTTGTTGCGAGGGTGGGAGTGTGATCTGTTCCGAATCCTCCTCCTTGTCATAACCAAAATCGGGGTTGGTGGAGTAAACCACATTCAATCTATTTTTCCAATCATTCGTTTTCATGCGCTGGTTCTGTTTAATGAAGGTCAAAAATAATCTTTTGAATTGAATCTTGCAATTTTTCGTCTCTTTTGTCGAGGAAAATTCTCTGCTATCGGCGTGACTATTTGGAAAAAAAGGTGTATTTTTGTCCATCGCTAATGTTAAAGCATGTGAGAAGAAGAAGAATGAACTGCCAAATGCAACCTAAAGAAATAGTGAAAGTACCGGAACCTACGTTGCGTAGGTTGCCGTGGTATCTCTCGAACGTAAAGTTGCTGAAGAAGAAAGGCGAACGTTACGTCTCTTCGACGCAAATATCTAAAGAGATTAATATTGATGCCTCGCAGATAGCCAAAGATTTATCGTATGTCAATATCTCGGGGCGCACACGTGTGGGCTATGAGGTTGATACACTGATTACCGTATTGGAGAACTTCTTGGGATTCACCAACATACACAAAGCTTTTCTTTTCGGAGTGGGTAGCTTAGGTGGAGCGCTTTTGCGCGATTCGGGGTTGACTCAATTCGGGCTTGAGATAGTGGCTGGCTTTGATATAAACCCCGCTTTGGTAGGGACTACTATTAATGGTATTCCCATTTATCACACCGATGAATTTGAGAAAAAAATGCAAGAGTATGACGTTAACATAGGCGTGTTGACCGTTCCTATTGAAATCGCTCAACGCATTACCGATGTTATGATATCGGGAGGCATCAAAGCCGTGTGGAATTTTACCCCTTTTCGTATACGTGTTCCCGAAAATATTGTTGTACAAAATACCTCTCTTTATGCTCACTTGGCTGTTATGTTTAATCGCCTGAACTTTAACAACATAAAATAATGAAGATTATAGCTGTAGGAATGAACTATGCCCAACACAATAAAGAATTAGGGCATGCGTTAGTTAATAAAGAACCGGTAATCTTCATGAAACCCGACTCAGCATTGTTGAAAGATGGAAAACCGTTTTTTATTCCCGATTTCTCGAATGAGGTGCATTATGAAACGGAGTTGGTGGTGCGCATCAACCGTTTGGGCAAAAATATAGCTTCTCGCTTTGCACATCGATACTATGATGCAGTGACGGTGGGTATTGACTTCACTGCTCGTGATCTGCAAAGAGAGTTTCGTGCCGAAGGTGCTCCGTGGGAACTATCCAAAGGATTTGACAATTCCGCTGCTATTGGATCTTTTATTCCGGTGGAGAAGATCGGCGATATACAGCAATTGAACTTTCACTTGACCATAAACGGCGAAGAGGTGCAGCGTGGTTGCACGGCAGATATGCTGTTTCGCGTAGATGATATCATTGCATATGTCAGTCGGTTCGTTACGCTGAAGATTGGTGATCTGGTATTTACAGGAACTCCCGTAGGTGTAGGCCCGGTAAGCGTAGGACAGCATTTACAAGGATACATTGGCGAAGAGAAACTGCTTGATTTTTACATCCGATAATAAACGAAACACATGAAAATAAGAGTGGGATTTGGATTTGATGTCCATCAGTTGACTGCAGATCGTGAGTTATGGTTAGGAGGTATTCGCCTCGAACACGAAAAAGGATTATTGGGGCATTCGGATGCAGATGTGTTGATACATGCGCTTTGTGATGCGCTGCTTGGAGCTGCTAATATGCGAGATATCGGCTTTCATTTTCCCGATACAGGTAGTGAGTTTAAAGATATCGACAGCAAAATACTACTGAAACAAACCATCGAACTAATCGCAGGAAAAGGATATCAGGTTGGGAATATTGATGCCACGATCTGTGCTGAACGGCCTAAATTAAAACCGTTTATTCCTGCTATGCAAGAGACCCTTGCAGCGATAATGGGTATCGATATCGACGATATCTCGATAAAGGCCACCACTAGCGAGAAGTTGGGATTCACCGGTCGTGAAGAGGGAATTTCAGTTTACGTTACCGTATTAATTAATCAATCATAGTCTTATGAATGCATTGCGAATCTTCTTTATCTCTTTATTCTCTTGTACCTTCTGTTTTGCTCAGCAACCTGCCCTTGCTTTTAATAAGAAAGGTAAGTTTAAAATTGTGCAATTTACAGATGTGCATTACCAATACGGAAATAAAGCATCTGATGCTGCCTTGGAGTGTATCAACAGCGTACTGGATATAGAGTGCCCCGACCTAGTCGTTTTCACGGGTGATATAATTTATGCTTCCCCTGCAGAGCAAGGAATGCGTAAAGTCCTTGAACAAGTATCTACCCGTAAGATTCCTTTTGTGCTTACGTTTGGTAATCACGATGACGAACAGGGTATGACTCGTACTCAACTCTACGATGTTATTCGGCAGATACCTTATAATCTTTTGCCGGAGCGTGGTAGTGCACTTTCTCCCGATTATGTGCTAACGGTAAAGAGCTCTTTGGATGGACAAAAAGATGCTGCTCTGCTGTATTGTATGGATTCACAAGCTTACTCACCCATTAAAGGAGTTTCTGGATACGGCTGGTTTAACTTTGATCAAGTGAACTGGTACCGTCAGCAAAGCGCAGCTTATACCGCTCGTAATGACAACCAGCCTCTGCCTGCTGTTGCTTTCTTCCATATCCCTCTGCCCGAATACAACGAAGCGGTTGTTAGTGAAAATGCGGCCCTTCGAGGAACACGCATGGAGAAAGTTTGTGCACCACAGTTAAATACAGGTATGTTTACTGCGATGAGAACTTCTGGCGATGTGATGGCTACCTTTGTTGGTCACGATCATGACAATGATTACGCTGTGATGTGGCAAGGAATTTTGTTGGCTTACGGACGATATACAGGTGGAAACACGGTGTATAATCAATTACCAAACGGTGCTCGTGTGATTGAGCTTACTGAAGGTACACGTATCTTCACCACTTGGATCAATCAAAAGGACGCTATTGTCGATCGAACAACTTACCCAACCAGCTACGTCAAAGACGATTGGAAGAAACGCTAACGAGAAACTGAACAAAAAGGGATCATTCTTCATTGTGGTGTTCCCTTTTTTTATTGTACTACACTAGCTTCGTCTCTCTAAGCCATCAAGAGAATTTTGATTCTCTTGATGGCTATTTGCTTAGAATCATGTACATTTGCAGAAATCGAATTTTTAACCGGAATGAAAGAACCCAATAAACGAGTACTAGTAGGTATGAGTGGTGGTATTGATAGTACTGCCACGTGTCTGATGTTGCAAGAGCAAGGATATGAAATAGTAGGAGTAACCATGCGCGTATGGGGTGATGAACCGCAGGATGCCCGAGAATTGGCAGCACGCATGGGCATAGAACACCACGTAGCCGACGAACGAATTCCCTTTAAAAACACCATCGTAAAGAACTTCATTGACGAATACCGACAAGGACGTACGCCCAACCCTTGTGTGATGTGTAATCCGCTATTTAAATTTCGCATGCTTACCGAGTGGGCTGATCAATTGGGGTGTGATTGGATTGCAACCGGTCACTATTCTCGTTTGGAAGAAAGAAACGGAAAGATATATATCGTAACGGGCGATGATGAGAAGAAAGACCAGTCTTATTTTCTGTGGCGTCTCAATCAAGAGACGTTGAAGCGCTGCCTCTTCCCTTTGGGGAAATACACCAAACTAAAGGTGCGTGATTATTTACGTGAGAAAGGATATGAAGCCAAATCGCAAGAGGGAGAGAGCATGGAGGTTTGCTTTATCAAAGGCGATTACCGCGATTTTCTTCGTGAACAGTGCCCGGAACTGGATGAGGAGGTGGGCCCCGGATGGTTTGTCGACTCCGCAGGAGTGAAGTTGGGGCAACACAAGGGGTTTCCTTACTACACTATCGGGCAGCGTAAGGGGCTCGAAATAGCTTTGGGCAAGCCTGCTTATGTGTTGAAAATAAATCCGCAAAAGAACACCGTTATGCTTGGAGAGGCCGAGCAGTTGCATGCCGAATATATGTTGGTGGAGCAAGACAATATCATTGATGAGCAGGAACTACTAAGCTGCGAACAGCTGACTGTTCGCATTCGTTATCGAAGCCGTCCTATTCCTTGTAGGGTAAAACGATTGAATGATGGCAGGTTACTAGTTCATTTCTTAGCAGAAGCTTCGGCAATCACTCCGGGGCAGTCGGCCGTTTTTTATGACGGCGCTCGCGTGCTGGGCGGTGCTTTTATTGCTTCCCAAAGAGGCATCGGGTTGGTCTTGGCCGAAAATCAATAAACAAACACCGTATCACGGTTAACAATAGAAAAGAAACCATTCATGAAAAAAATAATACTACTTGCACTTGCCTTTATCGCAATTGGAGCATCGGCCCAGCAAGACACACTCAAATATCGCATCAGCCTGACCGATAAGGCAAAGACCACCTACTCACTCACTCGCCCCGAAGCGTTTCTTTCGGCAAAGGCTATTGTGCGTAGACAGAAACAAAACCTAGCCATCGATTCGACTGATTTGCCTGTGTGTGCTGCTTATATCGAAGCTATTCGTCAAAAAGGAGTAAAAGTGGTTACGCTCGGGAAGTGGGAGAATTTTGTCACCATATCGTGCAACGACTCAACCTTGATCGACGAAATAGCACGGCTTTCGTTTGTTCGTAACACCGAAAAGGTGTGGACCGCTCCGCTACTGAAAGCAGTAGTAACCACCCCTAAGAGGGATTCGTTGTCGAATATTTCTGCTCAGACAGATAGTTTATACGGCCCGGCTATGGATCAGATTCAGCTGAGTAAGGGCAACAAATTGCACGATGCGGGCTTCAAAGGAGAAGGAATGACCATTGCTGTGATAGATGCCGGCTTTCATAATATGGATCGTATCACAGCCATGCAGAATATTCGCGTGTTGGGCACCAGAGATTTTGTCAACCCCCGGTCGGATATCTATGCCGAGAGTAGTCATGGGTTAAGCGTGCTCTCTTGCATCGCCATGAATCAACCCTATGTGATGATCGGTACAGCACCCGAAGCCTCGTATTGGTTGCTTCGTAGCGAAGACGAAGAAACGGAACATCTAGTCGAGCAAGACTATTGGGCAGCCGCTATTGAATTTGCCGATAGTGTAGGGGTGGATGTGATCAATACTTCGCTCGGGTATTATACGTTTGATGATAAAATGAAGAATTACCGTTATCGCGACTTGGATGGACACACTGCGTTAATGTCTCGCCAAGCTTCGAGAGTAGCCGACAAAGGAATGATCTTGGTGTGTAGTGCAGGAAATGCAGGAGCAGGATCGTGGAAAAAGTTAACACCTCCGGGTGATGCACGAGATGTGCTGACTGTCGGCGCTGTAGATAGGCAAGGGGTTTTGGCCTCTTTCTCCTCTATAGGCAATACGGCCGACAATCGAATAAAACCGGATGTAGTAGCTGTTGGATTAGACTCGGATGTGATGGGCACTGATGGTGTCATTCGTCGTGGAAACGGAACCTCTTTCTCTTCGCCTATTCTTTGCGGCATGGTCGCTTGTTTGTGGCAGTCGCGCCCCGAACTTACGGCCAAGCAGATTATTGATCTCGTGCGATGCTCGGGTGATCGGTCAACGTTTCCTGATAATATCTACGGTTACGGGGTGCCCGATATGTGGAACGCTTATCAAACCATTCGATGAATACCTCCCCCTTTTCTCTTTTCGAGCTCAATACATTGGTAAAACGGAGCATGGAGCAATGTCTACCCGATGAATATTGGGTACAGGCAGAGCTGAGTGACGTGCGTTCCAATGCCACGGGGCATTGCTACTTGGAGTTGATTCAGAAAGATCCTCGGAGCAACAACTTGATTGCCAAAGCACGAGCTAATATATGGAACAATACTTATCGGTTGCTGAAACCCTATTTTGAGGAGACTACCGGCCAGCTCTTCACATCGGGCATCAAGGTATCGGTCAAAGTAACTGTGCAATTTCACGAGCTTTACGGTTATAGCCTCACGGTGCACGACATTGACCCTACCTATACGTTAGGCGACATGGCTCGCCGCCGGCGCGAGATACTGTTGCAACTGGCACAAGAAGGCGTGTTGACGCTGAATAAGGAGCTGGATATGCCTCAACTACCGCGACGCATTGCTGTTGTATCTTCGGCTACGGCTGCCGGTTATGGTGACTTCTGTCATCAATTGCTGCACAACGCTCGTCGTTTCTACTTTTACACCGAGCTCTTTCCTGCACTTATGCAAGGTAGTCAGGTCGAAGAGTCGATATTGGCTTCACTCGATAAGATTAATGATCGGCTGTCCGATTTTGATGTGGTGGTGATCATCCGCGGGGGAGGAGCTACCTCGGATTTATCAGGATTCGATACCTACCTGCTTGCCGCTGCTTGCGCCCAGTTTCCTTTGCCGATTATTACCGG
>JAGOOC010000026.1:0-14693 GCA_017992695.1 Bacteroides sp. | reverse complement strand
ATGGAACGCTTGGAGAAGATCGTTCGCCAGATAGATGCCAATGAGTTGGAGATCGATGCATTGTGGGAGAAAATAAAAGAAGCCAATGATATAATCGCTTTTTGCAAGAAGAAATTGACAAAGGCTGATGTGGAAATTGAAAAATTACTGCAAGAAAAGAGGCAATCTGAAGAATAAAAGTTATTTTTGTTGTTTCAACAAGAGATGGAATAACTAATACATACGAATATGCAAGAAATAGACTGGGCAAATCTGTCGTTCGGATATATGAAGACAGATTACAATGTGAGAATCAATTTTCGAAAGGGTGCTTGGGGCGAGCTCGAAGTGAGCAGTGACGAACATTTGAATATGCATATGGCAGCTACCTGTTTGCACTATGGGCAAGAGGCTTTCGAAGGGCTGAAAGCGTTCCGTGGTGTGGATGGAAAAGTGCGTATCTTTCGGTTGGAAGAGAATGCCGCACGCTTGCAATCGACCTGTCGAGGTATTATGATGGCCGAATTGCCTACCGAACGTTTCAAAGAGGCTATTCTCAAGGTAGTAAAGTTAAACGAACGTTTTATTCCGCCTTATGGAACCGGTGCGTCTCTCTACATCCGCCCGCTACTAATTGGCACGGGTGCTCAGGTGGGTGTTCGTCCCGCCGACGAATATCTGTTCGTGATTTTTGTAACACCGGTAGGCCCCTACTTTAAAGGTGGGTTCGCTACTAATCCCTACCTAATTGTTCGTGATTTTGACCGTGCAGCTCCCTATGGAACAGGTACGTTCAAGGTTGGAGGCAACTATGCCGCCAGTCTTCGAGCCAGCAAGAAAGCACACGATTTGGGTTATGCTGCCGAGTTCTATCTCGATGCTAAAGAGAAGAAATACATCGATGAGTGTGGTGCAGCCAATTTCTTTGGCATCAAAGACAATACCTATATCACTCCAAAATCAAGCTCCATTTTGCCGTCTATTACGAATAAAAGCTTGATGCAACTGGCTGAAGACATGGGTATGAAGATAGAGCGTCGCCCGATACCCGAAGAGGAACTAAGTACCTTTGAAGAGGCCGGAGCCTGTGGAACGGCTGCTGTTATTAGCCCTATTGAACGCATTGATGACTTAGAGGAAAATAAGTCATACATCATTGCCAAGGACGGTAAACCCGGACCTATTTGTACGAAGCTTTACCATAAGCTACGCGGCATTCAGTATGGCGAAGAACCCGATACGCACGGTTGGATTACGTTTGTCGAATAAAGAGAGCACTCACTAATATTTTCTAATATGCTTAAAGAAAACTCAGTATTACGTTTGGAAGCGCGGAATGCGTTGTCTCAACAGTGGTTGGTGGCGGCTTTGGCTGCTTTGGTCTTTTCGGCTGTTTTAGGTGTACCTGCCTCTATACCGTTTGCAGGTACGATTGTGTGTATCTTGGTTTTACCAATCAACTATGGTTTTGCAGTACTTTTTCTTAAAAGATTACGCGGCGAAGAGTTAAACATTGGTTCTTTATTTGATGGCTTCAATGATTATGGTCGCATATTGGGTACAGCTCTTTTGCAGGCGGTTTACACCTTCTTGTGGTCATTGCTATTGGTTATTCCCGGCATTGTTAAGTCCTATTCTTATGCAATGACTAACTATATCTTACTGGATGAACCCGAGCTAAGGTATGACGCTGCCATTGAGAAGAGCATGAAACTGATGGCGGGTAATAAAATGAAATTATTTCTGCTCGACCTAAGCTTTATTGGTTGGGCACTGTTGTGTGTGCTCACTTTCGGTATTGGTTTGTTCTGGCTTAAACCTTATGTAAGCACGGCTCATGCCGCTTTTTATGAAGACATTAAGAACAATCTGCAGGTAGCAGCATAAAGATTAAGTTAATAAATTTACGATGGAAAAGGAGCCCGTAAGTATATACGGGCTTTTTAAGTTTTATGGGAAAAAATAAATTAGAGAAGTTTGCCGATATGGCAAGTTATCCGCACGTATTCGAGTATCCTTACTCACAGGCGGACAATGTGCCTTTCGACAGGAAAGGCAAGTGGAATGAAACATTCTTTAAGAATGATCATCCCATTGTATTGGAGTTGGGTTGTGGACGTGGCGAATACACCGTTGGGTTGGGACGTATGTTTCCCGATAAGAATTTTATCGGTGTTGACATCAAAGGCTCGCGCATGTGGACCGGAGCCACCGAGGCACTCGAAGCAGGTATGACAAACGTTGCGTTCTTGCGTACCAACATTGAAATCATCGATCGTTTCTTTGGCGAAGGCGAAGTAAGTGAAATATGGCTTACCTTTTCAGACCCTCAGATGAAAAAAGTAACCAAGCGATTGACATCGACTTACTTCATGGCTCGCTACCGTCATTTTCTAAAACCCGATGGTATTGTGCACCTGAAAACAGACAGCAACTTTATGTTTACCTATACGCGTTACATGATTGAGACTAATATGTTTCCCGTAGAGTTTATCACCGAAGACCTGTATCACTCGGGTTTAGTTGATGATATCTTGGGTATCAAAACGTATTATGAACAACAATGGCTCGATCGTGGTTTAAGTATTAAGTATATTAAGTTTCTGCTTCCCCAGCAAGGCGAACTGCAGGAACCCGATGTAGAAATTGAACTCGATTCATACCGTAGCTACAACCGTAGCAAGCGAAGCGAATCACAAACCAGTAAATAAAATGAATCTGTATCCTAAGCAAATACTCGACGCATTGGCAACTGTGCGTTATCCCGGCAGCGGAAAGAACCTTGTTGAGGCCGGTATGGTCGATGATAACATCCGCATTGAAGGAATGAAAGTTTCCTTCTCACTCCTTTTTGAGAAGCCTACCGATCCGTTTATGAAATCGGTTATCAAAGCGGCCGAAGCGGCTATCTTGGCTTACGTAAGCAAAGAGGTAGAGATTGTTGGTAATATCAATGTAGTGACATTACAGGCAGCTCGGCCCAAAGTAGGGAAACTGTTGCCACAGGTGAAAAATATCATTGGTATATCTTCGGGCAAAGGTGGAGTAGGTAAGTCCACAGTATCCGCCAATCTGGCAGTATCTTTGGCAAAGCTTGGTTATAAGGTAGGGTTGCTCGATGCCGATATTTTTGGTCCATCCATGCCCAAGATGTTTCAAGTTGAAGATGCTCATCCCCATTCGGAAGAGATTGACGGACGCGACATGATTATTCCAATCGAGAAATATGGCGTCAAGCTGTTGTCTATCGGATTTTTTGTCGATCCCGATCAAGCTACTTTGTGGCGTGGCGGTATGGCAAGCAATGCGTTGAAACAACTCATTGGCGATGCCCTTTGGGGAGATCTTGACTACTTCCTCATCGACCTTCCACCCGGAACAAGCGACATTCACTTAACCGTGGTGCAAACTTTGGCCATGACCGGTGCTATTGTGGTAAGTACTCCGCAACAGGTAGCTTTGGCCGATGCCCGCAAAGGCATCAACATGTTTACCAACGAGAAAGTAAATGTACCGATCCTTGGATTGGTGGAGAACATGGCCTGGTTTACTCCGGCCGAATTGCCCGAGAATAGATATTACATCTTTGGACGCGAGGGCGCCAAGAAGTTGGCCGAAGAGATGAAGGTTCCTTTGCTAGGGCAGATTCCTATCGTACAAAGTATCTGTGAGGCCGGTGATAACGGTACGCCTGTAGCCTTGGACGAAGATTCGGTAACCGGACGTGCTTTCCTTTCATTGGCTACTGCTGTTGTAAATCAAGTAGACCAACGCAATGCAGAGATGGCGCCAACGAAGATTGTGGAGATGCATAAATAATCACTGCAAATTCTATGATAAGTCAAAGGGCTTCCTATGAAACGCAAACAACGTTTCATAGGAAGCCCTTTGACTTTCATTCGTATGTTACTCCTTGTCGAATGCTTTCAGTAGTTCAGTTTTCATGGTAGCTGCACCGGGGAATTCGGTAGCTTTTAGCTGCCAATCTTTGTCGGTGTATGTGCTGGTTTCACTAGTTTGAAGGAAATAGGTAAGGTGTATTTAACATTTACCGCTTCTCCTTTTTGTTTTCCAGGTATCCATTGAGGCATTTGACTAACTACCCGAATCGCTTCTGCGTCTAAGGCTGGTGATACGCTTTTCAGCACCCTTGGCTCGGTAACCTTTCCCGTCTTATCTACTATCATCGATACAATAACACGCCCTTCTGTTTTACTCTGTTGTGCTTCGGCTGGGTATTTAATGTTTTGTCCCAGATACTTCATCAACCCATTCATGCCGCCTATAAATTGTGGCATCTCTTCTACTACTTCGAAAGCAGTACTGGTTTTTGTCGAGCTCTCCTCGGGTGCATAACCTACTACGGCCACCTCGGGTAGTTTACTCTCTATTGTTTGCTTGTCTTCATCACTTAATCTGAACATGATAGGAACAGTAAATTTTACCGATACAGCTTCTCCCCTTTGTCTTCCGGGAGTCCAATTCGGCATGATTGATATGACTCGCAAAGCCTCTGCATCGAGATCGGGTGAAACACTTTTTGCTATTTTGGGTTCAACTATCTGCCCATCTTTCCGTACCACGAACTGTACAATGACACGCCCCTGTCTATTTTCCTTATGGGCTTGAGCAGGATACTTGATGTTGGATGACAAGAATTTCATCAACTCTTGCATACCACCCGGGAAGTCGGGCATTTGCTCTACTACCTCAAAAACAGGGTCTTCTCCTTTTGCTTGAACGGGCGAAAGCTTTGCAGCAGGTGTAGCTTGCTTCGTTTTCGTTTTGTCCTGTTGCGGCGTTTGTTCAATAGCAACGTTACCTGTTAGTTGTTCGCCAACTTCCTGTTCCATTGTTTGCATCACCTCTTTGGCCATACTTTTCGTGCTTCGCGCTACTGTCTCTATGTTACTGACAATAATCAGTAGGGCAGCCATTGGAAGAAACATGAAATATTTGGATCTTCCAATCTCTTTGGTTCTCTTTTTGTTCATCATTTTAATTCGGTTTTTTAAAGGTAAAACATTGAAACTATTTGATAAATTTGCTGCAGCCTTTTGATGGGCCAGTCCCAATAGATGAAACTGGTACGATTGATAGTTGTGTCCGGCCTCAATCACTCGAAGATCGGCCAAATATTCAAGATTGCTTCGCACTTCGCGCTTCATGAGCCAGGCAAAGGGGTTGAACCAGCAAGCGATGCACACCAATTCGCTGAAGAGTACGTCTGCCGAGTGGTATTGGCGGGCGTGAGTAAGCTCATGGGTCAGTATTTCGTCCAACTCCTCGTTGGTGTGCAAGGCCGGATAGATGAAAATCCAATGAAAAAAAGAGAAGGGGCCGGCCTCCTTCGGAAGCCGATAGATTAGTTTACCCTGTATGATTTTGACTTGACAGTTCAATCGCAGGTGGATAATGCAGCTTAATTGCATCAAGAATCGGAAGCAGAGCATCACCACTCCTGCCAAATAGAGATAACCGAGAGAGCGGATGATAATTTCTTTCCAATCGACAGCCTGGGTGGCATTGACTGTAAATTCGGGCAACACAGCGCTGGCATACAGATCGGCTATTGCTACCATCGGCTCGTGTCCTTTGATCCATTCCTGCAAGTTCATCAACGGATAAACGAGTGCAAGAATTAAAAAACAGAGTAACGTGGTTCGACGCCAAGTGAAAAAGGTGTCTTTATAAAAAAACAACCGATAGAAAGCGTAGAACAAGGCGATGCCTACGTTGATTTTCAAGAAGTATGCCAATTCCGGATTCATAAGGTTAAGTTTTAAGTTGCTATTCTTCTTTTCCTTTTTCAATCATGTCAATGATCTCCTTCAGTTCGCCAGCCGATATTTTTTGATCGCGCACAAAAAATGAAACCATCTCCTTATAAGAGTCTGCAAAGTAGTTACGCACTACTCCGCTCATAAATGCACGTTTGTATTCGCTCTCTTTGATGGCGGGGCTATATTCATACGTATTCCCAACACGACGAGCCGTTACATAGTGTTTTCGTTCGAGGTTTTTAACGATAGATGCTACCGTAGTATAAGGGGGTGCCGGTGGCTGAAACTTCGCTATGATATCTTTCACAAAGCAGCTTTTCAGTTCCCAAATGTAGATCATTACCTCTTCTTCTTGTATAGTTAGCTTTTCCATATTGATTGTTTAATTACGAAACTTTCGCAAATCTACGAATGTTTCGTAATTAATCGCTATTCAGTGAGTTAAATAATGCAAAGAGGCCGGAACTATTCATTTTACGGATGTAGGTATGATGCACTATGCGGAATTACTCTATCCGATATTGAAAATGCGGTTAAAATAAGGAGTCAGGCGGACTCGTTATTCTTCATCTCTTTGTAGCGTTCAAGCACATGCTTGCGACTCATCAATATTTGCCAACGATACACAAAGCAGGTGGTTAAGAAGTAAAAGCCGGTTTGTAGCCAGAGGGCTTGATACTCCATAGTGACTTCGCTTAACGCAGCCCCCATGCTGTTGATACGAACAAAGCCATTGATACCAAATGTAGAGGGGAAGATGTATGAAAAACACTTCCAGAATTCAGGAATGGCTGCACCTGGCCAAGATATACCTGAAATAAACAGTAGCGGAACGGATGTGAAAACAAAAATCAGCATACACGTTTCACGGTTGCGAATGGCTATGGAGACAGTCATCGCAAAGAAGATACACGCTGCCAAATAAGGAAGCATGAATAAAGCCAAGGTGCTGAATTGACCTATCTGATTGAGGCTGAATATCCGAGGTACAACGCAAAGCACATATACCGAGACCAATGCATAGACCATGAAGTAGCTTAATCCTTTTCCAAACACAATGCGCAGCGTTCCGCTGTAGTGGCGGTTAATGGGTACGAGGTCTTTGAATCGGTTGCGTTCGCGTGCGGTTCCCGCCGAGAGTCCGATGCCCAACAGCAGTGTCTGCTGAATCAACAGTATCAATACAGCTGGAATCAGAAAAGAGGCAAAGCCATTTGTGGGATTGAATATGGCCACATCTTCATATTCGATGGGGTAGGCGGTAATTTCATCCTGTCGGTTCGTCGTGTTGCCTGCCCGTTCTATTTTAATTTCTTGATTCATATCTAGTGATACGGCCGTATTGGCCAACAACATGCTTTTGTAATAAAGCAGTCCGCTCATGTCGCAATATAGACTCACTTGCGTTTGCTTACCGCGTGCAATGTTGTTGCTGAAATCCGAAGGGATGTAGATGATACCATAAGCCAGTCGTTCACGCAGCATCAGTTTTGCCTCTTCCATATCGTTGCAATACGACACAATCTGGATGTCGGGGGTAGCATCTACTTTACGCAGATACTCCCGGCTGAGCGATGAACGTGAGTTGTCAACCACTACGGCAGGAACCTCGCGTACCACTTCGTTGGTATAGATGAACCCGTAAATCAACGGATACACCAATGGCACTAGGACGAAGAAGATCAGTACGCCCTGATCACGGAACGTGGTGCGAAACTCCTGTTTCCAGATGTAGAAGAGGTCGCTTAAGCCTTGCGTTATCCTGTTTTTGAATGATTTCTCTTTCATCACGGTACGTATTTATAGTATATCAATGTCTCCTTTAAGCGGTTAACCACGAAGAAAGGAAGCATCATAAAGATGAGTAATGCCATGTAGTTTGGCCATGAATAAATCATGCTGTAACCGTTGAGTGCTTGGTCTACATAGATAAGGAAGTAGTGACGCAACGGAAAAAGAACACTAAGTCCTTGCAGCACTGGGTTCATAGCCATCACCGGAAACGAGAAGCCTGAGACAGAGAACGAAAGCACGCCCCACAAAGAGGCAAAGCTTAACCCCAATCGCAGCGTAGGCAGGGTTCCTATCATTACAATGCCGCAACACTGCGAGGCAAGCACTAAGCAGAGCGTAGCTAGTATCATCGGTAAAATTCCGCTGTTACACGGAAAGTGCAGAAAACCATACAGATAAACATTGTAGAAGATACCCATGATAAAGAATACCACCGTATGGGGCAGCAATTTACCTGCCAAGGCAATGTAGATGGAGTTGTTGCTCATGCGTAACCATTCGCGCGCTGTGCGGTCTTTGATCTCTACCCCAATAGCGTAGACGGTTACCATAAAGATTAATAACATGAGCACCCCCGGTACTAACGTATTGCACAGATACACCGAATAGTTCAACCATGGGTTTTGCAATGGATGTGTATCGATAACGATGGGTTGCAGGTAGCTCATAGCCTGATCTTCGGTAGCTCCTTTGGCATAGAGCACCGAGCGGGAAGCTGCTCCGGCAGCCAATTCGCCCATCATCTTCATATCTTTAAAGAGAAGCGATCCGGCTATCAGGTACGAGTTGTTGGTGTAAAACGATAGTTTGGGTTGTCGCTGGCTCTGCGCATCGGCCGATAGCCCTTTGGGAATGTAGAAGAATCCGTAGATCTTTCCCTCCTGCATGGCAATGCGCGCTTCGGTTACATTCTCATAATGCGCCACCACAGCCGTTTGTCCGAAAGCATCGAGGTTGCGGATGATGCTACGCGAAGTGGCACTATTATCCATGTCTACCGCGCCAACGGGCAAATCGGTCGGTAGCCCCGAACTCATTAGCGTAGTGAAGAACACGTAGCAGAACAAGGGAGCAACAACCATACAAAAGAGGTAGAGCGGACGTGACACGAGGCGACGACACTCGCGCTTCATGACCATCCACAACGCTACCTGTTTCTTTTCTCTTTTTCTCATTATTTCTTAATAATCACCGACATTCCCGGGCGTAGTCCCTCCACTTTTTCGAGTGGCAGCGCCCTTACTTCAAATGTTTTCAGGTCGAACTGACCTGTTGTTTTGGTAGCCTTCCAAGCAGCATACGTACCCAGATCTTTCAGGTAGTTTACTTTTAATCGAATGGTTTTATTGCCGAGCGCAGGTACGATGGCTTCAAATTCGGTACCCACGGTCAGGTTCTTGAGCAAATCTTCGCGTACGTTGAACGTTGTCCACATGTCATCTATCACGGCGATGTTCATAATCGGTGCACCGGTTCCAACCAGTTCGCCTACCTTGGGAAATATCTCCGAAACCTCTCCGGCGGTTTGTGCGATGAGGTAGGTCTCTTTGATGTACGATTGCACTTCGGAAACAGCTCCTTTGGCGCGATCGACTAAGGCAGCGGCAGCCATTTTGTCTTCTCGTTCTGCGCCATTCTTTGCCATGGTATATTGTGCTTTGGCTGCTTTTTCGGTCGCGATGGCTGCATCACGCTGAGCCATAATCTCGTCGAGCTTCTGGGCCGGCATCACACCTTGATCAAAGAGGTTTTTTACTCTCTTGTACGACTTTTCGGCTATTTCGACTCCTGCTTTTGATTTCTGCCACATTTCGTAAGCGGTCTGAATCTGTTCGCTGCGTGCTCCTTTGATGGCTTTGTTGCTCTGTGCCTGTGCAGCAGCTTCGGCTGCCTGTGCCTGCTCCATTTTGGCCATTACTTCGGGAGCTTCGAGTATAGCAAGTGTGTCTCCTGCGTTGACTCTTTCGCCCTCTTTAACGCGAAACACCAAGATGCGCCCGGGCACTTTGCTCGATACCCTATACTCGGTTACTTCGGCTTGCCCTTGAATAATTTCCGGACCCTTACGGAGCATAAAGAAGCCCGCTATTGCAACCAATGCAATAACTCCCAGCAGGGTAAGAAAGGCAAGCAACATGTTGCTGTTTTGTGATTTTTGTGATACCATTGTTGTTTATGATTTTACGATTAAAGTAACTTTTTGCTTTCAACTCGCTGTTATTTCAGTGTACCAAGCGATTTTTGCAGATATATTGCTGTTAGCTTCACATCAATTTGTGCGTCAATCTTATCCGACTGAGCCGATAACCATGCTGTTTGCGCTTCGAGTACATTGCTGGTAGCAATCACCCCTTCTGCAAAACCGAGGATGGCATAGCGCAGGTTTTCATCGGCTTTTTCCATGTTCTTGGTAGCCATGGCTAATTTCTTGGCTGCTTCGTTTACTTTGAAGGCCGACTGACTTACTTGCAGTTCTATTTTCTCTTTGGCATCTTCCACCTGATACTGTGCGATGCGAGCTTCTGCTTTGGCCGCTTTTACCTTATACATCCCCTCGCCCCAATGCCAAATAGGGAGTTGAAGCATGATACCCACGTTCCACATTCCTTTGAATTTATTCTCAAATCCGTTAAAAGCCGAAGGGTTGGTTACCATGTAGTTGCCCATGAGTGCTACCGAAGGCAGGTGTTCGGCGCGTACCACGTTGATCTTTTGGTTGTACATCTTGGCCGCCAGTTCTAAACTGCGAAGCTCGGGACGATTAGCATACGCTTGGTCCAATTCAAAACGGGATGATACAGGTGGGGTCGGGATGTCTTCCAGGTTCTCATCGGCTAGCGTGAGAGAAGTAGTTAAATCAATACCACACAGTTGGCAAAGCAACATTTTCGAAAGGCTTAATCCGTCTTCGATTTTGGTGAGAGTCATTTCGGCTTCATTGACCTTTACGCGTACCGACAGGCCGTCGGCTTTGGTGGCCACCCCCTCGTTAATCATTTTTTCCACATCGCTATCGAGCTTCTTTAGCAGTTTCAGGTACCCTTCTGCCAATCGTTTCTTACCCGACAGCGAAACCACTTGCCAATAGGTTTGATCGGTACTCAGTATCACCTCCTGCATGCCCGAGTTGTGTTGTTGGCGAGCCAAGTCTTCGGCATACTGTGTAATCTTATTGTATGCTCTAATTTTGCCACCCATGTAGAGTGGTTGTGTTAGCGTAAGCGCTCCAGCATACACATTACGTGTATCGGTGCGGAAGGCATCGACAATAGAACTACCTGCTTCGTTGAGGGCAGGCACCATGGCACCACCTAGTTGAGAAAGTAATGGAGCCAGCTCGGGATGCAGCTGCCCGATAACTTGTGAAGCTTGCTCTAACGGGCCGCTAAGGCTTGTTCCTAACCCCGATAAAGCTCCTTTTTGCCCATCGTTCAATAGTGAAAACTCTTTCTGATTGCGCATATAGGCCCCTGTGCCCGAGATATTAGGGAGATAGTTTGTAAAGGCTGCTTTGCGCTGATAATGGGCTGCATTGATTTTCTCTTGGCCAATCAGCAACTCTTTGTTGTTGGCAATGGCCAATGCACGGCAACTATCTAAGCTTAGTATGCTTTGTGCTTGTAATAAAATTGTAGTGCTTAATAGAAATGTCAAAATGAATACTTTTTTCATTGCATCTTATACATTATAAATGTGATACTTCTTTTTAAAAGAACAACGATATGTTGTGTTTTGTTGCTACTTTCTTACCTCTTTCTCTTTTTTACCCGGAGTAGATAATTGCATAAACAACGATGCAAATGTATGTGGTTTCGATTAAACCTCAAAATATTTTGAGGTTTTTTTACAATTCGGCAATAAATGTGTGGCAGGTATACAATGAAAATAGAGCCTCATGGAACTGCTATTTCTCTTTAAATTACGAGAATGGGCTGTTCTATGAGACTCAGTCTTTGAATCTATGATGAGGCTATTTTTACTCCAGCGTAAACTGTTGTGAACCAATTAGGATTCCATCGGCAAAGATATCTACCCGGTAAGTTCCGGCATACAAAAACTCTTCTACATTCCAGAATAGGGTGATCGGCATCTCTTCACCTTTGTATTCGATGTACTTTTTGATCGAGTAGCCCAATGTGCGGTTCTCGTAGCTGAATGTGTTTCCCGCGTTTTTAGTCAATACATCGTTATCTGGTTTAGTGATGCGGATGTATAGGGTGCGTTCCCCGGTTTCGGCTGTAATGTTTTTAACGATGGTAAAACCGATGGCGAATTTCACCACGTCTTTTACCTTCTTGGCCTTCTTGTCGCGTTTATTGCGTGGATCAATCCAGATGTTCGTTGCATCCAGTTGCGCAGCAAGCGTCACTTTTTTGTTCAATCCTTTTTTCTCTTCAGATAGATTGTTTATTTGACGTGAGGCATCATTGTATTTCTGTGTTACCTCGGCGATCACCTGTTTTTGTTGAACAGTGAGGCGGTTGAGAGAGTCAATTTGGTTAATGTATCCGATCATAATCTTCCGCAGTGTAGCCAACTCTTGTTTTAATCTACGTATTTCAGTGGCGTTGCTACTTTTAACAGTGCGCAATTCCTCGAGGAGTCGTTGGGTTTTCATCTGCTCGCGGTCAAGAAGTGTAGCCAACGAATCGTTTGACACGGTCATCTTCAACTCGTCATACTGTTGGGCGAATTGGGTATATTCACTTTCAAGGTCTTCTTTTTCTAACTGGAACTCTTGAACCAATTCACGGTTGGTCTGCTTCTCAGCCAATAATAAATAGGTAATGCCAATGAAGGCGATTACAAGAATGGATACAGCAACGATCAGCAAAGTTTTCTTATTCATACTACTTTTTAGGGATTGAATGATAAATCGGCTACAAAAGTAATCATTTCGACACAGAGTATCACAGCGTTTCACGGAGTTTTTTAAAATTCCCCCCACTCTCTTGCTTTAACATTGTTAATTGCTTTTTCTTTTTCGCATCTCTTCTCGTGCAAGAATACGTACTTTTGGTAGGCAAGAGTACGTACTCTTGCCTACCAAAAGTGCTATTTTAACACACCTTTAAAATAGTACTTTTGTAAACAAGGAAATTCAGGTTTACTGTTGTCGGAATTAGTTCTATTAACTTGTTGATAAATAGGCTCTATATGATCTTCTCTTCCTCTTTCTTCTTTTAAGAAAGCTTCACAGTAAACTTTGTCCAAACGAAAATAGATCTGGGTCAATGAAATGCTTTACTTGTGAATATCATTAGGAATAAACAGCTCATTTTGGCATTAATTAAAAACAACTTTCGCGTAATTGCAAGGAAATTCGCTTGTTCACTTTGCTACGCTATGACGTAAACGTGTTTAACTAAAATTATTACGGAAATATTTCTTTAATACCGATTATCGTTGTATTTTTGTAGGCATAATTGTGATGAAACAAATTATCAACATTTTAAATTATAAAGTATTATGTCAAAAGTAACCGTAATAGGCGCAGGTAACGTAGGTGCTACATGTGCAAATGTACTTGCTTTCAATGAAGTAGCAGACGAAGTGGTAATGCTGGACGTGAAAGAAGGCGTAGCAGAGGGTAAAGCAATGGATATGATGCAGACAGCTCAGCTATTGGGCTTTGATACTACCATCGTAGGTTGCACCAATGATTATGCTAAAACAGCTAATTCAGATGTAGTGGTTATCACTTCAGGTATTCCTCGCAAACCGGGCATGACTCGTGAGGAGTTGATTGGTGTAAATGCAGGTATCGTAAAGTCGGTAGCAGAAAATGTATTGAAATACTCTCCCAATACGATCATCGTAGTGGTTTCTAACCCAATGGATACTATGACTTACTTGTGCTTGAAGTCATTAGGATTGCCTAAAAATCGCATCATCGGTATGGGTGGTGCTTTGGACAGCTCACGTTTCAAATATTTCTTGTCTCAGGCCTTAGGTTGCAACGCTAACGAGGTAGAGGGTATGGTAATCGGCGGTCACGGTGATACTACTATGATTCCTTTGGCTCGATTTGCTACCTATAAAGGAATGCCTATTAGCAATTTCCTCTCTGCAGAGAAAATTGATGAAGTTGTGAAATCAACAATGGTAGGTGGTGCTACGCTGACTGGATTGTTGGGAACCTCTGCATGGTATGCACCTGGTGCAGCTGGAGCATTGGTTGTTGAGTCAATTCTTCACAACCAAATGAAGATGATTCCCTGTTCAGTAGCGCTTGAGGGCGAATATGGCGAAAACGATCTTTGCTGTGGCGTACCTGTAATTTTAGGAAAGAACGGTATCGAGAAAATCGTTGAAATTCCGTTGAACGAAGAAGAAATGGCTAAGTTCAAAGCAAGCGCTGAGGCTGTTCGTAAAACCAATGCTGACTTAAAGGCAGTCGGAGCCCTCTAAGCTATCGACGCATTCTATATTAAGCATAGGCACCCCTCGCAACTTAAAAGAAAGTTGCGAGGGGTGTTGTTTTATATCAGCAATTGATTGCAATAAACCTGAAGCTTCCTATTTCGTTCTTTGTAAGTCGTTCTATTTCTAAAAGAGGATATAGCGCGTGCGTATATATATAATGTATAGCCATTTTCTACACTTTATTCGACATTTCAAATGCTGTCGAAATAGTGGCTATTTATCAGCGTATTACAATATGTTTTGGTTTTTATTTTAATTTAATGATAGATAAGCTTGGCGTGTATGAGTAAAAACACTACTTTTGCATCCGCTTAGCAAGAGAAGCTAAGCTGTTCGATTGACATTTTGATTAAAAGCGACAGACGACAAGATAGAGAGCTGAAAAAATAGTTTCGAAAATATTTGGAAGTACAGATAAAAAGTTCCTATCTTTGTAGTTCAATTCGCAAAGGAAAATTTGGAAATATGTTGTGATGGAAATTACAACCAAGAAAACTAAGTTTTAAAAAACATCAAAAAGATTTTGGTAGTTTAAAAATAGTTCTTACCTTTGCACCCGCTTTTAAAAAACAAAAGCAATTAAGAAGAAGCGTTCTTTGAAAGATTTACATAAACAATACAAGTAGTACAAGAGCGAGAGACTTGTCTTTACAGATAGGGATCTCGAATAGAAATTTAAAACCGTCAATGATTTGATTCATTTTTATTAAT
>JAGOOC010000052.1 GCA_017992695.1 Bacteroides sp. | reverse complement strand
CATGGACGAAGCGATTGAAATGACCAACGCCTATGCCCCCGAGCATCTGATCATTGAAACCGAGAATTACCTCGAAATAGGCGAGCGAGTGGTGAATGCAGGTTCGGTATTCTTAGGCGCATACTCGCCCGAGAGTGCAGGCGACTATGCCTCGGGAACCAACCACACCCTGCCCACCAACGGTTATGCGAGAGCCTACAGTGGTGTCAGCCTCGATAGCTTTATTCGCAAAATCACCTTTCAGGAGATTCTGCCTCAAGGCATAGCTGCCATCGGCCCCGCCATCGAAGTGATGGCTGCCAACGAGCAACTCGATGCGCACAAGAATGCTGTAACTGTAAGGCTGAGGCACTTGAACGAAATCGAGAACGAAATCATCATTCCTAACGCTTAATTTCCACTACGCATGAAGACTTTACAAGAACTAACCCGTCCCAATATATGGAAGCTAAAGCCCTACTCGTCGGCACGCGATGAGTATAAAGGGGTAACCGCCTCCGTTTTTCTCGATGCTAACGAGAACCCCTATAACTTGCCCTTCAACCGCTATCCCGACCCCATGCAGCACGATTTGAAAGCAGCATTGGGGCGCATCAAGCACGTGAAGCCCGAGCAGATCTTTCTTGGAAACGGTAGCGACGAGGCTATCGACCTGCTGTTTCGCGCCTTCTGCGAGCCCGGATGCGACAATGTAGTTGCCATAGACCCCACGTATGGCATGTATCAGGTTTGTGCCGATGTGAACGATGTGGAGTACCGCAAAGTGCTGCTCGATCATCAATTTCAGTTTACTGCCGATGCTTTGCTGGCTGCCGCCGATGAGCGAACGAAACTGATCTTTCTCTGCTCGCCCAACAACCCCACGGGCAACGATCTGTTGCACGCACAAATCGAAAGCCTGCTGACCCGTTTCGACGGATTGGTAGTGGTCGACGAAGCTTATATCGACTTCTCCTCCTTGTCCTCGTTTGCCACGATGCTCGATCGGTACTCCAATCTCATTGTGCTGCAAACCTTTTCCAAAGCATGGGGGTGTGCGGCCATACGCTTAGGCATGGCCTTCGCCTCGCCCGATATTATTGGCATACTGAGCAAAATTAAGTACCCCTACAACGTGAACCAACTCACTCAGCAACAAGCCTTCGAGATATTGGAGAGGTATGACGAGATTGAGCATTGGGTAGATACGATCAAAATGGAGCGCACAAACCTGATGAAGCGGTTTGAAGGCTTAGCCTGCGTGTTGCGTGTTTTCCCTTCCGATGCCAACTTCTTTCTGGTTCGCGTGAATGATGCGTGTGCCTTATACAATTACTTGGTGGGCGAGGGGATTATTGTGCGCAACCGCCACTCCGTGTCGCTTTGTGGCAACTGCCTGCGCATCACGGTGGGCACCGCACAAGAGAATGAACGCCTCATGGAGGCATTAGCCAACTATGTAGACTAAAGGCAACAAACTCACTACGCAGCCTAAAGGCATCAGCCCGGCTACGTGCACTAAAAGAAAAACGTATCATGAAGAAAAAAGTACTGTTTATAGATCGTGACGGCACCATCGTCATCGAGCCCCCTGTGGATTATCAGCTCGACTCCTTAGAAAAGTTGGAATTTTATCCTAAAGTATTTCGCAACCTAAGCTTCATTCGCAGCAAGCTCGATTTTGAGCTGGTGATGGTCACCAACCAAGATGGACTGGGAACAGCTTCTTTCCCCGAAGAGACCTTCTGGCCTGCCCACAACCTGATGTTGAAAACGCTGGCAGGAGAGGGTATCAGCTTCGACGAGATCCTGATCGATCGCAGTTTGCCCGAAGAGAATGCCCCCACACGCAAACCGCGCACAGGGCTGCTTACCGCTTATATCGACAATCCCGAATATGACCTTGCTGGCAGCTTCGTCATTGGCGATCGACTCACCGATGTGGAGCTTGCCAAGAACCTGGGTTGCGGCGCCATCTACCTGCAAGACGATGTGGAACTGCTGGTGGCTGCCGGGCTCGAAGAGGTCTGTGTGCTGGCCACCACCGACTGGAACCGCATCACTGATTTCCTCTTTGCCGGAGAGCGAAAGGCGCAGGTGAAGCGCGTAACCAAGGAGACCGATATCGCTGTTTCGCTCAACCTCGACGGTAGCGGCCGGTGCGACATCCATACGGGGCTGAGCTTTTTCGATCACATGCTCGAACAGATTGGTAAACACTCGGGCATGGACTTGACCATCCGGGTGAAGGGCGATCTCGAAGTAGACGAGCATCACACCATTGAAGATACAGCCATCGCTTTGGGCGAATGTATCTACCAAGCAATAGGCTCGAAACGTGGCATTGAACGCTACGGTTATGCCCTGCCGATGGACGATTGCCTCTGCCAGGTGTGTCTCGATTTTGGTGGTCGGCCGTGGTTGGTATGGGATGCCGAGTTTCGTCGCGAGAAGATCGGGGAGATGCCTACCGAGATGTTCCTCCACTTCTTTAAGTCGCTGAGCGATGCGGCCAAGATGAACCTCAACATCAAAGCCGAAGGACAAAACGAGCACCACAAGATTGAAGGAATATTCAAAGCCTTGGCGCGTGCCATCAAAATGGCCATCAAACGCGATATCTATAACTTTGAGTTGCCTAGTTCGAAAGGGGTGCTGTAGACTATATCCTCTCTATCTCTTGCAACCAAGCTGCCGAACTGGCATCACTCGGCATGCGCCAATCGCCTCGCGGACTAATAGAAATGCTTCCTACCTTGGGTCCGTCGGGCAGGCAGGAGCGTTTAAACTGTTGGCTGAAGAAGCGACGGAAGAAGGTGCTGAGCCACTTCTTGATGGTAGTTTTGTCGTAACTATCACCAAAAGCGATGGAGGCCAGCAAGAAGATCTTCGAGGGGCGGAAACCGAAGCGAAGGAAGTAATAGAGGAAAAAGTCGTGCAGCTCGTAAGGGCCTACCAAGTCTTCGGTCTTCTGACTGATCTCTCCGTTCTCGTCGGCAGGAATCAGTTCGGGGCTGATCGGAGTATCGACAATATCGAGTAGGGTAGTGCGCGACTCCTCATCTATGCCATGCTTGGCTACCCACTGCACCAGGTATTTGACCAGTGTTTTGGGGATGCTCCCGTTGACACCATACATCGACATGTGGTCGCCGTTGTAGGTAGCCCATCCCAATGCCAGTTCCGAGAGATCGCCGGTGCCAATAACCATGCCTCCGGTTTGGTTGGCGATATCCATCAAGATCTGCGTGCGCTCGCGTGCTTGCGAATTTTCGTAAGTCACGTCGTGCACATGGATGTCGTGCCCAATGTCTTTGAAATGCTGCATGCAGGCATCGCGTATGTCGATTTCGCGTATCGTGATGCCGAGCGATTGCATCAAGCTGTGCGCATTTTTGTAGGTGCGATCGGTGGTTCCGAAGCCCGGCATGGTAACGCCTACAATGCCTTTGCGCGATAGCCCCAGTTTATCGAAGGTTTTGATGCACACCAGCAAGGCAAGGGTGGAGTCGAGCCCACCCGAGATACCGATAACGGCGGTGTGCGCCTTGGTGTGCACCAGTCGCTGTGCCAATCCGGCTACCTGAATGGAGAAGGTCTCTTCGCAACGTTCCTCAAGTGCATGCCCTTGCGGCACAAACGGGTGCATGTTGAAGGTGCGTGTGAGGTGGAGCGGTTTGCTGTTTACTAAGTCGGTGGCGATGCGAACAGGCGCTTTGCCCGGTATATTGGCTTTGTTGGCTGCAAAGGTGGTGTTCACTCTACGTTCGGCACGCAGGCGTTCTACGTCAATTTCGCTGATGATAAGCTGTTCTTCGAGGCTGAATCGCTCGCTGTGCTCCAGCAGGGTGCCGTTTTCGTAGATCAGTCCGTTGCCGGCAAAAACCACGTCGGTGGTCGATTCGCCAAAGCCGCACGACGAAAACACATAACCCGCTATGCAACGAGCCGACTGCTGGCTGATGAGCGAGCAGAGGTATTGGTGCTTGCCAATGCCTTCGTTATCGGCCGAAAGGTTGAAGATGATCTCTGCTCCTTGAAGCGCCAGTGTAGAACTGGGGGGGATAGGCGACCAGAGGTCTTCGCAGATCTCAATACCGAAGGTAGTCTCTGAGGTTACGAATAAGAGGTTTGCACCCATCGGAACCACCTGTCCACACAGGCGTATGCTTGTTTCGCTTACCTGCAGGGCCGAGGTAAACCAGCGTTGTTCGTAAAACTCTTTATAGTTGGGTAGGTATGTTTTCGGAATCACGCCCAGTATCTTTCCTCCTTGTATCACTACAGCAGCGTTGATGAGGGTCGAATGAACAACGATCGGCATACCCACTATTGAAATAATATCGAGTTGACGGGTCGTGTTGAGTATCCGCATCAGCCCCATCTCTGCCTCTTCGAGCAGCAGTTGCTGTGCAAACAGGTCGCCACAGGTGTATCCCGTGATGCACAGTTCGGGGAAAGTGATGATCTGCACTCCTTGCTCATCGGCCTTCGCTATGAGTATTTCAAGCTTTTTGGCGTTGAATTGGCAGTCGGCCACTTTGACTTGAGGCACCACTGCAGCTACTTTCACAAATCCGTAATTCATCTTTTCCTTGTGTTAGAATGAGTTGCAAAAATAAGAATTATAATTGAAACCGGAGTGTCATTGCCAACAGATATCTCCGTAGGATGAGAGAAAAGTCCCTATTTATTTGTATTTTTGCTGACTGAAATTAATTTAGTATACATATAATTAGACAAAAACATGAAGATGATGCTTATAGCTGCGGGGTTGGCCGTGGTTATGTCCGCTTCCGGTCAGGCCGGACAAAAGAAGGTTACCGCTTCCGGAAACCCTTTTTTGAAAACCTACTCTACACCTTTCAACGTTCCTCCGTTTGATGCCATCAACGTAGAACACTACAAAGAGGCTTTCTTGCTGGGCATGAAAGAGCAGAAGGCAGAGATGAATGCATTGGTAAAAAAACGTTCGATGCCCGATTTTGAAAACACCATTGTAGCGCTCGATCAGAGTGGAACACTCTTGAAAAAGGTGAGTTCGGTGTTTTATGGCCTCAATAGCGCCAACACCAACGATCAAATGCAGGCACTGAGCAAGGAGCTCTCTCCACTGCTTTCGGCTCATGGCGATGACATCAGCTTGAACCCCGCGCTGTTTGCTCGGGTAAAGCAAGTGTACGACCGTCGTGCCTCCTTCAACCTGAACCCCGAACAAACCAAGTTGTTGGAAGAGACCTATAAAGGTTTTGTACGTGGGGGTGCCAATCTGGATGCTGCCAGTCAAACGCGCCTGCGTCAGTTGAATAGTGAAATAGCCATGCTGCAACTCACCTTCGGACAGAATATGCTCAAAGAGACCAATGCGTATCAACTGGTCATCGATCGCAAGGAAGACCTTGCAGGCCTGCCCGACAACCTGATTGCCTCGGCTGCCGAAGTAGCCAAAGCGGCAGGTAAAGAGGGCAAATGGGTGTTCACCCTTCAAAACCCTAGCGTGATGCCTTTCTTGCAGTATGCCGACAACCGCGAACTGCGCCGACAGATATTTAACGCCTACACCAACCGTTGCAACAACGACAACGACCAAGACAACAAAGCGGTGGTGAAGCAGCTTCTCGCTTGCCGATTAGAAAAAGCACGCTTGATGGGTTACCCCGATTACGCTTCGTTCGTGCTCGAAGAGCGCATGTCGAAGAAGAGCGAGAAGGTATATACCCTCTTGGATCAGATTTGGACCCCTGCACTGGTGAAAGCCAACGAAGAACTGGCCGATATCCGTGCCGAGATTAATAAGGAGGGTGGCAACTTTGAACCCGAAGGTTGGGATTGGCGTTACTATTTTGAAAAAGCGAAGAAAGCGAAGTTCAACTTGGATGAAAACGAAGTGCGCCCTTACCTCGAACTGAACAACGTGCGCGAAGGGATGTTCTACGTGGCCAACAAGCTCTATGGCATCACGTTTAAACCGCTCAACAACCTTCCGATGCCTCATCCCGAGGCCGAAGCGTTTGAATGCAAAGATAGCGACGGAACCCATTTGGGCGTGCTCTATCTTGATTACTTCCCCCGTGCCAGCAAGCGTGGCGGAGCATGGTGTGGCACCTACCGTTCGCAAACCTATGAAAAAGGTGCACGCGTAGCTCCTGTAGTGACCATTGTGTGCAACTTTACCAAACCTGCTGCCGGACAAGCCGCGCTACTGAGTGCCGATGAAACCAGCACCATGTTCCACGAATTTGGTCACGCCCTGCACAACCTCTTTAAAGACGTTCGCTACTATGGCGTTGCCGGTGTGCCTCGCGATTTCGTAGAACTTCCCTCGCAAGTGATGGAACACTGGGTGTTCGAACCCGAAGTGTTGAAGGTGTATGCCAAGCACTACCAAACCGGCGAAGTTATTCCGACCCACCTGATCGAGAAGCTCGACAAGAGCGGCAAGTACGGACAAGGTTTTGCCACCGCCGAATACCTGGCCGCTTCGTTGCTCGACATGGATTTCCATGTACTCAAAGAGATACCTGCCGATCTGAATGTAGTTGACTTTGAAGCCGATGCGCTGAGCAAACGCGGATTGTTGAAGCAGATTCCTGCCCGTTACCGCACCACCTACTTTAACCACACCATGGGTGGCGGATACACCGCCGGCTACTACAGCTACATCTGGGCCGAAGTGCTGGACAGCGATGCTTACAATGCCTTTCAAGAAACCGGCAACATCTTTAACAAAGAGGTAGCCGACAAATTCCGTCGCTTCATTCTTACCCCCGGAGGTATCGACGATGCCATGGATATGTACACCAACTTCCGCGGCAAAGAACCCGGCATTCAGCCACTGCTTAAGAACAGAGGGTTGAACTAAAAAGAACTTTTATATACAACCCGCGCGGGTTGTTGTCCTATTAAGTCATCTTACCAAAAGCCATCAAGCTTTGGTAGGATGATTTTTTTGTTTTATTCTGCAAATAATTTGTACTTATTAGATAATCTTATATCTTTGCGCTAAAATTAATATTGTACGCATTACCACATACCCCTATGCCCATGAGGTATACACAGATTTATCTTCTGTAAAGCCGGCGCTCCCTAAGACAAACGTTCACAATACATTGCGTCTTTTTGCTGAGCAAGGTGGTGTGTTAATGCTTACCATCGACGATCGAAATGTAATCCGAAGGAAATAAAATAACAGAAATGCATCATTATTGTAAAGGTGTTTGCAAAATCTGTTTAGCATATAGTATGGACTAATTAATTAAAAAGAAAAAAGAGATGAAGAAATTTAGATGTACAGTTTGTGGTTATACTCATGAAGGCGATACAGCTCCAGAGAAGTGTCCGTTGTGTAAAGCTCCTGCAAGCAAATTCGTAGAAGTTGTTGAAACTGCAGGTGCACTGGCTTTTGCCGATGAGCACGTTATTGGTGTAGCGAAAGGTTGCGATGAAGAGATGATCAAAGACTTGAACAATCACTTCTTAGGCGAATGTACCGAAGTTGGTATGTACTTGGCTATGAGCCGCCAGGCCGATCGCGAAGGTTATCCTGAGGTAGCCGAAGCATTCAAACGCTATGCTTGGGAAGAGGCAGAGCACGCCGCTAAGTTTGCCGAGTTATTGGGCGACTGCGTATGGGATACTAAAACCAACTTGCAAAGACGTAGAGACGCTGAGCAAAGTGCTTGCGAAGATAAAAAACGCATCGCTACTCGTGCCAAAGCATTAAACCTAGACGCTATCCACGATACCGTACACGAAATGTGTAAAGACGAAGCTCGTCACGGTAAAGGTTTCGAAGGATTGTACAACCGTTACTTCGGCGATAAGTAAGCCAAAACGGCTTGCAATGTCAACCCGTAGGATGATCTTATCCATTACTAAAAAAGCGGGTGCAGCCCATTTAAAATCCCCTTGTTTAAGAAGCTTATCGCTTACTTGAACAAGGGGATTTTAAGTTAATTAAGAATTACGCTCTACTTGAGTAGAAACTCATCAATGGCTTTCTTATAGGTTGCTTTATCAGCAGCGCCACGGAAAAGTTGTGGTTCTCCATTCATGGGGATGAATACAAAAAGTGGGATGCTGGTGGCATTGAAAAGCGCTGCAAGCTCCTTTTCCTTGTCCACATCTACTTTGTAGATTACGATTTTTCCGGCATACTCTTTGGCAAGATCCTTCATGATAGGTGCTGTTTGGCGGCATGGGCCACACCAGTCGGCATACAAATCAATAATAGCCGGTTTCGTTCCTTTGTATTTCCATTCGGTTGTTTCCTGCTGAAAGTCGAATACGTTATCAATAAAGAGGGTTTTATTCATGGCAATCACCTCACCGCTCTTCTCCACCTTACCTGTTTGATTGGTCTTTGCTCCATCGTTGGTGGCGTATGCTACCATACCCATCGTGACTAAAGCTACCATTGCGATTACTTTTTTCATTTTATTCTTTAGTTGTGTACTGTTTTATAATTGCCGTCAGTTCATTGGTAGGAATTACTCCTGAATGACGCCATACCGACTCTCCGTTGACAAAAATTATCAATGTAGGTACAGTCTGTATTTTGAATTGCTGCGACAGGTCTTTGTGCTTGTCTACATCAATTTTCGCGATACGAGCTGTATCGCCTACTTTCGACTTCACCTCTTCGAGTATCGGCTTCATAGCCTTGCAAGGCCCGCACCACTCGGCAAAGAAATCAACTAAAACGGGAACGGGGGATTGTATTAACTCATTAAATTTTTCCATATTCTTTTCTTGTTTTGTTAAGATGAATGCACTCTTGTTTGAAGCTGCGCATATTATTACTATTGTCTTAATATAACGCTATAACATCCATTTTGTTCATACAACAGTCTCCCGTTCCCCTCTTCTGTTTACGCTTCCACCAAGTCGAGCTACTCGTCTACCAGGTCGAGCTCGTCAATCAGGTGCGAAGCTCCCGCATACTTATCAATAATGAAAAGCGTATAGCGGATGTCTACACAAGCTGCGCGTTGCGACGAAGGACGGAAAGCGATATCGCCTGTGAGACCTTCGTAGTTGCGGTCGAAGCCTGTTCCAATGAGTTCGCCCTTGCTGTTGAACACGGGGCTGCCCGAGTTACCACCGGTGTTATCGGTGTCGACAATGAAACACACGGGCATTTCACCACTCTTCATGGCATAGCGGCCAAAGTCTTTATTCTCATATAGTTTTTTCAGCTTCGCAGGCACTACGAACTCCCAGTTGTTGGGATCTTCCTTCTCCATTACCCCTTTCAGAGTGGTGTAGTAATCGTAAATCACGCCATCTGCCGGCTCGTACGGACTTACCTTGCCGTAAGTCAGTCGCAAGGTAGAGTTGGCATCGGGATAGATCGGCAGACCATTTTCTTGGTTCATATCCATCATTCCCTTTACCCATACCTTATGGGCGGCATCGTAGTTCTTGTTGGCTTGATCCATGGCAAGTGCTGTTTTTACCAGTCCATCGGTGATGGAGTATTTGAAGAGCAACATCCAATCTTTGTCGAGCGTATTGAGTGAAGGCTTGCGCAAGAATTTATCGAAATTCGCTTTGCTGCCGAAGATGGAGTACTTGAAACAAGCATCTACGAACGCATCGCTGTTGCCTTTGAAGCGGGTGTCGATCACCTTGAAGATGCTGATGCGCTCCTCCTCGGGGATGTAGCTCGCGTAGGTTTTCAGCATGCGCTTGGCCACGGCACGTTCTACTTCGGGGAAGGGTACCGATTCGAAATACGCATCGCCCTCTCTCTTCAACTCTTCCAATGCTTTTTGCAAAGAGTTATCCTCATTTCCAGAAGCTTTACCCTCTTTACTGCTTTTCGCACCACCCTTGTTGGCCAGTGCCTCGGTTACCGCTTTCGTCGAAGGAATCTTCATGAAGTCGAGCGCCGTGATTAGTGCTTCATTGATGGCTTGTTGGTGATAGAGTGGCGCCCTACGGTGCTGCACGATGGAGCGTATCTGATCGAACGCTTGCTGATACGTGTTGTCGCCCTTCTCACGTCCGCGTGCCAAGAGTTTCTCCTGTTGTGCCCGCTTGGTGTCGAGTACATTCAGGCGCACCAATCCTTCGTTCATGCCGATGGCGTTTTTCCAGTAATTGGCACTTGAGGCGTACTTGCTGGCGTAGTGAATGCGCACGGCAGGATCTTTGAGCATCTCGGCCATAAGCACCTCCTGACGGTTGCCACGCACGTGTTGACGCATGAAGTTGGTGGTTTGCATGCGCTCCTCCACTTCATCCGATATCATGTAGCGCCAGTTGCGCCCCGGGAAGCCCATGACGAAGGCGAAGTCGTTCTTCTCGATGCCTCCGAGGTTTATCTTCAAATGCTTTTTCACCTTTAGTGGCACATTGCTTTCTGCATAGTCGGCCGGTTTGCCCTCCTTGTCGGCATAGATGCGAAAGAGCGAGAAGTCGCCCGTGTGGCGTGGCCACATCCAATTATCTGTGTCGGCTCCAAACTTACCGATGGAGGAGGGGGGCGCCCCTACCATGCGGATGTCGCTGTACACCGTTTTTACAAACAGGTAGTAGCGATTGCCCCCGTAGAAAGCTCTGAGTTCGAGAAGCGTAGCCGGAGTCATTTCGATGTTTTCGGCTTTAGCAAAGCGACCGGCCACCTTCTCCAGGTACTTGGGCGATAGGTAGTTGGTTCCTTGCGGATCTTCATCTACCTTAAGTTGCGCCAATACGTAAGGCGTTATGTCGAGAATGCGGTCGATAAAAGTAACCTTAAGACCCTTGCAGGGCAGCTCTTCGCTACGATTCATGGCCCAGAAACCATCGGTCAGGTAGTCGTGTGCCACGCTGCTGTGTTGCTGAATAGCACCATAACCACAGTGGTGATTGGTAAGCACCAATCCTTCGGCAGAGATAATCTCGCCCGTGCATCCGCCACCAAAGTGCACCACAGCATCTTTCAGCGAAAGGGCACTGTCGCTGTACACCTGCTCAATCGGAATTTCCAGACCCAGTTCGCGCATCACCGCTGCGTTCTGTGCCCGCAGGTCGGTAAGCATCCACATGCCCTCGTCGGCCTGCGCAGTAAGCGCAGCCAGCGAGAGGGCAGCTATGAAGATTTGTTTTCTCATTCTACAATGGTCATTTCGTTAATCAAATGTCCGCATCCACCCAGTTTGTCGAGGATGAAGAGCACGTAGCGAATGTCGAGGTTGATGCAGCGTTGCAGCTCGTTGTTGAAGTTGATGTCGCCACTGAGCGACTCCCAGTTGCCATCGAACGCACAACCAATCAGTTCGCCCTTGGCGTTGAGCACAGGGCTGCCCGAGTTACCACCGGTGATGTCGTTGGTCGACAAGAAGCATACCGGCATATCGCCATTGGGCAGAGCATACCGACCGAAATCTTTGTTTACGATCAACTCTTTCAGCTTTGCCGGCACGTTGAACTCGCGCTCGTTGGGGTTCTCCTTTTCGATGATACCGTCGGTAGTGGTGTAAAACTTATACTGCACACCATCTTTGGGGCTATATGGCTTCACGGTACCGTAAGTAAGACGGATGGTGAAGTTCGCATCGGGATACGAGGGTGTAGGCAGTTTCATCTCGCCCAACCCACGGATGTAGGTTTTGTGCAGCAGTGCCAACTCTTTGGGGAGGTCGCCCAACTGATCGTTCAAGACAGTCAGTTGATTGTGCTTGGCGCGCGAATAAGCGGTGGCTATGTCGTTGTCAATCGCCTTCACGGTTGGTTTCTTCACGAACTTGTCGAAGTTTGCCTGATTGGCCAGAATCGAACTGTTGTACAGCGCGTCAATGTATTTGTTGTAATCGCCTTTATACTCCTTCTCAATTACGTTGTAGAAGGCAGGGCGGCTGCCTGCCGGTATCATCTCGGCATACAAGGGTAGCAGCGCTTGCGCCACTTTGCGGTCTACTTCATGATCGTAGTCCTTGTTGTGTATGTCGGTAAATACCGATTTAAGTATGTTGATGTTGGCGTTGATGGCCGAATCGTTCTTCTGTTGCAAAGCCTCCTTTAGGTTATCCATGATTTGGTACGGACTGCCGAACTCGATGCCGCTGAAGAATACTTCGGTGAGGCAGGTCAGTTGGTATTTAATCGGCGAGGTTTTGGCTACCGCATCGTTAATCTTCTGAACAACGGTCAGGTAGTCGGCACTGTTTTGCGCTTTGGCAAATTCGGCGAACTTAGCTTCCTGAGCCGCTTTGTCGCCCAACACGTTGTTGTCGATGATGGCTTTATTCATACCGATGGAGTTCTTCCAGTAGTTCGACGAGCCTGCATACTTATTGGCATACTGAATGCGCGTTTTGTCGCTGGCGTTCATCACCTCTTTCAACACACCCAAGCGCGCACCGCGTACCTTGATGCGGGGAGCGTTGCTAGCATCCATGCGCTCTTTCACTTCCGATACGGTGAGGTAGCGGCTGGTGCTTCCCGGAAATCCCATGATCATGGCATAATCGCCCTCGTTCAATCCTTTGATAGAGATCGGCAAGTGCTTGGGCGTTTTCAAGGGCACGTTAGCGGCTGCATATTCGGTTGGCTCTCCGTTTGCATCGGCATAGATGCGGAAGATGGAGAAGTCGCCCGTGTGGCGCGGCCACATCCAGTTGTCGGTTTCGCCACCAAACTTACCTACCGATGAAGGAGGAGCGGCTACCATACGTATGTCCGAATATACCTTCTTGTAGAACAAGTAGAACTTGTTTCCGGCATAGAAGGGGAGTGCTTGCGGCACGATACCTTTCTTATCCTTCAAGTCACTTTTGTTGTGAAGCTCTTGAGCCAACTTATTGAGGAAAGCACCGGTGAAAGATTCCGATTCCGTAATCTCCTTGGCCGCTACCTTGGCGTTCACCAGGTCGGTGATGTCTTCGATGCGTTCGATAAAGGTGAATTTCAATCCCGGCGTAGCCAGTTCCTTGTCTCTCGTTGTAGCCCAGAATCCGTCGGTGAGGTAATCGTTCTCTACCGAGCTGTGTTGTTGAATCGAGGAGTAACCACAGTGGTGATTGGTCAGTATTAAGCCTTCGGGCGAAATCAACTCGCCCGTGCAACCCCCACCAAAGATACCTACCGCATCTTTCAGCGAAGTGCCGTTGGGGTTGTATAGGTCATCTGCTTCGAGTTTCAATCCTTGTTTTTTCATCATGTCGATGGAGTTTTGCTGCTGCATCAGTTGCAACAACCACATTCCTTCGTCCGCTCTGGCGGAAACAACTACCAGCATTACCAATGCCAGTAGCGATAACTTCAGTTTATTCATTGTTTAATATTCAGTTTATAATTGTTTGTATACTATCTTGGTTGTTCTTTCTTTTTTCCTTTTTCAAGCCGCCTATTCCGGTTGGATCGTTGCGCTCATCACATTGGCCGGAGGGCGTTGGTTCATCAATTCATTTTTCATAAAGTCCATGTAAGGTGCTGCATGTTTAAAGAACTGATAATATCCTTTGCAGAGGTAGTTCAAGCCCGGTTCGCCCGTTGCAGTGTGCACAAAGCGGTTCTTGGGGCACTCTCCGTTGCAGGCGAAGAGAAATTCGCACTCCTTGCATTGGGTGGGGAGCGACTGCTGCTTCATCTGCCCGAAGGCGCTCTGCCGCTCGCTATACATCATCTCGACCAGCGTTTGTGTGTAGATGTTGCCCAACTTAAACTCCGGAAACACAAAGTGATCGCACGAGTACACATCACCGTTAAACTCCATCACCCCGGCGTGTCCACACGTTTTGGCCAAGGTGCATACGCCCGGTTGCTCGCCTACCCAGTTGGCCAGAGTCGAGTCAAACAGCTGTATGTAGTAGTTGCCCACATCCTCCTTTACCCATTCGTCGAAGATGGTGCAGAGAAAATTACCCCACTGTTCGGGCGTGATGGAGAACTCGGCCAGCGTGTCTCCCTCGCTTTGTGCCAGCGAGGCCAGGTGTCGCCCATCCTCGTGGGCGAAGGTACGCTCTACGATGGGCGCAAACTGAATGTAATGACAGTCCAGCTCTTTGAAGAATCGGTAAAACTCCAGCGGATAGTCGGCATTGAAATCATTCACCACCGCCATCGCGTTCCACTCCACACCATGTTTTTTCAACAAGTTGATGCCCTGCATCACCTTTACAAACGAAGGTTTTCCGAGCTTGTTCTTGCGATACTCGTCGTGAAACTCCTGCGGTCCGTCGATAGAGACCCCCACCAGCCAGTTGTTGGCTTTGAAGAATTCGCACCACTCGTCGGTCAGCAGCGTTCCGTTGGTCTGTATGCAGTTGTCGATGGTTCGCCCGCGTGCATACTTCTGTTGCAGCTCCATCGCCTTCTTGTAGAACGAAAGCGGGCGCATCAGTGTCTCCCCTCCATGCCAAGTGAAAAGCACCTGCGGCATGGTTTGCGAGTTGATATACTCCTCGATGAATTTCTCCAGCAACTCTTCGCTCATCACGTGCTTGGGGTTATTCTGATAGAGTTTGGCTTTCTCCAAGTAATAACAATAGTCGCATGCAAGGTTGCATACCGCTCCAACGGGCTTTAGCATCACGTAGAGCGGTTTGGCAAAGGGGGCGTATGTGGTCATTTGTATAAATTAAGTATTACGTGCAAAAATAGATAAAGTAACTGAAAAAAACTACCTGTTTGAGGTCTTTATAAGGATTATTATAGAAAAGAATAGGCTATGTTTTAAATATTGATAAAATGTTTTATTTCAGACGGAATCCGTTGTACCTTTGCCCCATAATTATTCAATAAACCGATGAATATGGATAGACTTTTCCCCCTATTTCTTTTGCTTGGCGTGTTTACCTCATGTACCCCTAAATACGAGATAGAAGGCTGTACCTCTCTGAGTAGCTTAGATGGGCGCATGCTTTATATTAAAACATTGAATAATGGCAACTGGGAGAAAGTTGATTCAGCCGAAGTCATTCACGGTTCATTCTGCATGAAAGGGGTAGTCGACTCGGTGATGATGGTTAATCTCTACATGGATGAAGCGAACATCATGCCGCTTGTGCTCGAAAAAGGAAAGCTCAAAATAATCATCAACAACACCGAACTAAAGGCTAGCGGAACACCGCTGAACGATGCTTTTTATGACTTTGTCGATAAAAAGAACGCCATGGATATGGAGCTCAGCGAGCTTGAACGCAAAGAAGCCCGCATGGTTTTAGAGGGAGCCGACTTGGCCGATATTCATGAACAATTAGCGAAAGAGAGCCGTGTGTTGGTCGAAAAAACCAATAAGTTCGTACACCAATTTATTGCCGATAATTATGAGAATGTGCTGGGATCGGGCGTTTTTATGATGATATGCAGCGGATTGCCTTACCCCATCCTTACTCCGCAGATCGAAGCTATTCTGAAAGATGCCCCTGACTCTTTTAAGAATCATCAGGTAGTCAAAGAGTTTACGACCAAAGCCAAGCAAAATCAGCAGCTGATTGAGGAGCATCAACGGTTGGAGCAAAGCTCGGCGATGCGGTGATAT
>JAGOOC010000025.1 GCA_017992695.1 Bacteroides sp. | reverse complement strand
TTATCTTAAAACCATTACATACGAAAGGTACAATGAAAACACCATCACTTGCGAAGCCGATCTCGTTAAGGAACTTGATCAAATAAGCAAGTGCGGATTTGCAATGGATAGAGAAGAAGAGATGATAGGGGTGGTCTGTCTAGGAGCACCAATTATCAATTGTCATGGTATTCCTATCGGAGCCATTTGGCTATCCGGTCCGCGGAGTAGATTAAATGACAAAGTTATCGACAAGTATGCTGCATTATTGCTGGAAACAACACATGCTATATCGTATGAATTAGGATATGGACCAAACTAACTAACTGACCATAGATACAAAACAACCATGAAAAACTTATTCTACTTTACACTAGTGATACTTCTTTCTTATATGTGTCAACTCAATGCACAAGAGATTGGTAGTGCTTTATGCATTAATGATTTAAAACGATTAAGCGATAATACATTTGCACTAACAAGTAGAGAGGAAACTAGCATACGTATTTAAGACGACGCGTTCAAAAATCCGTTGTCGATTATAAAACTGCCTGCTTCTCCTACTGGATTGGTCACGAAAAATGGTTTATGTTATGTGACCACATTTGACAATGCCAAAGGGCAGTTGCATGTGGTCGATCCTATGAGCAAACAAATCAAAGCGACAATAACCGTTGGCTCGGGTGCCTGAGCTCCACTCTTCTCGAACGATCAAAAGAAGCTGTACATACTCAATCAATTTGCAAATACCATTTCAGAAATAGATGTGGAGTCTTTGCGCTGTCAGCGCACTTTTCAGGTGTTGCGCGAGCCTAAAGCTGCAGTGATTGGGAAAAATGGACGCTATTTGTATGTTAATAACTTCCTTCCTGCACAAAGAGCTGATATAGATACTGTATCGGCATGCGTTTCCGTGATTGATTTAATAACTGGAGAGCGAATCAAAGATATTCAACTCTATAATGGCAGCAATGCACTGAGAGGAATTGCATTGAGTCCCGATGGTAAGTATGTATTTGTTACTCATAATTTAGGTCGTTTTCAAGTACCCACAACTCAGCTGCAACAGGGTTGGATGAACACCAGTGCCATGAGTATCATTGATACCGACAATCAATCGTTTAGCGGGAGCGTGCTGTTGGATGAGCCAGAACAAGGTGCGGCTGGGATATGGGGAATTCAATGTACCTCTGATCATATTGTTATCTCGCATTCGGGTACACATGAGTTAAGTGTAATTGATTATCCCAAATTTCTTGATGCCTATAAAAGCTATGTCAACAAAATGTCATTAGCCTATGATTTACGTTTCCTATATGGGCTTCGCACTCGCTATCCGCTTCATGGAAACTCACCACGCAACTTTATTCTGCAGAACAATCAAGTCATCATACCCACCTTCTTTTCGGATACGATACATCGTTTCAACCTGACCGATAAAACACTAAAAGAGTACCCATTGGTTCCTAATCGAGTAGAGACCGCCGAACTAAAGGGAGAGAAATACTTCAATGATGCTACGTACTGTTTCCAGCAGTGGCAGTCGTGTAACGGCTGTCATCCAGGTGATGCACGCACCGATGGCCTGAATTGGGATTTGATGAATGACGGGATTGGTAACCCCAAAAACTGCAAGAGCATGCTCTATTCGCATGCCACTCCTCCCAGTATGATTTCGGGTATACGTGCTACAGCTGAACTGGCAGTAAGAAAAGGGTTTGCTTTTATTCAATTTGTAGAAATGCCCGAAGAGTATGCTCAATCTGTAGATGCTTATCTTAAATCACTTCGCCCCGTTGCAAGTCCGTATTTGATTGATGGTAAACTGAGCGACAAGGCTCAAAAAGGACAAAAGGTATTCGAGAAGTATAACTGCAACAGCTGCCATTCGGGGCCACTCTTTACCGATATGAAGCTGCACCGAATAGGCGAGGACATTGAATTTGAAAAAGGATGGGATACACCTACGCTGGTCGAAACATGGAGAACAGCCCCCTATTTGTTTGACGGAAGAGCTGCCACCATGCGTGACGTTTTTGAAACCCACAAGCACGGTATTGAGAAAAAGATCTCAAAGAAAGAAATTGAAGAACTTACCGAATATGTTAATTCACTCTAATACAACTAAAACACAATGATTATGTACAGAAAGCTACATTATAAATACGCTACGATCTCTGCTCAACCTTTTGAGAAGATGCTGAGTCAGCTCTTGGCCGAACTGAACTGCACGTACACCCCCATGCGAATGGTGTTTTTTACGACTATCTCCTCGAACAGCCAGTACGTTGAATACTTGACACTCATCCAAAGAATGATCAATGATAAGTTCGGCACACAAGCGCCGGTTATCAGCCTCGTGGCACAAGATACGCTGGCTCATGTTGGTTTGGCTGTCGAAATTCACGAGATGGAAATACTCGCTTCCGAATCACTGCTTTATAAGAAATGGAACAATACGTCCTACATCACTTTGCACGATGACTCTTGCAAGCGTCTTTTTTTAGGAGGAATTATCTCGAAAGATCTGAATCAATCTATTGCTGCACAGTCTGAAGAGGTGTTTGATACGATTGAAGCAATTATGGAGATAGAATCCATGCCTATTTATTCGATTGTTAGGCAATGGAACTATATTGAGAAGATCACCGAATACAATCAAGAAAGACAGAACTATCAGGCATTTAACGATGTCCGCTCGCTCTTTTACGATCAAACAGAATGGAAGAATGGCTTTCCGGCTGCTACCGGTATCGGCATGGACTGGGGAGGTGTTATGATCGACTTAAACGCCACCTTGGCATACAATGCCGATACAAACATCACCCCGATCGACAATCCTTTGCAGGTGGCTGCACACGCCTATTCGCAAGTACAGTTACTGGGAAAGGTAGACGAGCGATTGTCTCACAAAACAACTCCTAAATTTGAAAGAGCCAAGCAAGTAATCCAATGCGGATCAGGAGTGTTATATGTTTCTGGAACGGCTGCTATCCGAGGAGAACTGAGCTTGCAAGGTGTGGGAATTGAAGAACAAACACGCATTACGATCGAAAACATAAACGTTTTGACCGGGAAGCATCCGCTGGAAATTATTCGGGTATATTTAAAAAACACCGAAGAGTTGGAAGCTGCTGAAACGGTTATCTCACAACTCTACCACGGCGTGTCGGCTATCTATCTGCAAGCCGATGTTTGTCGCGAAGAGCTTTTAATCGAGATCGAAGGAGTATCCATTATCACTCATTAATTAAAAATAAACGTATGAAGACAATTAAACTTTTTTTTATTGCAGCGCTGTGCATTATCACCGCAAGCTGTAATTCTAACACGAATTGTAACACTAAAACAGAAGAGAAAACCATGTTCCAGAAAAAGTACACCAATGCCGATTTCTATAAAGACGGTGTGTTTCAACAAGATGTAGCCAAGAAGGCTTATTACGAGATGTTTGCCCATTACGGATACCCCGTAACCGAAATGATCGAGAAAGAGGCCTGGTATACCGATTTCGGTCTGGGTGATTTTGAAAACTGTGGTATGGGAGGTATATTCTGGGTAAACGATTCTGTAAACCAATATTTCTCGCATGACATCTATCTGCTTCCGGGTCAGATGATTCCTGAACACTCGCACGTAGAAACGAAGTTCCCGGCTAAGTTCGAGAGCTGGATGGTTCGCAACGGCATGTGCTATAATTTTACCGAAGTAGGCGAACCGGCTGCCAATGCGCCTGTTATACCCGCTTCTCAACAAGCTACTACGTTGTCTAAAAACTTCAAAGAACAAAACGTAGGCGAAGTGATACACCTGGCAGCCAAAGGAACCTGGCATTTCCTTTTAGCAGGCGATCAAGGAGCTATTGTACACGAGTATGCCAACTATCACGATGGCGCCGGACTTCGTTTTACCAACCCTAAAGCAAAACTTTAAATCAATCATAAATACCTTATTAAACCATGAGAACATTAGATCACATTGGTATACCTACTACCGAGCCTCAGGCCGGAGAGGTGTATGCCGAAGGAATGAAAGTTTTCCTCACGAATTATGCCGACAGCACCAACCGCATTGAGTGGTTGCGCTTTGAAAGTGACAGCTGGATGCCCGAACTCATTCAGAAAAAAACGCACATCGCCTATCAGGTGACCGATCCGGAAGCTGAAATGGAGGGCAAGAAAGTGTTGCTTCCTCCTACCGAGTTGGGGGGAGGGGCCTGGATAGCCTTTATTGAAGAAGAGGGAATTGCGATCGAGTTAATGTGGAACAAATAAAAGAATGATGCTGATGAAAACAAAATTTATAAACGAAACCGAGAATATTACAGCAGAATTGCTGGAGGGTTATGTAATGGCCTTTAAGGATAAAGTGAAGTTGGCTTCCGAAAACATCGTTGTGCGCGCACAACCTAAGGATGAAAAGAAAGTAGCCATTGTAGCATTCGGAGGGTCAGGTCATGAGCCGGCTGTTAGCGGATTTGTAGGAGAGGGCATGTTAGACTGCTCGGTAGTAGGCGATATCTTTGCCGCTCCCGGTGCTCAACGCCTCTTTCAAGGACTGCAACTCATGAAGCGCGAGGCAGGTATCCTGATGCTGGTGTTGAACCACTCGGGCGATGTGATGAGCGGCAATATGGCCAAACAATTGGCCGAACGTTCGGGCATCAAGATCGCTTCCATCATGACCCACGATGACATATCTGCCGGATTGGATGCTGCCGATGACGACAGACGCGGTTTGGCAGGTGCTGTGGTGATGTATAAAGTGTTGGGTGCTGCTGCCGAAGCCGGTAAATCTTTGGAAGAGATTGTAGAGATAGGCGAGCGACTCAATGCTAACATTGCTACCCTTGCCGTAGCCATGCGCAGTTGCACACATCCCCAAAACGGAGCAGTCATTACTTCGCTTCCCGAAGGAATGATGCAGATCGGTATGGGCCAACATGGCGAAGCTGGTGCAGGAGGTTCACAACCCTTGGTTTCGGCCGATGAAACAGCAACGTACATCGTTACTCAGCTGATGAGCAAATTACAGGTTGCCAAAGGTGATCAAGTGGTGCTATACATCAACGGGGTAGGAGCGACCACCCTGATGGAGCAACTCATTGTTTATCGGGCTGCTGCCAAACAACTCGAAGCAGCTGGTGTCGAGATAGTAGACGGTTATGCAGGCGAACTGCTCACGGTGCAAGAGCAAGCCGGTTTCCAGATGATTCTTGCCAAGCTAGATGCTGATCATGTAGATTATCTGAAGAATTATCCCTCAAAAGCTCCTTACTGGACCCGTTAATTAGCATGGAAATGGAAAAACTAACCATTAATGATTTTCAACGAATGATTGAAAATGCGGCAAAGAATATTACTCAACGAGCCGATGAGTTCTCACAACTGGACGCCATCCTTGGGGATGGCGACCATGGTGAAGCCATCTCTACTGCTTTTCAAGTGATAGCCAAATCGGATACAAACGGTAAAGACTTCAAAACTCTTTTGGCAGACATAGGCTTTGGTGTGATGCTCGAAACAAGCGGTTCGACTTCTACTCTTTTGGGTGGTTTTTTGCTGGGGATGAGCGACTGTGTGCCTGCTGCAACTGCGATAGATGCACGTCAAGTAACCACCATGTTTCGCGGTGGGCTCGAAGGAGTTAGCAAAAATACCAAAGCCAAACGCGGAGATAAAACGATGATGGATGCCCTCATCCCTGCTGTAGAAGCGATGGAGGCAAGCCACTCAAACGATGTGCAGGAGCTGCTGCAACTGGCCGCTCAGGCTGCATTGAAAGGTGTCGAAGAGACCATTCCCATGAAAGCTAACTTTGGCAGAGCACGTAACTTGGGTGATAAGACCATCGGACATCCCGACGCAGGAGCGACCTCCTGGGCGTGTATGTTTCACTCATTTGCTACGACGCTCTAAGTTATTACATATTCATAAGATTTAAATAAAGAAATAATGGCAGATTTAGATGATTTAAGAGAAGGCAGTAGATTCAATACAGACATTGCCGTACAAAACCAAGCATTCCACATCAAGGGGGCTAGTCACCTGGGTTGGGGAATGAAAGACCGATTGACCCGTATTTTCAATGCGAAAACCGGAAAGACGGTTATGTTGGCGTTCGACCATGGCTTTATCATGGGACCGACTTCCGGTCTCGAGCGCATTGACCTTACCATTACCCCTTTGATGGAGTATGCCGATTGCTTGATGTGTAGCCGTGGTATTTTACAAACCTCTGTGCCGGCAAACATTAACAAGCCTATCTGTCTTCGTGCAGATGCCGGTTCTACTATTCTTACTGAACTGAATGACAATGTCGTTATCGACATTGAAGATGCGATTCGTATGAACGTATCGGCTATGGCAGTGATGCTGGCGATAGGCGACCCCAGAATGGAAGCTAAAACCATTGCTAACCTGTTTCATGCAGCCAATCAGGGTGCCAAATACGGTATTCCGGTGATGGGAGTAACGGCAGTGGGTAAAGATATGGAGCGTGATTCACGCTACTTCGGCCTTGCTTCGCGCGTAGCTGCCGAGAATGGTGCAAACATCGTGAAAACCTACTATTGCGAAGGATTCTCTAACGTGGTAGCAGCCTGTCCCGTACCGGTAGTTATAGCCGGCGGAAAGAAACTTCCCGAGCTGGAAGCATTGGAGCTTTGCTACCGTGCCATCAATGACGGTGCAGCCGGTGTAGACATGGGGCGCAATGTGTTCCAAAGTGAATACCCGATAGCCATGATTCAAGCCGTTCATGCCGTTGTTCATGAAGGGCTGGATGCGAATAAGGCATTCGAAATGTTCAACGACCTGAAGAAGTAAATACCTAATGAACATTCCCCAAATGAAGAAAATACTCATTTCATTCGGATTACTGGTAGCTACGATGCTTCCCGCCCAAGAGAATTACCTCTTGGTGGGTGGCTCGGGCTGGAATAAAATAGCGCTTATTGAGAAAGAAAGTGCGGCTGTTCTTTGGAGTCATGAGCTCGGCGATGGTGAAGAGTGCAATGCCGTAGCTGCCAATTCAGGTGGCAACGTTCTCTACTCTTACAAGCAAGGAGCCAAGCTCATTAACCTGAAACACGACGTGTTGTGGGATTACCCCTCGCCGGCAGGTACAGAACTGTTCACTGCTACCATCCTTCCTAATGGTGGATTCCTATTGGGTTATTGCGGCAATCCTGCACGGCTCATTGAGCTGAATGCCAAAGGAGTGGTGCGCCATGAAATAGCGTTTGAAACAGGCATCTCTCAGGTACATGGACAGTATCGTCAGGCTATTAAATCGAAGAAAGGTACTTACCTTGTTCCGTTGATGGGCAAAGCTGCCGTTATCGAGTTAGATAAGCAGGGCAAAGAGCTCAACCGATGGAGTGTAAAGGGAAATCCCTTCTCGGTTCTTGAGCGGTCCAATGGTAATTTGATTGTAGGTTGTGGTGATGCGCGTAGTTATGTGGAGATAGACCGTAGAAGCGGAACCATGCTGCACGAAGTAACCAATGAGAACATCGTCACATCCGGATGCGAATTGAATTTTGTGGCACAGATCGAAGCGCTCAATAACGGGCACCTTCTGGTTTGTAACTGGAACGGTCACCTCAAGAAGAACCAAACCATCCAACCCGCTTTATTGGAAATAGATACTGATAACCGGGTGGTGTGGAAACTCAAGGAGAACAAAGAAATAGGAAGGATCTCGGCAGTATCCGTATATCCTTTGTCTAAGCAGTTGAAAAAACAAATTAAACAATCTACTAAATAATGAGAAACAAACTATTCATGCTTCTGTGCATCGTGTCAGTGATGCTATCTGCCCAAAGCAAGAAGCCGTCTGCCAACGCTCCGAACAAGCAAGCGTGTAAAACAGACTCGATCGAACTGGCCGACCTCAAAGAACAGATCTCGCTCATTAACTTACCTGCCATTGATGCCTCTTATCAGCACCTGAAGCAGATGAAAGGATATGACGCCACCGGCAATCAAGCTAAACTAACTGAATTAAAGTCGCTGGTCAATAAAGGTTTCGGAGGGATTGATGCCTCTCAACCATCGGCGGTTGCAGCAGCCAAACGAGCTATCTTGTTGAAGCGAGAGATTCTTCTGTCGCATCCGGGGCTCGATCGCATTATTCTTGCTCGCTACAAGACGGGAGAAAATGCCCGCAAAATGAATCCTTCACAAATGGGAACACCACCCAACAACTGGAGCAACCAGACTTCGGCTCGTAGAGACAAGTTTGATGCGGAGATTATCGAGATGGGTAACTTGAAAGGTGAGCCCACCACTCGAACCATCTTTAAACCCACGAACGGATCCTCTGTGCCCGATTTGCGCCTCCATTGGAATGCCGATCGCCTCATGTTCACGATGAACGAACCCGGAGAGCACCACTGGCAAGTATATGAAGTGGGTGTGGACGGAAAAAACCTGAAGCAGATCACCAACGGATCCAAAGAGGACTTAGACTATTTTGATGCCTGCTATCTTCCGAACGGAAAGATTGCGGTGTTGTCGAACGTAGGCGGTCAGGGCGTGCCCTGTGTCAACGGAAGCGATCAAGTAGGTAATCTTTGTTTGTACGATCCGAAAACCCAAGAGATGCGCCGCCTTACTTTCGATCAGGACGCTAACTGGGGGCCGGTGATGATGCACAACGGCAAAGTGATGTACACCCGTTGGGAGTATACAGACCTTACGCACTACTTCTCGCGCTTTGTGATGCACATGAACCCCGATGGAACCGAACAGAAAGCCCTTTACGGCAGCGGATCGGTGTTTCCGAACGCTATTTTCGACATGCAGCCGTTGCCCAATCACTCAACGCGTTTCGTTGGAATTATATCGGGCCACCATGGCGTAGTGCGCTCGGGACGAATGATTATCTTCGACCCCGCCAAGAATCGCAAAGAAGAGAAAGGTATGATTCAAGAAATTCCTTTCCGCAATCGCCCCATTATTCCGTTGGTCAAAGATGGACTGGTCGACGGTGTGTGGCCACAGTTTGTAAAACCCTATCCGGTAGACAATGATTACTTCTTGGTTTCGATGAAGCACAGTCCTACTTCGTTGTGGGGGCTTTACCTGGTCGATATATACGATAACATGACACTCATTGCCCAATCTGAAGGTGAAGGGTTGATTCATGCCATTCCGTTGCGCAAAACAACCATTCCTCCGGCTATTCCTGATAAAACCAAAGCCGAAGAGAAAGAAGCGACCGTCTTTATACAAGATATTTACGAAGGCGAAGGGCTGCCCGGTGTACCCCGTGGAACGGTGAAGAAACTGCGTGTGTTCACCTATGAGTATGCCTACCTCAAATCTCCTTCAGATCACACGGCGCAGGGTGTACAGAGTGGTTGGGACATTAAACGTAAATTGGGCGAGGTACCCGTAGAAGAGGACGGCTCGGTTATCTTCAAAGTGCCTGCCAACACTCCTATATCGGTGCAGCCGCTGGATAGTGAAGGACGTGCCATACAGTGGATGCGCAGTTGGTTTACCGGTATGCCCGGAGAAACTGTGTCGTGTGTAGGTTGCCACGAGGATCAGAATCAGGTTCCTATGCCCAAACGCGTGCTTGCCTCCACCAAAGCCCCTCATGCGATGAAGACACCCGAAGGTGGTGTACGCTCCTTTACGTTTGATCTTGAGATACAGCCGCTGCTCGATCGGGCTTGCGTAGCTTGTCACAACGAGAAATCAAAGACCGATTTCAGAGGAGGACGTCGCGACAATGACGACAAGAAGAACCCTAAACTTTATAGCCGAAGCTATTTGGCACTTCACCCTTTCGTTCATCGTCAGGGACCCGAAGCAGGTATGAAAGTGTTGAAGCCTTATGAATACTTTGCCGAAGTAAGCCCGTTGTTGCAATTGTTACGCAACGGACACCACGGCGTAAAGTTAACCGATAAGGAGTGGAAGACGTTGTACAACTGGATCGACTTCAATGCTCCCGATAAAGGGATTTTTGAAAATCTAGACGAATGGGAAGGTAACGATCAGTACAAACGACGCATGCAGATGGCCGATAAATACGCCGGTGGAACGGCTGTCGACTGGAAGAAAGAACTGAAAGAGTATGCCGCCTATTTGAGTAATCAACCGAAAGCCGAACCGGTGAAACCTGTACAGAAGCCCACAACCTATAAAGAGGTATCTGTGAAAGGATTCCCATTTACAGCAGTTGCAAGCACCCCTGAAAAGAAAGTGGTCGAAGTAGCTCCGGGTGTTCGGGTTACCTTCGTTCGCATCCCTGCCGGCAAGTTTGTCATGGGTAAGAACAAAGCCAATACCAACTATGCTCCGCAACACAAGGCCGAAGTGAAGAAAGCCTTCTGGATGAGCGAAACAGAGCTGACCAACGAACAGGTAAGAGCTTTCTTGCCCAACCACGACTCACGTTTCTACGACCAGCAATGGAAGGACCACGTAAACGAGGGCTACCCCGCCAACAATCCCGAACAACCTGCCATACGCGTTAGTTACAACGAAGCGATGGAGTATTGTCGGAAAGCATCCGGAAAAACCGGTTTGCAGATTACCCTGCCTACCGAGGTGCAGTGGGAGTGGGCCTGTCGTGCCGGTAGCGAAACCGATTTCTGGTACGGTTCGCTCAACAGCGACTTTAGCGATAAGGAGAACCTGGCCGATAAGCAACTCAATAAATTGGCAGTGTCGGGTGTCGATCCGCAACCGGTGAAAGAGACCAGTTGGGTGTATCCGTACTATACCTATCATCCCAAAGAAGAGAGTGTAGATGACGGTGCGATGCTTCCGATCAAGTGTGGCGGATATACTGCCAATGCATTTGGTCTGTACGATATGCATGGAAACGTAGCCGAGTGGACACGGAGCGACTACTTCCCCTATCCTTACAAAGAGAAATTGCAAGGAACAGGCGAACGCAAAGTGGTGCGCGGAGGCTCGTATATCGATCATCCTAAGCATGCCATTGCGGCAGCTCGCAAGGCGTTTTATCCTTGGCAATCGGTATTCAACGTAGGCGTAAGGCTTATTATAGAAGACTAATATTCAATCCTAGAAGAGGGGGTGTGCTTTCCAATGCACGCTCCCTCCTTCTGCTTTTAACGGTCATCCCCATTACCCGAAATGAAAATAATATCATCTTTTGTTACTACCCTTTCTTTGCTGTTGGCCTATGCGCTTTTGCTGGCCGTTGCTACTTTTATCGAAAAACAGTACGGCAGCGTCACTGCCCGAGAACTTATCTACAACAACTACGGCTTCTACCTGCTGCAACTGCTGATGGCTGTCAACTTCATCGCTGTAGCCACCAAGTTGCTGCGACAGAAGAGCAAGAAGATAGGCATGTTGATTTTTCACTTTGCGTTCATCGTCATACTGATCGGCGCATGGGTCACTGCCACTTTCTCTACCGAAGGCGTTATCCACCTGCGCGAAGGTGAAACGACCTCCACCATGCTGATCGTAAAACCCGGTATGCAACCCGGCATGGATCAGTCACAGACATTCGCACTTCCCTTTCAGATTACGCTTAATGATTTCAAACTACTGCGCTATCCCGGTTCGCAAAGCCCATCGGCCTATGAGAGCCATGTGCTGATCAGCGGTGCCGAGGGTAAACGTACCGAAACGGTATCTATGAACAAGGTGGTGCAAGAGGCGGGTTACCGACTCTACCAATCATCGTTCGATAAAGACGAACAGGGCACGGTGCTCACCGTAAACCACGATGTGGCGGGAAGCACGATTACCTATACAGGCTACTTCATCCTGCTTGTCGGCATCTTGTGGGTGCTTTTGGGGCGATCTTCTCGCTTCGCCATGCTCAACAGGCAACTGAAAGCGCTAACCGGCAACCGCTTGAAAACACCAACCGGCAACCGCTTGAAAACGGGAGCAGGGATGCTGCTCATTTTGCTCGCTGTGAATAGTGCACCTGCGCATTCGCAAACAAACACCCCTCCACTCGTTACTGTGAATGAAGCTCATGCCCGTCAGTGCGGCAAGCTGCTGGTGCAGTGTGCCAGTGGGCGCATCGAACCGATGGACACCTACGCCACCAAACTGCTGCGGAAGCTCTATAGAGACGATACCTACAATGGGCTCAGTGGTACGCAAGTGATTCTTGGCATCGTAGCCAATCCTGAGCAGTGGCAGCACGAACCTGTTATTCGCATCGGTAACGAAGAGATACACACGCTCTTGGGTGATGCTACAAAGGGAAAGTACCTCTCCTTTGGTGCACTATTCGATGATGAGGGCCATTATAAACTCGCCACTCCGCTACAAACACTATACGAGAAACCCGCCCGGCAGCGCACCAAGTTAGAAAAAGACCTGCTGAAACTCGACGAACGGGTCAACATCTTCTACGCACTTCAGCAAGGAGAGATGCTCAACATCCTGCCCTTGAAGGACGATCCGAATCACAAATGGTACACACCCGGCGAAGACCTCTCTGCCTTTTCGGGTCGCGACTCTCTGTTTGCCTCTAAAATATTTAGTTGGTACATGCAAGAGCTTGTTGAGGCTGAGCATACCGGCAACTATGCGCCTGCTCAGGAGGTGGTAGATATGCTACATACCTACCAGCGAGCACAAGCTCATCAGTCGCTCATCAACGAAGGGCGCATCGAGGCGGAGCTTTGGTACAACCGACTTAACCTCTTTGCACATGCCTCCAAAGCCTATCTCATGGTGGGTGTGGCGTTATTGCTGCTGCTCATCTTTAGCACGCTCTATCCCGATCATCGTCGGTGGAAGTGGTTCGGGCGTGTGTTTATCTGCCTGCCTGTGCTTGTCTTCGCGGTGCACACGGCCGGCATCGGTTTGCGGTGGTACATATCGGGGCAGGCTCCCTGGAGCAATGCCTACGAGTCAATGATCTATGTGGCATGGGCTGCTGCATTGGGCGGATTGCTCTTTATTCGTCGCTCGCCCCTTACCCTGTCGTTGGCTACCATTCTGGCAGGTGTTATTCTCTTTGTGACCAACCTCAACTCCATGGACCCCGAGATTACTCCGCTGGTGCCGGTGCTTCAATCTTATTGGCTGATGATTCATGTAGCGGTGATTACCGCCAGTTACGGGTTCTTTGGCATTAGCTTTCTCATCGGCATCCTCACCATTGGCACGTTGGCGGTGAATAAAAGCACTTCGCTAATGAAGCAAAAACTGCAAGAGCTGCGCATTATCAATGAGATGTGTATCACCATCGGGCTCTGTCTGCTCACTGCCGGAACCTTCATTGGAGCCATTTGGGCCAACGAATCGTGGGGGCGCTATTGGGGATGGGACCCGAAAGAGACCTGGGCACTGATTACGATGATTGTCTACGCCCTTGTGCTGCACGTTCGGTTGATTCCTCGATTCAACACCATGCTTACTTTTTCCATCTTGTCTGTCTATGCCCTTTCGGCCGTGCTGATGACCTATTTTGGAGTCAATTACTACTTGGCAGGATTGCATTCGTATGGAAGTACCGAAGCACCGGTGGCTGTTCACCTGCTTATCGGGCTGTATCTGCTCATTACACTGGTAGTGGCACGGGTGGTTTATCGAAACAGGCGTTTGCCTCAGTAGCTGATACCCCTTACCATTGCACGCAAAGAAACCCGGCAATGCGCCATTTTCATACCTTTGCTTACGCGTATTGATGCCGTGATAATTACTTCCCCACCTTTGTGGGTACATCTCCCCACCTAGGTGAGCATGTTTCCCCACTTAGGTGGGTAGACCTCCCCACCTAAGTGGGGAGATGATTGTTCCTTAACTAAAAAGACATCATCTGCGTAGGAAACCCCTTTAATGAACCAACCTATCCAAGCAAGAGCATAAAGCAGTCGGATTGAAAAATACCGGGATGAGGAGCGTGGCATTAAAAAAATAGCTAAGTTTGCCGAATCTTATTCATTCAAGTGTAATACCCGAAAAGATGTCAAACTGTAAACTCTACCTGTTCAATCCCGATAACGACTTAGCGTTAGCTAATGACGATACCAACTACATGCCCCCTGCTTCGGCCCGGCAGATGGCCTCCGATCTGGCGCTTCTCCCCAGCTGGTATGCCGATTCGGGAAGTGCAGTGCTTGCTCCTTCGGCTTATAACTTAGCTTTTTTAAAGGAGATGAAGGAGCGATTTTTACTTCCTGTGGAGTTGATGACCGAGCCGGAGGTGGCCGAAAGAGTCGCAACAACTGCCTTGCATCCGGTGCCTTGGGGGTGGAATAAGGCTTTACGCAAGCGATTGCTGCAATTGGGCGTATGCGAGGATACGCTTCCTACCCTTGATGAGATAGAGACCCTGCGAACCCTTTCGCACCGACAGCGTGCAGTGGAGCTATTGCCACGCTTGCAACTGAACAACTCCTTTTGTGGAACGTCGAGCTACCTGACCGATGCTGATGCCTGGCAACAGTTCGTAGAGAGCCATGCGAGCGCTCTGCTCAAGGCTCCCTTGTCGGGCAGTGGAAAGGGACTGCATTGGTGTCGAGGGGTGTTTACGCCCTTTGTCTCGGGATGGTGTGCGCGTGTGGCGAGCCTTCAAGGTGGCATTGTAGCCGAACCCGTGTACGATAAGGTAGAGGATTTTGCCATGGAGTTTCGGGCAGATGGAAGAGGGAGCGTAGTGTTTGCCGGTTATTCCCTGTTTACTACCGGAGCAGGTGGCGCTTACGCGGGCAATCTGCTGCTGAGTGATGAGGAGATTGAACGAAGGCTTTCGGCTTATGTGTCGCTTACTGATGTGCAGGCGTTGAAACTGCGGCTGGAGCAAGAACTGTCGGCATTGATGGGCAAGGATTACACGGGATATTTGGGGGTAGATATGATGATCTGCCGCTTTACCGATGAACAGCCGCTGTATCGGATCCATCCGTGCGTAGAAATCAATCTGCGGATGAATATGGGCATGGTTGCTCGGGTGTTGTACGATCGTTACCTACACCCGGGAACGTGTGGTACGTTCAGCGTTACGTATACCTCTGTGCCCGGCGAAGCCTTGGCCGAGCACGAGCGCATGGCAGCCGAGTATCCGTTGCGGCAAAATAGGGGGCGTGTCACCTCCGGTTACCTCCCGTTAGTACCCGTTACAGGTCGTAGTCTCTACCGGGCTTGGGTGCTGGTCTGATAAGCTTTACTTGTTGCGTTCATCCGATGCTTTACCTGCTGTGTTCATCTGCACGGCAGGGCCTTCATTGCCATAGCGATCGGTGGCTGTTACGGCAAAATACTGTTTGCTCATCCAGGGGTAGAGGGGTGCATAGGTATAACGGGTTTCGCGAATGCTTTGTGCAAGAATGTTTTCGGGCAGCGCGGTGTCTACCGGATAGGTGTTTGATGCATACACTACATAGTGTGGGGCATTTTGTTGATCGTTGTCGGTTGCTGCTTTCCATTTTAGCTCTGTATAACCGCTTTGAGTGCTCACCGTAAGTTGCGATGGAGCTGTAGGGGCTACGCTGTCGAGCCAAGGCATGGTGGGTTGCAAGGCAGGGTAGGTGTAGAAATTGGTTTCTAATTCGGTATAAATACCTTGTGTGTCGTCCATCAGGTATTTCATTCGGTAGTGGCCCTGCCCCGAAAGTTGATGGGCACGGGTGAAGTGCATCTGTCGGTCAATCTCGTCGCGCGTCCAGTTTCCTTCTCGCGGATCAAGAAAGTAGATGCCCAAGCCGGGAATCACCTGTCGGCCATTGCTTTGCTCTTGCCAGTCTAAGGCGAAAGGGTAGAAGCTGTTGCGCTGAAAATACATCATGGGGTAAATTTGATCTTGAATGCCTTCGCTCATCCACGCTTGTGGGTCTTGATAAACGGCATGAAACGCATTCCATCCACGCGACGAATAGCGTGAGGTGTCGCGGTACTTGCCTACGGGGCAGGTACTTACTTTGACCCAGGGCTTCATGGCTTTAACTTCCTTGTATATATAGCGAACGATCTCTGTTAAGTTGTCTCTGCGAAACTCGGCCAATGAACGCCCTTTACCGTAGCGCTTGAAGTCGTAACTATCGGGAAAGTTAGGGGCATACTCTGGGTAACGAAGGTAATCAAAGTGCACCCCGTCAACATCATAACGGCTTACTACTTCGCGAACGAGACTCATCAGATACTCCTTGGTTTCGGGGTGACCGGGGTTCAAGAAGTATTCATTCTTATAAGGCACACAGATTTTTCGTTGACGTTTGGTGACCGATTGATTGCCCAATGAGGCCACGTGCTTTTTGCTGCCCAACGGAATAGCTACCATCCATGCATGACACTCCATACCCCGCTTGTGACACTCTTCGACGGCAAACGTTAGTGGGTCGTAACCCGGATTTCCATTTGCTTTCCCGGTAAGGATGGCGTTGAGTGGTTCGATGGCGGATGAGTAGAGCACATCGCCACGGGTGCGTGTTTGAAACAACACCGTATTAAAGTTGGCCTCTTTCAACTTATCAAGAATCTCGATCAGCTCTGCCTGTTGCTTGCGAATACTGCTAGGGCTGGTGGCTTTCGTTTTGGGCCAGTCGAGCCCGTACACGGCTGTTACCCATGCAGCACGAACCTCGTACTTGGGTTGCGCCTTGACAGAAGCCAACAGAGGCAAGAGTAATAAAAGGAATATAGAGCGACGCATGGCTTGTTTTGTTTGGTTTAAATTGCGGCAAAGTTAGCAAAAGTGGCGGTATTGTTGTGCTGTTTCATGAGAATATGTTACATTTGCCAGAGTTAATCGCATACGAGGGAGCACGCTAATATGATCTAAAAATAAACCAGAATGAAGAAAGTAAAGAAATCGACCTGGGTTTGCTTAGCCCTGTTTCTCTATGTTACGGCAACCGGAGCCTACTTGTTGCCGCGCAACACGGAGATGGGTAACACGGAGAAGTTTGTCACTTTAGGTGTTTCGTACCTCATTGTTTTTCTGCTTTGGCTAGTGCTGAGGAAGAAAGAGGAGATGAAGCGTCGCCGCAGGGAAGAGGAACATCACAATCAATTAAAGAAATAAACGTATGAAGAAGGTAGCATTAGTTTTTTGCCTGTTGATAGCCTCAATGGCTGTAAAGGCACAGTTTGAGCAAGGGAAGTGGATTGTAAACCCTTCGTTGACAGGACTCGACTTTACGTATAGTAACAATGATAAAATAAAGTTTGGCATAGGAGGCAAGGTCGGTACATTCTTGATCGATGGCGTTGCCTTGATGGTGGAAGCCGGTGCCGATTGGAGTAGACCGGTCGATGCTTATACGCTGGGTACCGGTGCACGTTACTATTTCAATAGTACGGGTGTTTACTTGGGAGGAGGAGTTGACTTGAATCGTTTTCGCTGGAAAGGCGGCCATAATTCGACCGAATGGGGACTGGGCTTAGAGGCGGGATACGCTTACTTCCTCTCTCGAACGGTTACGGTTGAACCAGGTGTTTATTACAAATGGCGCTTCAATGACAGTGACTTGTCGAAGTTTGGCGTTAAGATAGGCTTCGGATTTTATTTCTGATTGTTGCCTGAGAGGCTTACTATAGCGTAGATCGCCTTTACCGCAACATCGATAGCACTTACCGCCCATCAATAACATTTGCCACAACAGATACAGAGGGCACAGCGTTTATTTCATTGTTTTAATCAAACAAAGAAAAACGCTGTGCCCTCTGTGTGCGCTATCACTCTGTATACGCTGTGTTCTTTGTGCACACAGTAGTGTTTATGAGCTATAATTTGTCCTTTAAGTACTGCCCCGTGTAACTCTCCTTACATTGAGCTACCTCTTCGGGGGTACCTGTTGCTACGATGTTACCGCCCTTGTCTCCACCATCGGGTCCGAGATCGATCAAGTGATCGGCACATTTGATTACATCCATGTTGTGCTCAATAATAACGATGGTATGTCCGCGGCGAATGAGCGCATCAAAGGCATCCAGTAATTTACGGATATCGTGAAAGTGAAGTCCTGTGGTGGGCTCATCGAAGATGAACAGCGTAGGGTCTGCTTTCTCCTGACTGAGGTAGAACGCTAATTTAACGCGTTGATTCTCGCCTCCCGATAGGGTGGAAGAGGATTGCCCCAGTTTGATGTATCCCAGCCCTACATCTTGTAGTGGGCTTAGCTTTTTGATGATCTTCTTTTGCCCGTGCTCGGTGAAGAACTCTACCGCTTGATTGACGGTCATTTCCAATACATCGTAGATGTTCATGTCATGGAATTTAACCTCTAAGGTATCGGTCTTAAACCGTTTGCCGTGGCAAGATTCACATTCTAACACCAAGTCGGCCATGAACTGCATCTCTACCGTAATGGTTCCGTCGCCCTTACACTCTTCGCATCGACCGCCTTCGCTGTTGAAACTGAAATGTCCGGCTGTGTAGCCCATTTGTTTGGCTAAAGGCTGTTCGGCCCATAGTTTACGAATTTCATCGTAGGCTTTGATATAGGTTACGGGGTTAGAACGTGAGGATTTACCAATCGGGTTTTGGTCCACAAATTCGATGTTGCGCACGTTACCGATGTCTCCACCAATCGATACAAACTCTCCCGGACGATCGCTGCATTCGTCCAACTCTCGTTTCAGTGCCCGATAGAAGATGTCGCGTATCAGTGTGCTTTTTCCCGATCCCGAAACGCCGGTTACTACCGTCATCACGTTGAGCGGAATGCGTACATCAACTCCTTTCAGGTTGTTTTCGCGTGCCCCTTTAAGCTCGATATAGTTGTTCCACGGTCGCCTGTGTTCGGGCACCGGAATCTCTTCCTCGCCAAGCAAGTAGCGCACGGTGTAGCTGTTGGTTCCTTTTTTTAAATCCTTCATGTCGCCTTGATACACGACTTCGCCACCCAAACGGCCGGCATTGGGACCAATGTCAATGATGTAGTCTGCTGCGCGGATAATTTCTTCGTCGTGCTCTACCACCACTACCGTGTTGCCCAAGGATTGCAACTGGCGCAACACCTGAATCAGTTTGTCGGTGTCGCGGCTATGGAGTCCGATACTGGGCTCATCGAGGATGTAAAGACTGCCTACCAAACTGCTGCCCAATGAGGTTGCCAGATTGATGCGTTGGCTCTCTCCACCCGAAAGCGAATTACTCAAGCGGTTTAGCGTTAGATACCCCAGACCCACATCGATTAAGAACTGTATGCGGCTCTTGATCTCAAGCAAGATGCGACGGGCTACTGCGACATCGTGCTGGCTTAGCACTAACGTGTCAAAGAAGGCTTGCAATTCAGTAATGGGGAGGTCTACCAACTCCGAAATGCTTCGTTCGCTCACCTTTACATAGCCTGCTTCGGGCTTTAGGCGGGTTCCGTGACAAACGGGACACAGGGTCTTGCCCCGATAACGGGCCAGCATCACGCGGTTCTGTATCTTGTATTGCCCCTCTTCGAGCATCTTGAAAAACTGATTGATTCCCTCGAAATACTTGGTTCCGTTCCACAACATTTGCCGTTGTTCGTTCGTCAGCTCATAGTAGGGCGTAAAGATAGGCAAGCCTGCCTTTTCGGCTCCTCGTACCACCATGTCTTTCCATTCGCCCATCTTTTCGCCACGCCAGCACACCACGGCTCCATCATAGATAGAGAGTGAGCGGTTGGGTACCACTAGGTGTTCGTCAATACCAATAACCTTGCCAAATCCTTCGCAGGTAGGGCAGGCACCGATAGGTGAGTTGAAGGAGAACATCTGGTCGCTGGGCTCCTCGAAGACGATACCGTCGGCCTCGAACTTCGTACTAAAGGTATAGAGTTTGGTTGTGCCATCGGTTTCGTAGAAGCGAAGCAGGCAGGTGCCGCCCCCTTCATACATGGCTGTCTCTGCCGAGTCTGTTAGTCGGCTGATGGCATCTTTACTTTCAGCTACCGTCATGCGGTCTACCAATAGGTAAACCACATCGTTGGGTGCAGGTTTATATTCGTCGATACGCACCATCTCACCATTGACCTCGATCCGGTTAAAGCCCTGTTTCAAGTCTACGTCCAACTGCTCTTGCAAAGTGCGATTTTCGTGCAGTAACACAGGGGTTAGTACCGTATAGCGGGTTCCTTCGGGGTAGGCAAGCATGGTGTTTACGATGTCTTCGGTAGAGTGTTTTCTCACCTCCAACCCACTTACAGGGCTGAACGTTTTTCCTACCCGCGCGAATAGCAAGCGCAGGTATTCGTAAATTTCTGTCGAAGTTCCTACGGTAGAGCGTGGATTGCGGCTGTTCACCTTTTGTTCAATGGCAATAGCCGGAGGAATTCCTTTGATGAAATCACATTCGGGTTTACTCATTCGACCCAGAAACTGACGGGCATAACTGCTCAGGCTCTCCACATAGCGCCGTTGCCCTTCAGCATAAAGTGTGTCGAAGGCAAGGGATGATTTGCCCGAACCCGACAATCCGGTGATAACGACAAGTTTGTTGCGAGGGATATCTACGTCAATGTTTTTAAGGTTGTTCACCCTGGCTCCTTTGATCGATATATAGTTGCTTTCTGACATAAATCTACTCCTTTTTATGATGGTCGGCAAAGGTAACAATTTTATTTGTATTATCTTTGCGGTCAATATTATAGATTGAGAACAAATACTTATGAATCTGAAAAACTTTATTTTCTTGCTGGCTCTTCTCTTTGCTGTAGGAGTAGGAGCGCAGACCACGCCTGCCAATCCCAGTCCTAAACGTGAGTTTCGTGCGGCATGGATACAGGCTGTAAACGGTCAATTCCGAGGAGTACCTACCGAGAGATTAAAACAAACACTGGTCGATCAACTGAATTCGTTGCAAGGTGCCGGAATCAATGCTATTATCTTTCAGGTGCGCCCCGAAGCCGATGCACTGTATGCTTCACCAATCGAACCGTGGAGCCGTTTCCTCACCGGTACACAAGGTAAAGCACCTTCGCCCTATTGGGACCCGATGCAATTTATGATCGAGGAGTGTCACAAACGAGGAATGGAGTTTCATGCTTGGATCAATCCCTATCGTGTGAAAACAAACTTAAACAACGAGTTGGCTCCCGGTCACCTCTATCACACAAACCCCGAATGGTTTGTAATCTACAATAATCAACTTTACTTCGATCCGGCGTTGCCCGAAAGCCGTCGTCACATCTGTACCGTGATTACCGATATTCTTGCTCGTTACGATGTTGACGCCATTCACATGGACGATTATTTCTATCCTTACCCCGCACCCGGCAAAGATTTTCCGGATGATACCAGCTTTGCCCGTTATGGCGGTGGCTTTTCTAACAAAGCCGATTGGCGTCGGAGCAATGTCAATGTATTGATTAAAAAGATTCATGAAACCATTCGCGAGGCAAAACCTTGGGTGAAGTTCGGTATCTCTCCTTTTGGCATCTACCGCAACGAGAAAACAGATCCGCTCGGTAGTAAAACCAATGGTTTGCAGAATTACGATGACTTATACGCCGATGTATTGCTTTGGGCTCGCGAAGGCTGGATAGATTACAATATTCCACAGATTTATTGGGAGATTGGGCATCCGCGTGCCGATTATGAAACACTGGTAAGATGGTGGGCCAAAAACACGGGGAATCGTCCGCTGTTTATCGGCCACTCCGTGACAAATACCGTAGAGAATGCCGATCCTGTTTATCCTTCGATGAATCAGTTGCCGCGTAAGATGGCTTTGCAACGTTCTTTTCAAACGATTGGTGGAAGCTGTCAGTGGCCTGCCAGCGCAGTGGTTGAGAACGCCGGCAAGTATCGTGATGCGTTGGTGCAAGAGTACCATAAGTACCCTGCACTTGTTCCGGTATTCGATTTTATGGACAATAAAGCTCCCGACAAAGTACGCAAAGCTAAAGGAGTGTGGACAGCCGATGGCTATATGCTCTTCTGGACTGCTCCAAAGGCGAAAGACGAGATGGACAAGGCTGTGCAGTACGTGGTTTATCGCTTTGATTCGGACGAGAAAATAGACATTGAAGACCCTTCGCGCATTGTAGCCATTACCCGCGATAACTTCTATCAACTTCCTTATGAGAGTGGAAAAAAGAAATATCGCTACGTAGTCACTGCACTTGACCGACTACACAATGAATCGAAACACGTAGCTAAGAAAATTAAGCTGTAAGCCTTCATAGCCTAGATAGCTCAATGGCTTGTTCTTTAATGTAGTGTAAAGAGTTTGCTTCAAGAAAAAGAGTTTGCTCCAAGAAAATATAATACGTTCTTGGAGCAAACTCTTTTTGGTCCTTAGCTAGACCGAATAGGCCAGCAGCCCTGCTATGCCACAGGCTACAATGACCAGTATCGGATTAATATGGTATTTATACGTGCTAACAAACGCAATCAAGAAGAGCATACAGCTCACCACAAATGAATAGGTGTCGGTTGTTGGCGAACCGAAATTGTCCGTATTCATCAACACCAAGGCGGCCGATGCGAGTAAACCCACCACAGCCGGTCGCAAACCTTTGAAAACGGATTCGACTGCCGGGTGTTTTTGGTATTTCAAAAAGAACTTGCTAATCGTGATCATCAGGATAAATGAGGGTAGCACAACCGCAAACGTGGCGACTATGGAGCCCCAAACATTGCCGCTGGCAGTGAAGCCTACGTAAGTCGCTGCGTTGATACCGATAGGACCCGGTGTCATTTGGCTGATGGCTACAATGTCCGTGAATTCTTGTGCGGTGAGCCATTCGTAGCGTGTTACCACTTCGCCCTGAATCAGTGACAACATGGCATACCCGCCACCGAAGCCGAAGAGACCGATTTTAAAAAACGTATAGAAGAGTTGGAGGTAAATCATGGTTAAGGAATTGGGGTTTAGTAATGCTAGTTGAGGCGTTGCGGTTTAGGAGTTCTGGTTGAGGCGTTGTAGGTTAGCTTTTATTCCTTCTTCTCTGCAATTTCCCCCAAAGGAAACCTCCTACTCCGGCCATGAAAATAATCCAGATCGGTGAAAAACCGATTAACCAAATAAGAAGGGCAGACACCACCGGAATCCATACGGTATATCGATTGATGCGAGCCGACCTAGCCATACTGAATGTAGGAGCAGCAATCAAAGCAACCACAGCCGGGCGGATGCCTCTGAAAAGACGCTCAACAATAATATTGTCCTGAAAGCGATGAAAAAACAAGGCAATAGACAGAATGATGAGAAACGAGGGCAGTATCGTTCCTAGTGCTGTAATTAGGCTGCCACGAATGCCGCGGAGCTTGTAGCCAATGAAAATAGAAATGTTAACAGCCAGTATGCCCGGGGCTGATTGAGAAATAGCAAGCAGATCAATAAAGTCGCTTTGCGAAATCCATTTACGTTTGGTTACAATCTCATTTTCAATCAATGGCACCATGGCATAGCCTCCACCAATAGTGAATGCACCTATTTTAAAGAATATGCCGAACGCCCTCATATAGATATTCATTGTATGCTTCAATCTGCTTTCGTTTGACTTAACTACTTTGTTTTACTTACTTTTAATTTTACTTCAGAAGATGTCTCCTCTTTGCCATATTTGCTAGGACTAACCTTAAAATGTTTCTTAAATACTTCGCGGAAGTATTTTGCATCATTAAATCCGGTTAGCTCGGCCACCTCGGTTACACTATGTTTTCCTTCTTTTAGCAACTGGGCAGCTCGTGTCAACCTAATGATTCGAATATAATCGCCCGGAGCCTGATCGGTTAATGCTTTAATCTTATTGTAAAAGCTGGTTCGGCTCATATTCATTAGGTTGCAAAGCACATCAACGGTAAATGAAGAGTTATCGATATTGTCCTCCACACTCTTTTTAACCGTTGCAATGAACTTCCAGTCAAGGTCGGTAGAGCAATTAATGCAATCATTTTCGGTAGAAATAACCTCCGGGTTAGCGTATCTGTTACGCAATAGGGCTCTATTGGCCAATAGGTTTTTGATGGTCGCCTTCAAAATGCCTATGTTGAAGGGTTTAACCACATATTCATCGGCACCAACACTAAGTCCTGCAAGAATGTTACTTTCATCGTTCAGAGCCGTTAGCAACACTATAGGGATATGTGAGGTTTCAATATTGCTTTTCAGTATGCTACATAACTCGTCTCCTCTCATCTCCGGCATCATGATGTCCGAAATAACAAGTTCGGGTTTGTACTCTTCAACAATAGTCAATGCGTTTTTACCATTGCTACAAGACCTAACTGTGTAACTGTCCGATAGGGTATGGGTTAAGTAGTTCCGCAGTTCGTCGTTATCTTCCACGATCAGAATGCGTTGATAATTTGTCTCGCTGTTTTTCTTTACGGCATCGTATACACTAGGAAAAACGTTGCTGATCGATCCTTGCCGGGGAAGTACAGAGCTAACTATCTTATTGGCTAAGCGCACTTTACCGTGACGTTTAATTTCTTTCGGAAAGCTAACTTTGATAGTAGAACCTTGATGTTCAACACTGTTCATGGTTATTCTTCCTTTATGTAAGCGTACTAACTTCCAAACTAGCATCAATCCTATTCCACTGCCCGTAATCATTGAGTTGATGGCATTGCTTCCTCTAAAGTGGTTTTTGAATAGTTTTTTCTGTTCATTAGTCGGGATCCCGATGCCGGTGTCTTTTATCTCAACACTCCAAGTTTCGCCATTATCACTGACATATATGCTCACATTGCCATTGTCTGGTGTGTATTTAAGCGCATTAGAGATTATGTTTTTAAGAATGGAATCCATTTTGTTTTTATCGAACCACACGTTGAGGTGATTGAAGTTATTCTCGTAGGTGAAATTGACATGCTTGACATCCGCATAAGGACGAAATGATTCGTATATCTCAGACATGAACGCGTTTACCTCATATTCTCCGACAAACAGTTCGGATGAATAGGTATCTACACGTTCAAAGTTGATCAAGTTGGTTGTAAGACGTAGCAGCGCATTAACATTTCGCAATGCAGTATTTATATTGCTTATTCCGTCTCGACTCAACTGCTCTTTCTCTTGAAGTTCTTCGATAGGTGCTTTGATCAATGTAAGTGGTGTACGGATGTCATGGGCAGTATTGATGAAGAACTGTATCTTTTCATCAGATGCCTTTCGTTGTTTATTTAATATGAATACTCGAAAAGCCACGCTTACAATGAACCCTATAACCAAACCATAAATAATCAACGCCCATATACTGCGCCAAAACGGGTAAGCCACCTCTATTTGTATGCTTCTTTCTTCGATAACACGCCTATCTTCGCTCGATACAGCACGTATGCGCAGCGTGTATGTACCCGGGTCGAGGTTGGTAAATCGAATGATGTTCTCTTTTTCGGGACGGCTCCACTCATCATAAAATCCTTCCAGCTTCCAAGAATACAACGTGTTCGATGGATAGTCATAATTGATTGACGATACTTTCAGTGAAAAAATGTTCTGATTTGATCTTAATTTGAGTGTTTTGGTTTCATCGATACAGTCGGTTAATGGAGAATCCTCTTCATTAGGGTAAACGGTCTGATAAAAGAGTCTAAAATCGCTGAAAACCATTTTAGAAGAGTGGGTTTGCGGTATTTTCATGTTTTCATCAAACTCCACAGCCCCATCTGTACTTCCAACGATAAAGTGTCCGCTTTTCAGTAATGCTCCAGAGCTGGGGTTGAAGTGTACAGTCATCAACCCCTGATCTCTTGTCCAATTATGAAATGCTTCCTTTTGTGGATAGAAACTGCTGAGTCCGTTCTCAGTGCTGAGCAGTATGTCTATGTCGTCATTCGATAAAATGGAATAAACGTGGTTAGATATTAAAGCACTATTCTCCTCGTGATAATGGGTGAAGAGTTTGGTTTTGGGATCATAAATTAGCAGCCCATAACCACTTGTTCCGATATATAAAAGACCGCTTCGGGTTTGGTAAAGTGAATAAATATAGTTCGATTCAATCGGCAGATTAATGTGTTCACTCGCTTCTGATTCCTTGTTTAGCAAGTACAACCCGGTAGAGCAAGCTATCCACATGTGTGTACTGTCTTTCTCAAGAATAGTCGTGATAGAGCTAAATCCGTTGTAGATGCGGAACGATTTGTCTTGTAAGTTTCGTTTTTTTAGGTAGTAATAGCCCCCTGACCAAATGTTTCCCTCAGCGTCTTTCTTTATATCACGGATATACTTATCCGGATGCACATCTTGTTGGTTAAAGTTAGAAGGTAAAATGTATTGAGTAGATCGGGTTTTTTTATTAATTTGAAAAGTACCCGAATTATACCCTCCTGCCCAAATGATGCCTGGGGAGACTTCGCATAGGGTGGTAAATATTTGGTTCTTTATATTTTGATTGAAAACAGAATTTCCCGGATATGAATGCCATGCTTTTGTGCGAGGGTTATACTGGCTGATACCGTTGCTTGTCGCATACCATAGATCTCCCTCGCTATCTTCAATAATTGCGTTCACTCGGTCATTAACAAGTGACTGTTCGTTGTTGATAGCATGCTTAATCCAATGATAACTTGCATAACGATCGTTGCGCATGGTAATGCCAATTGGGTAGTTTGCCAACCAGATGCGTTGTGCCTGATCGATGTAAATGTCGTTGATGTTGTTTCCATTCATCGCATTGTTTTGCTCATAATCGGCCAATATATAGGGTGTTCTTTGGTAGGTGTCAACATTCATCTTGTAAACTCCGGCTCCATTCGTGGCAATTAACAGCTCTTGTTCAGAGAAGGGTCTAATGCGGGATATATTTAAATCGGGTAAATTGGACTCAGGCTGAATGCTCTTTTTGCTTGTCATGTCGTAGATGAAAATGCCACGTTGAAAGGCTCCAATAAAAAGTTTCTTTGACGGGGCATGAAGGTACAGTTCGCTAACTTGTATTTTTAGTTTATCCAACTCTTTACAAGGAAGAGGTCTCAGGCTTTCCTCTTTCAATTCGGCATGGTGTATGCCAAACTCACTTCCTATGAAGAAATGAGCGTTGTCAATCTGCTGTATATTGGTTATTCTCTCTTTTATGTTGTTGGCTATTTGACTTGTGGTCTTTGTGCGCGTGTTGTACAAAAACAACCGATCTTTGCCACAAAGCCAAATGTTGCTGTTGTTATCAATGAAGCTAAAGCTAATAGGAATAAGGCTTTTCAATACCTCCGATTTAGGTATTTTATAGGCTAATACAAATACATCGCGTGGGTAGTCGTATCGAAAAATTTTTCCTTTTTGTCCAATGACCCATATCACCCCTTCCGAATCTATGTACAACCAGTTAAGCCCCGTAGGTACGCTTAACTGCTCTATGCCATCTATCAGTTTGTAATGTTTAAATTCGCTACCATCGTAGCGATCAATCCCCTCATGTGTCAGAAACCACATATACCCTTTATGATCCTTCTGGATATTGTATACGCGTCTATTGCTTAACCCATCTTCTACACCAATGTATTTGTAAGTCTGAGCGGCACTAATAACCGGCAACAATAAAAAAAGGAAAATCCATTTTATCATAGTATCAGAACTTTTAGAGGTGATCTTTTAATCTTTCATGGAGCAATTCATTTTACAAAATTAAGAACTTTTTTTAATATAACAAATCTTTCCACAACTATATAGCGTTGGATATTCGATTATACTTGCTAAAAGTAAACACCGCTTTATCTGTTCTGAAACGAAAAAGGCTGTCACTTTTCTTGAGTGACAGCCTTTTGAATGCATCAATGAATGCAGCGAGTGCTTATTTCATCTTTTTCTCTACCCATTTGCGGGCATTTACAAATGCTTCCATCCACGGTGTTACCTGATCGCTATTTACCCGATCGGCTGGATAATAAGCATTTTGCCAGGGGAATATAGCGCGTTCAGGGTGAGGCATCATGGCCAGATGACGACCGTCTTCACTTGCCAGTGCTGCAACCGAATAGTCTGAACCGTTTGGATTGGCAGGATATTCGTCGTAATTGTATTTAGCCACTACATTGTACTTGTCTTCATCATACGGTAGTGAGAACTTACCCTCTCCGTGTGCTACCCAAACACCGATTTGGCTGCCACTGAGCGAACCGAACATGACGCTACGGTTAGTAGGAATGGTTACGCCTACGAATGTAGATTCAAATTTGTGCGATTCGTTATGCAACATCTTGCCTTTTTCCTTGTGGTTAGGCGTAATTAACCCCAGTTCCATCATTAATTGGCAACCGTTACAGATACCCAATGAGAGTGTATCTTCGCGAGCATAGAAGTTGTCAAGTGCCGTTTTGGCCTTCTCGTTATACAAGAAACCACCTGCCCAGCCTTTGGCCGAACCCAATACATCGGAGTTAGAGAAGCCACCGCAGTAAACAATCAGGTTTACCTCTTCAAGTGTTTCGCGTCCACTAACTAAGTCTGTCATGGTTACGTCCTTCACATCGAAACCGGCCAGATAAAGAGCATAAGCCATTTCGCGATCGCCATTCGTTCCTTTTTCGCGGATAATAGCAGCACGCACACCCGTCGCAGTGCGACGATTGGGGTCAATGCCGTATTGCGAGAATTTTCCTTTAAACTCGGGCATGAAGTGAGTCTCCAGCGGTTGCATCTTGTAGTTCTCGAAACGTTTCTTGGCGCAGCCGTTCATCGACTGTTTGCGGTCGAGCAGATACGATGAAGCGTACCACACCTCGCGCATATAGTCAATGCCGAATTGGTAGGTTGCCTCCTCCTTTGAAACCAGAATGTGACGCTCATCAGTTGGTTTACCCAGCTTGATGAAGCCTACACCAGCCTCTTCGAGTATCTTCTTCACCTCTTCTTTATGTTTGTCGGCAATCTGAATCACAATACCCGGATTCTCGGCAAATAAGATCTTTACGATATCTGTTTCGTTCATTTTGTCGAGGTTGATTTCTAAGCCACCCTCTACGTTGGCGAAACACATTTCCAGCAGTGTGGTAATTAAACCACCCGCAGAGATGTCGTGACCGGCCAAGATAAGCCCCTTGTGCACCAACTCCTGAACAGCTAGGAATGCATCGCGGAAGTATTCGGCATCTTGTACGCAAGGTACTTCGCTACCCACTTTGCCCAATGACTGTGCAAAAGCAGAGCCACCCAGTTTCAATGTATCGAAGCTGAAGTCGATGTGATAAAGCGTTGTTTTCTCATTGTTCACCAGTACGGGCGAAACCACCTTCTTCACATCCGTCACTTCGCCGGCAGCCGATACAATGACTGTTCCCGGAGAGATTACCTTCTCGCCATCGGGGTATTGCTGTGTCATCGATAGGGAGTCCTTACCCGTAGGTACATTGATTTGCAGGGCGCAGCAGAAATCGCTTAAGGCTTTCACTGCAGTGTACAAACGCGCGTCTTCGCCTTCCTGAGAGCGGCAAGGCCACATCCAGTTGGCAGAGAGTGAGATGCTGTCCATACCATCGACCATCGGAGCCCAAATTAAGTTGGTCAGCGCTTCGCTTACCGAGAGGATAGAGCCGGCAGCCGGATCGGCCAATGCAGCTTGCGGTGCATGTCCGATAGAGGTGGCGATACCTTTCTCGCCACGATAGTCGAGTGCCACCACACCACAGTCGCTTAGTGGCAACTGAATTTCACCTTGACACTGTTGGCGAGCTACCTTACCCGTTACCGAACGGTCAACCTTATTCGTTAACCAGTCTTTGCAGGCAACAGCTTCAAGCTGCAATACATTGGTGAGGTATTCGTGAAGCTCAGATATTTCATATTTCGGCATTTCATAAACACGATCTACCGTTTTGTCTATCATATACGTTTTGGGCGATGCACCGAACATCTGATCAACAGCCAGGTCGAACGGACGTATGCCGTCTGCTTGCTGAAACGAGAAACGGTGGTCGCCGGTTGTTTCACCTACCACGTACATCGGGGCACGTTCGCGTTCGGCAATCTTGCGCACATGTTCGATAGCCTCCTCTTTAATAAGGAGTCCCATGCGCTCTTGCGATTCGTTGGCAATAATCTCTTTGGCCGACAGGGTAGCGTCACCGATAGGCAGCTTGCTCATATCAATCACTCCACCACACTCTTCTACCAGTTCCGACAGGCAGTTTACGTGTCCGGCCGAACCGTGATCATGGATGGATACAACGGGATTCTCGTCCTCCTCGCACAGTGCGCGCACTACGTTGTTGGCACGTTTTTGCATTTCGGCATTGGCGCGTTGCACAGCGTTCAGCTCAATGCCACTGCTGTAACGACCCGTATCTACAGAAGATACTGAGCCACCACCCAGTCCGATGCGGTAGTTGTCTCCACCTATCACCACCACTTTGTTTCCTGCTTCGGGTGTACCCTTTAGGGCGTCGCGGTGTGGACCGTAGCCTACACCACCGGCAAGCATAATTACTTTGTCGTAGCCGTACTCTTCCTTGTTTTCGGCGTGTTCGAAGGTCAGCACCGATCCGCAGATAAGCGGTTGACCAAATTTGTTTCCAAAGTCTGATGCACCGTTAGATGCTTTGATCAAAATCTGTTCGGGTGTTTGGTACAACCATTTGCGCACGGGCAGAACATCTTCCCACTCGCGTCCTTCGTCGGTGCGAGGATAAGAAGTCATGTAAACCGCAGTTCCGGCAATGGGCCATGAGCCTTTGCCACCGGCCATACGGTCGCGTATTTCGCCACCGGTGCCGGTCGATGCACCATTGAATGGCTCTACGGTAGTAGGGAAGTTGTGTGTTTCAGCCTTCAGCGAGATCACACTCTTGATGTCTTTAATTTGAAAGAAGTCGGGCTTCGAGTGGTCGGCCGGAGCAAACTGCTCTACTACCGGTCCTTCTGCGAAGGCTACGTTATCTTTATAAGCTGAGATGATCTTATTTGGATTCTCGTTGGTGGTTTTCTTGATCATCTGGAAGAGCGAAGATTCTTGCTCTACGCCGTCGATGATGAATGTACCGCCAAAAATTTTGTGACGGCAGTGCTCCGAGTTGATTTGTGCAAAACCAAACACCTCCGAGTCTGTTAGTTTGCGCCCCAAATCGCCTTCTATCTTTTTTAAATAATCCATCTCTTCCGCAGAAAGGGCAAGTCCCTCTTTCTCGTTGTACGCTTCGAGGTCATCGATATAGAGGATGGGGGCTGGCTGACGGTTGGTGGTGAACACCTGCTGATCGAGCCCTGTATACATGCGTTGCAGCATAGGGTCACAGTCTGCGCTTTCGTCCTTTACCGGGAAGTACTCCTCGATGCGAGTGATGCCTTCAATCCCCATGTTTTGGGTGATTTCCACTGCGTTGGTACTCCACGGAGTAATCATTTCGCGGCGTGGCCCCACAAAGCAGCCTTTCAGGTTATCTTCACTTTCTGTTGCGGCTTCGCCAAAAAGCCAACAGAGTTTCTTACTATCGTCCGGGGCGAGCGAGTGGTTGCTCTCTACGGCAATCACGCTCTTAGATGGGGTTCTGAAAAAAAGGATCATGTTGTATATGGATGAATTACGTTTCTTTAATAAGGCGCAAAGATAGCTAAAATGGTTGGGGAAGAGAAAGAAAAAAGGAATTTTATCCCTTATCTCTCCAAATTCAAACCCAAACAAAGGGGAAGAATTTGGAGAAAGAGGAAGAAAACAGTGAGCAGTGATGGATGAAATAATCTTTTGCAGTGTGAAAGAGCCGAAAAGATGTTAACAAGCTACATCTGTTTCATAAAAAAGTGCGATATTTGTAGCATGATTCAGTTAGGAACATTTTTCGATATATTGTTTAAGGGCTTTATTATCGGCGTCGTGGTGTCTGCACCTTTGGGGCCGGTGGGTGTCCTTTGCATTCAGCGAACTTTAAATAAAGGTCGTTGGTATGGCTTCATCACCGGACTGGGAGCCGCTGTTAGCGACATTGCTTATGCTTTATTGACTGGTTATGGTATGAGTTTTGTGTTCGACTACATCAACAAAAATATTTTCTATCTACAATTCCTTGGTAGCATCATGCTGTTGCTTTTTGGTATTTATACGTTCCGCAGCAATCCTGTACACGCTATACGTCCTGTTTCAACCAATAAAGGGTCGTATTTTCATAACTTTATCACAGCTTTTGCCGTTACCCTGTCTAACCCCTTGATTATATTTCTATTTATTGGTTTGTTTGCTCGCTTTGCTTTTGTAGAACCCGGTGTGCTGGTGTTTGAGAGAATCGCCGGCTATTTTGCCATTGCGCTTGGAGCATTAACTTGGTGGTTTGGCATCACCTTTTTTGTGAACAAGGTACGAAGTAAATTCAATGTTCGCGGAATTTGGATTCTCAATCGTGTTATTGGTGGCATTGTTATTCTTGTTTCTGTAGTGGGATTGATTTACACGCTTTTGGGCGAATCTATTTATTAATAGTAAGAGGATAAAAAAAGAAATGAATATAGCCCGTTTACTCAAAGAGCAAAACATAGCCGAATATCTTATCTATATGTGGCAGGTTGAGGATATGATCCGTGCCAATGGGTGTGATCTTGAACAAGTAGAGGAGAAGATTATTTCTCGCTTTCCGGCAGAAGAGCGGATGGCATTGAAAGAGTGGTATGGAAACCTCATCACGATGATGTATGAAGAGGATGTTCGGGAGAGAGGACATTTGCAGATCAACCGAAACGTATTGCAGAATCTCATCGAGCTCAATAGCCAGTTGCTGGCTTCACCTCGGTTTCCTTTTTATACAGCTGCCTATTTTAAGGCACTTCCCTTCATTGTAGAGCTGCGGAGCAAAAACGGTAAAAAAGAAGAGCCCGAATTGGAAACCTGCTTTGAAGCACTTTACGGTGTGATGCTGTTGCGTTTACAAAAAAAGGAAATTACACCAGGTACAGCCAGAGCCATTGAGGTTATTAGCAACTTTCTTTCTATGCTGGCCAATTACTACGAGAAAGACAAACAAGGCGAATTAAAATTTGAATAAAATGAATATACTGATTACCGGAGCAAACGGTCAATTGGGTAATGAGATGCGTGTGCTTTCGCAAGAGAACACAGCGCATACTTACTTCTTTACCGACGTGCAGGAACTCGATATTTGCGACGAAGAGTCCGTAATGACCTACGTAGCCCAAAAACAGATTGATGTTATTGTAAACTGTGCAGCCTATACAGCTGTAGATCGGGCCGAAGATGATGTTGAGCTGTGCAACAAGCTAAACAATCTAGCTCCGGGTTATCTGGCTCGCGCTGCTCAAAGTAGGGGAGCAGCTATGATACAAGTATCTACCGACTATGTGTTTGACGGAACGGCACACACTCCTTACACCGAACAAGAGGTTACTTGTCCGAACTCTATTTATGGTACAACAAAGCTGGCAGGAGAACAAAACGTGATGGAGCATTGCGATAAAGCCATCGTTATTCGTACAGCTTGGCTCTACTCCATCTATGGAAATAACTTTGTGAAAACCATGATTCGATTGGGACGAGAGCGGGAGACATTGGGGGTTATTTTCGATCAGGTAGGTACACCTACCTATGCCAATGATTTGGCACGCACCATATATGCCATTATAAATAACGGCATCGAGCGTGGCATTTATCACTTTAGCAACGAAGGCGCATGCTCGTGGTATGACTTCACAGTAGCCATTCATCGCTTGGCCGGAATTACCTCATGCAAGGTAAAGCCAATTCACACAGCCGATTATCCTACCAAAGCGGCTCGTCCGCACTACTCGGTTTTAGATAAAACAAAAATTAAAAACACCTTCCATATAGAAATTCCACATTGGGAAACGAGTCTTAAACGATGCATTTCTCAACTTTCAACAGCATTATGAGTAATATAGAAATACAAAGAAGGCGCACGTTCGCCATTATCGCCCATCCCGATGCAGGTAAAACCTCTTTGACCGAGAAACTGTTGCTTTTTGGCGGACAGATTCAAGTGGCAGGAGCGGTGAAAAGCAATAAAATCAAGAAGACGGCTACGTCTGACTGGATGGAAATTGAGAAGCAACGTGGTATATCGGTGACTACCTCTGTGATGGAGTTTGACTACAAGGATTATAAAATTAACATTCTGGATACTCCCGGTCACCAAGACTTTGCCGAAGATACCTTCCGCACACTTACAGCCGTAGACAGCGTTATCATCGTGGTAGATGGAGCCAAAGGGGTGGAGACACAGACCCGTAAGTTGATGGAGGTGTGCCGCATGCGCAACACGCCTGTTATCATCTTTGTGAACAAGATGGACCGCGAAGGTAAAGATCCGTTCGACTTGCTCGATGAGCTGGAAGAGGAGCTGATGATTCGTGTTAGACCTTTGTCGTGGCCTATTGAACAAGGCATTCGTTTTAAAGGTGTGTATAACATCTACGAAGAGAAGCTCGACCTGTATCAACCCTCGAAGCAAGTGGTAACTGAGAAAGTGGCTGTAGATATTCACAGTGCTGCGCTCGATGAACAGATCGGAAAGACGTTGGCCGACAAGCTGCGTGTTGACTTGGAACTGCTCGAAGGCGTTTATCCCGAATTCTCTTCGGAGGATTATCTTGCGGGCACTTTAGCGCCTGTTTTCTTCGGATCGGCTTTGAATAACTTCGGTGTGCAAGAGCTGCTCGACTGCTTTCTGGAGATTGCCCCTGCTCCAAGACCGATACAGGCCGAAGAGCGACTGGTGGTTCCTGATGAACCTAAGTTTACCGGCTTTATTTTTAAAATTACGGCCAACATCGACCCCAATCACCGTTCGTGTGTAGCTTTCTGCAAGATATGTTCGGGCAAATTTGTGCGTAATGCACCCTATTTGCATGTGCGTCATGGTAAAACGATGCGTTTCTCTTCGCCTACTCAGTTTATGGCACAACGCAAAACCACCATCGATGAGGCTTATGCAGGTGATATTATTGGTCTGCCCGATAACGGATCGTTTAAGATTGGCGACACGCTGACCGAAGGCGAACTGTTGCACTTCCGGGGTATCCCCAGCTTCTCGCCCGAGATGTTCAAGTACATTGAAAATGCCGACCCAATGAAGCAGAAACAACTCTCCAAAGGTATTGATCAGTTGATGGACGAGGGTGTGGCGCAACTATTTGTGAACCAATTCAACAACCGTAAGATTATCGGTACCGTAGGGCAGCTGCAGTTTGAAGTCATCCAATATCGCTTGCTCAACGAGTACAACGCATCGTGCCGTTGGGAGCCACTCAGTTTGTATAAAGCATGCTGGGTCGAGAGCGATGACGCTGAGGAACTGGAAGCATTCAAAAAACGCAAATACCAGTTTATGGCTAAAGATCGCGACGGACGCGATGTATTTTTGGCAGACTCGAACTACGTGCTCCAGATGGCGCAGATTGACTTTAAAAAGATTCGGTTCCACTTTACGAGCGAATTCTAATCATTGACTTTAGTTACCGTAAACTTTGCTGCGTAACATCGAGCAAGTTTTCCTAACCGAACAGTGTAATAAAGTTAAGTCCCACAGCGTATTCTTTTAAATAGAAACGCTGTGGGACTTGCTCTATGTACTGTCGGGGTAATCTTTATTATTCGCTTACCACTTTTCTGTATTCAGCTACTGCCATTTTCGCTGCGAGATGGGCATTGATCAGGTTTGATTGTGCTTGCGTCCACGACAGCTGAGCTGAAAGCACATCAACCATGCTTGCCTTCCCTTCATTATACGAAAAGCTTGCCAAGTTCAGATTCTCCTCGGCTAAGGTGAGATTCTCTTCAGCGGTTTTTACCTGAAACCCTGTTTCGGTAAGTTTGGTGAGAGCTGCCGAGAGCTCTTCATTAATGTAGTCGGTTACGTAGCTTTGTTGTAGCTTCTGAATACCAACATAAGCTTTCTGTTGGCGATTTGTTTTGAAGCGCGCCCCCCAACGCACCAGTGGGATGCTTACATTCATACCCAGAATGGGAGAGAACTGCAAATCATATCCCATATTGGGTACGCCGGTAGCCCATCCGCTCGATACATACATATTGAGTTGTGGATTGTATTGGCTCATGGCGGCCTTTCGCTGCGCTTCACTCTTTTCAATGTTTACTTTGGTACTAGCATAATCAGCTCTACGTTGCAATACTTCCGTTAGCGTCATTGCGGTTACGGGCTCACATACTACTCCGATGAGACATAAACTGTCTACTTGGGCATTCGGGTTCTTTCCCATCAATATGTTTAGCTTTTGTAAAGCTAAGGTGTTGTTCTGACGTGCTTTGATGTATTGCAGTTCTGCCTCCTTTTGTCGGGTCGAAATCATCAAAAGATCGGTGCGACTAATCATTCCGTCTTGAAAACGATCTTGAATGATCTTATATTGTTGCTGTACAATCTCTTGATAAGTTGCAGCAGCATTGAGACCGGCACGAGCAGCCGAAGCATTCCAATAAACAGCATCACTCTGATAATGAATTTGATCGAGCGTTAGCTCTTCCGAGAGTTGGTCTAGTTTCTCATTAGCTTTGGCAATGTTGTTTTGGGCTTTTAGCGCACCTCCTGTGTAAAGAGGTTGCGCTATGACCACCATGCCTTGGTAGGTGTTGTTTCGATACTGCCCCTCCGGGCCGGTCCAAGCATCCAACTCTTTCAAGTTCAATGTTCCCTCTCCTTCAAGGTTTATTTGTGGCAGATAACCAGTAAAGGCTATTTTGCTCGCCTCGGTGCTAGCTGTTGTTTGCAGTCGCTGCTGTTTCAACACCTGACTGTATGCCTCTACACGCTCACGATAGGCTTCTCGACTCATGTGAGCTTGCTGTGCCTCGGCATTAAGGCCGAGCAAGAGCAGTGCTATGGTAATAATCTCTTTTTTCATCCTTTTATTTTATGTATGGCACAATAGGCTACCGGTAATACGAATAGGGTTAATATCGACGCAACAAGCAAACCACCCATAATAGTGGCTGCCATACCGCCAAACATGGCATCGAAGAGTAGTGGCAACATACCCAGAATGGTAGTTCCCGAAGCCATGGCTACCGGAATGATGCGGCTGGTTGTGGCGCTGATAACTGCATCCAAAGGCTCTTTACCCAATTGAGTTTCGATATCAATTTGATCCACCAATACAATAGAGTTCTTGATGTTCATACCAATCAACCCCAACAAACCAAGTATGGCGAAGAAGTCGAACGATTTACCTAATAGCAACAATCCTAAAACGATACCGATAAAGATAAGAGGTAACATGAGTAATATCACTGTGGGTTTGCGATAGGTTTTGAATAACAGCAGTAGTGTAACGAACATCAAGAAGAAGGTTAATGGCAGGTTTTCGGCCAATGCTTCGTTCGACTCTACCTGGCTCTCTTGCTCACCAAAGTACTTCAGAGTATACCCTTCGGGTATTGTAATCTCCTCTTGCACCTGCTTCCAAACGGAGTTAAACGCACTAATGGAGTTAACCCCACGGCGGGGATCACATTGCGCCATCATGACCATCTGACGGTTATAGACTTTCACATTAGAGAATTTGAATTGGAAATCAAACTCAGAAACGACTTGCTCCAGACTGGTTGTTTCGGGACTTGTACCAAATACAGGCAGAGTGCGCAGGTCATTGATCAGGAACGAATCGGCTCTATTGCCTTTAAGCAGGATAGGCAATACCAGATCGCCTTCGCGATATTCGCCTAACGGCATGCCGTTGGTTCCAATTTGAATGCTTTGTGCCATTCCTTGGCGTGATACCCCCAGCGGTTGTGCTCGTTCCTGACTGAAGATAGGATCCCATACCGGAATCTTGTTTCCCCACGAATTGCGTACATTGATCAGATTCGAATTGCGATGCATAATATCCAATGCCTTGTTGGTAAGCATCACCAATGTATCTACATTATTGCCGATAAAACCAATTTCGATAGCTGCATCAACAGCAGGAGATAGTTTGAAGAGACTGGTACGGGTAATGGCATTCGGATAGTTTGCTTTCATGTAGTTGTCAAACTGTTCTTCGCTCTTTTTGGTATATTTACTGTCGGTTAACTCGATCAGTATGTTGGCGAAGTTGGGTTTCGGTCCTACCGAGGTCGATGCCAGGTAATAGCGCAACGGTGTATTGCCAAACGTAACTGAAACTCGCTTCACGTTGGGTTGTTGCAGCAGGTGAGCCTCTACCTTTTCCATTTGCTGTGTAACGTCGTTAATGCTGTATCCGTCGGGGTAGAACACATCGGCTCGGAAGTAGGGCTTATCAAGAGAAGGGAAGAAGTTTTGAGACATGTTTCCCATGATCACTAACGAGACGATGAAAAGTGCGATCATCGAACCGATTGTCCACAGCTTCTTATTAATCAAAACGGCTAAAATCGAAGCAAATTTGTGATAGAATGGTTTGTCGTAGGGATCCTTGGCACCTTCAACGGCTTTGGCTTTCAATATAAGGTTACCAAAGGTAGTGGTCTGTGTCAAGGCCAGTAACCAACTTAACCCGAGCGAAATGGCCAGTACGATAAATAACGGTTTCACAATTTCGGCTACTGCCGAAGGGGCTAGGTACAGGGGAAGGAACGAACAAATGGCGATGAAAGTAGCTCCCAATAATCCCCACTGCGGACCGGTTGCTCCATCAATCAATGCCTTTCGTCGGTCAACCCCTCGCGCAATGGCTATCTGTGCATTATCGGTTACCACAATGGCATTGTCCACCAGCATACCCATAGCAATGATAAATCCTGCAAGCGAAGTTCGATTGAGACCCACACCAAAAAACGACATGATGAGCAACGTACCCCCAATAGAGAATATCAGGGATGAACCGATCAACAATCCGGCTCGTAATCCCATTACCAACATGATGATTACAATAACAATTAGAATCGATTCTATCAGGTTGATAATAAATCCGTTGTTAGCCTCTCTTGCAATTTCGTTTTCGAGGTAAAGATCCTCCAACTGCAAACCTACCGGCATCAAAGGCAGTATTTCGGACAACTTAGCATCAACCATTTTGCCGGTTTTTACTACATCTTTATCGGGGTCGGTTGATACACCAATACCAATGGCACGCTTGCCGTTGACGTGCATGATGGTGCTAGGGGGATCCATATACCCTTTTTCGATAATGGCAATATCTCCCAGCTTTACCTGTCCGGCTTTGGTTGTAAGTACTTGGTTGCGTATGTCATTGACTGTGGTATACATGCCATTGGCTACTACGCGCAATTGCTGTTCGCCCGCTTTAATCTCTCCCGTATTGATAATTTGATTCTGCGATTGAAGCAATCCTGCCAGCTGCTTGGGATCGATTCCCATGCCTGCCAACTTATTGACCGAAACAAATATATTGATGACTTCGGTTTGTACACCAAATAGGGCGACCTTCATTACACCCTCTGCGGTAACCACTCCGGTCTTAATCCGTTCGGCCCAGTTGCGCATCTCTTCATAGCTAAACCCCTCGTCGGCGGTCAGACCGTAATAAATGCCGAACACATCGCCAAAGTCATCTGATACTGTTGGTAATGAAGCTCCACTTGGCAACATGGGTTGAATATTGAGTACTTTGCGTCGCAGCTCGTCCCATTTCTGAGGGATGGAGGAGGCCGATAAGGAGGGAAGCAACTCAAATGTAATCTTTGAGATGCCGTACATCGACTCCGATTTAATTTTGTTCACACCGCTCATGCTCTGTATTTCGCGCGAGATAGGCTCGGTAATGAGTCGCTCTACTTCGGCCGGTGCAGCTCCCGGGTATCTTGTAATGATAACAGCCGTTTTAATAACAAACGGTGCATCTTCCTTTTTCCCCAGATTGCCAAAGGAGAACACTCCCCCGATAAGCAATACAGCCAGAAAGAAAAAGATAATTTTTGTATTATCTAATGAGTATTTGGCTAAGTTCATAAGTCTGATGGTTAATGATTACTGATAAAATGGTTCATCATCTAATGGAGTTCGTTTACTGTCTCTCCTTCTACCAATTGATACACTCCTGCAGTTACGATCTTTTCTCCGGCTTTTACTCCCGAAGAAAGAAGTACTTGTGCTTCTCCGGTGGGCGAGTACACCTCTACTTCGCGACGTTCTACTTTGTTGCCATTCAAGACCCATACATAGGTTTTCTTTCCATCTGTTTCGCCAAAAATAGCACTTAGCGGCACGGTAGTCATGTTCTCTTGGAGTAGTGGCCCGATGTTGGTCGATAACCGAATGCTACAAGTGAAACCGGGCTTAACATCGTATAGCGCACGGTCGAAGGTAGGATCGTCAATGGTAATAGTGACAGGAATTCCCGTTCCATTGGTCGATACATCTAAAAATTCTTCCAACACAGCATTGAATTCAGTAGCACTATACGTATCAAATCGTACCTTAAATCTCTTGTCGTTCGAGCGAATAAGATGTAAATAAGCATCAGGAATGGTAAACTTTATGCGTAGCTTTTGAGTGTTGACCAACTGCACTATGCCTTCGCCCGAGTTCACTCGCTGGTAGTTTTCCACCAATCTCTTTTCGATAGATCCATCAAATGGAGCCGTCAGCCGGGTGTCGCGCATGTTGTTGGTCGATAATTCGTAGTTAGATTTAGCTCTTTGATAATTTGACAGACTGATCTCATACTCTTGTACAGAGATGGCTTGGCGTGCAAGTAAGCGTTTGTTTCGCTCTACTTGTGCAGTAGCTGTTTCGTAAGTCGATTTATCTGCTGCGTACTGTAGCGAGATGTCTCTGGGATCAATGGCAGCAATAAGATCTCCCTTTTTTACCTTTTGTCCCTCGATAACAGGCAGATTGATGACTTGTCCACTGACTCTAAAAGCAAGCTTCACATACTCCACAGCCTCTACAATACCCGAGAAGTCTTTATTGATTTCCGATCTCGATTCTACAATCGCTGTTTTCACCGGTCGAACAAAGGTTTCCTTGTCCGCTTTCTTTTGACCACATGCTGCTACTCCTAATGTAATCAGCAAGACGATAGCATAGTTTTTATTCATTTTTTATCTACT
>JAGOOC010000024.1:16269-41276 GCA_017992695.1 Bacteroides sp. | reverse complement strand
AATCGTTGACGATGATCGACGTAAGCAGGTAGAGGCACAAAAAGACAACCAACGGACTCAGCGCCAACCAGCCTGAAAGCTTTACCGGGCTCATTTCTTGATTCATAGAGGTGATGTTGTTATAATTGAGGGTGCAAAGATAATACTATTGATGGTATTTTGGGGGTGTTGCAAGGAATAGACAGCTAAAAAAACGAGGATGCTTCGGTGTGTAGCATCCTCGTCAACTTTAAAGAGTGATTAAGTCTATAATGGTAGATTGTCGTTTTTAATATCCTGTGTTTTGTTCTAACTTAGGATTTTTATCTCGGTCGCTCTGTGGAATTGGCAGATAGCGATAGTGTGGCTTAAACACTCTGTCTTCTATCTTTTTATCCTCAGCCGAAGCATTTACATTGATTGTGGCGCGTAGAGTAGGATCTAGGTTTTTATCCATATTTACTGTACCCATTACACGTTCCAATGTACCGGTCATTACTTTTTCTGCCAATAGTTTTCCATCAGTCGTTTTCCAGCGAACCAGATCGGCACGGCGTAAACCTTCACCTGCAAATTCAACACCACGCTCACGACGTATTAACTCACGCAACGTCTCTTTTGTTCCATATTTGGTTTGATCTACATTGGGCATATTCACACGATTGCGCACAAGATTAATTTTCTGATAAACAGCTGCCGATGGACCTGTTAATTCATTCTCTGCTTCGGCATACGTCAGTAACACTTCTGCATAACGGAACATGATGGGACAAGCATTGGAAGCCCAAATATCCGTATATTGATTCATCGGTTCCAAGTATTTCGCCCATGTCAATCCTGTTTTTGAAGAGTTATCGGCAGCAGTCATGTAGTTAGGGTTCGTACTTCCGTTAATCGTCTTATCCAGTGTGTTGAATATAGCTATCGAGCCATCGTCTTTGGTATAATTACATCCCGGATAAAGAACGCTAAAAGCTAAGCGAGGGTCACGGTTTGCATACGGATGAGTAGTGTCATAGCCTGATCCGGCTTCTTCTTTAGTTAAGCCACTCTTCATTTCATAGGCATCGATAAGTTTCTGTGTAGGAACGATCGAAGACCAACCACCATCTCCATTATTATACAACTGTCCGATGGTTCCTAGCGGTTTAACATTGGGGATATACTGAACAGCCGCAATGACTTCTTTAGAGTCTTGTCCGTTGACATTAAATAAATTGGTGTAATTGGGTTCCAAATCATATTGTCCCAGACTGATGATCTTTTGTGCTCTGTCTTTGGCAGTCGCCCAATCTCCATAATACAATGCTTCGCGCATTCTGATGGCCAAGGCTGTTCCTTGAGCAATACGCCCACGAGCTGAAGGAGTTTTATTCAAATCGGGAGTCGACTCATCCAATTCTTTTTCGACAAACGCTCTTACCTCTGCCTCCGTATTACGAGGAACTTTGGCTTCGTCGGCCGTGCTATAATTGCTGATGATAGGCACGCCACCGTAATACCAGTTCATGATAAAGTAACGGTACGCACGTATCACACGAACTTGTGCAATCAAATCCTTCTTTACAGCCGGATCATTGAACGGAATAGCCTCAATGTTATCCATAAAAGTATTGCAACGCCGTATCACACTAAAATCATAGAAACTTGTTCCATAATTGCTTGCGGTCAACGTACCATTGCCAAGAGGCGTATAGCCTTCCCACGGGAAATTATTATAGCTAAAGTCCGAGGCACAATCTAAATAGAGAAGCGTGCTACCATCCTCCCAACCGGGAACCTGATCATTGTCGCCTCCGTAACAGCCAACCACGAATTTCTGTGCATCTTCCTCCGTTTTCCAGGTAGTACCAGGAGATAATGCATCATAAGGAGCTGTATTTAGAAAATCAGAGCAAGATGTAGCCAGCACAGCTGCCGCTCCCATTATTATATAAGATTTTAATCGTTTCATATATTTATATTTTAAATAGTAATTAGAATGTTATATTGATACCAAACGCATGCGTGCGAAGCAATGGATAAGAAGATAGACGTTGGCTGGTAGCTTCGGGGTCAATATTAATCTTCATGCTGTCAAATGTAAATAAGTTCTCTACCGAATAGTAAATGCGTAGATTGCTTACTCCCAACGTGCTCAATACCGATTTCGGAAGCGTATAACCCAATTGTAAGTTTTTCAAACGTACATAGCTGGTGTTCTGCAGCCAGAATGTAGATTGCACTTGACGAGAGCTACTAGGCGAGTTGGTATCGGTATAGATGCGAGGCATACTGGCATTGTGATTTGTTTCAGTCCAAGCATCTTTCCAAATGCTGGCAGGATGTCCGGCATCACCCGAAAACGCACCGTATACTTCATGAGCATCAAACAAGCGGGCTACTTTGGCTGCTCCATTGAACATCATGGATAAGTCAAATCCTTTCCATTCGGCGTTCAATGCCAACCCAAACGTATAGGCTGGTTCCGGACTATTGGCTATAATGCGGTCATTGGCATCTAACTTACCATTTTTATCGGTATCAACATATCTGATATCACCAGCTTTGAAGCCACCACCGCCAAACGGATTACCATATTTAGCTGTAAATTCATCAGCTTCGGATTGCGAATTAAAGAATCCATCCGCCTGATATAGATAGTATGAGTTGATCGCTTTGCCAACCACATTGCGTTGGCTATAGCCACCTGATACATCCATATAACCTGCAGGAGTGTCCAGATCTAAAACTTCATTCTTATTATAGGCGAAGTTTCCTGTTACGCCAAAGTTTACCTGACCGATTTTATCTTTATAACTCAAGATAACTTCGACCCCGCTGTTTCTCATTGCACCCACATTGTCTTTGTACGCATCGAGAGCAAACTCACTGGGTACATCTACATTCATGATGATACCGGTTGTTTTGCGGTTATAGTAGTCGATAGAACCATCTATTTTATTTCCCAGTAAGGAGAAGTCTAAACCAATGCCCCATGTAGTTGCTTTTTCCCAAGAGATCGTAGACAGGCGGTATGCCTTTTGGTAATATCCCGAATTCAATGCTCCACCAAACGGATATGTTGCATTCAAATTGTAAGTATTCAATGCCGGATAATAATCATCCAATGCATCCTGATTACCTAACTGCCCCCATGAAGCACGAAGTTTCAGATTGTTCAACCAGTTTCTTGAACCTTCCATAAAGGACTCTTCGCTCAGACGCCATGCACCCGAGAAGGAAGGGAAATATCCCCAACGATTGCCTTCGGCAAAACGAGATGAAGCATCTGAACGGATATTAGCTTCGAGCAGATACTTTCCTGCATAGTCATAGTTTACACGTGCAAACCATGAAATCATAGCCAATTCGCGTGTATATCCTTCATTCTTCTGGGTCGAAGCATCTCCGGCATTCATATCGGTTAGTTCATTGTTAGGGAAGTTTTTTCGATATGCTTTTTGGTATCTATAGTTATATTTTTCGGTATGCCATCCGGCCAAACCTTTTAGATTGTGCTGTCCGAAGCTCTTGTCATAATTCAATAACGCATCATAGTTGGTGCGATCCCAGCGATAATAACGTTCGTCCAATGAGTTTGGATCCGATTTCTTATTGGGGTTGTACTGAATAAATTTTTGAAAGTTCTGATAGTTCTGTAAGTTGTTTACGTATGATCCGCTCAGTGTCAGCTTCAGCCCATCCATAATTTGATAATCCAAAGCGGCCATACCGGTGAAGTTGTAATTATCACGCGTTACATTCATCTTCGAATCCAGCCAGGCAATCGGACTACCGTCGGAGATAGTGCCCCAAGTGCCATCCTCATGTCGTGCAACAATCCAAGGAGCTGCCAAATTTAATTGACGAATGATCTGATCGGAGCCTGAACCACCATAGGCTGCACTTGGCTCGGCATATTTATTCTTAATAAATGCCAGGTTCATGCGTGCTGTTAAGCGGTTTGTGATTTTCGATTCTAGATTCATACGTGCATTAAACTGTTCGCGTTCGGCATTGGGTAATACACCGGTTTGGTTCAAGTAACCCAGCGAGGCCATGTATCTTGTGCTTTCCGTACCGCCATTGATGTTTACATTGTGACGATGAAGAATTCCTGTCTTGTAGGCCAAATCATACCAGTCGGTGTTTGGATAAAGAGGATCTGTTCCGTCACGGAACTTCTGAATCTCTGTATCATCAAATCGGGGAGCCTTGCCTTGCGCTTTTAATGCATCATTATACATCGTAGCATATTCGACAGAGCTTAACCGCTCCACCATGTCGGTTACGTTCTGAAAGCTGACATAACCATTGTATGAAACTTGTGCCTTACCAGTTTTACCACGTTTGGTAGTAATCAAGATAACACCATTGGATGCTTTTGATCCATAGATAGCGGCCGAAGCTGCATCTTTCAAAACAGAGATGCTTTCGATATCGTTTGGGTCGACCGAATTCAGTGTTCCTGCTTCGATACCATCGATCAGGATGTAAGGGCTAGCAGTATTGAGTGTACCTGTACCACGTACTCGGATATTACCATTGTCCATACCCGGAGCACCATTGGTTCCTGTAATCGTTACACCGGGTACCAAACCTTGCAAACCGTTGGTTAAGTTTTGAATCGGTCTGTTTTGAAGCTCTTTGCTATCTACCGATGCTACCGATCCCGAAAGGTTAGCCTTTTTCTGAGTACCATAACCCACTACTACCACTTCGTCTAATGTCTTGGTGTCTTCCTTCATCACTACATTATAGACATTAACTTCCGGTTTAACGGTAATAACCTGAGGAATAAAACCAATATAACTCACTTGTAGTTCTTTGCTAGATACGGTCAACGTAAATTCACCATCGATATTGGTAATTGTACCATTGCTAGCAACTCCTTTTTCAATAATTGAGGCGCCAATAATGGGTTCTCCAAAATTGTCCTTCACTACACCCGAAACCTTTTGCTGTTTTTGTTGCTGATTGGACGCTGTGGTTTGTGCATTGGCAGCACCTGCTACAGAAACCACAATTTGATTTTCAACAATCTTGTAGCTGTATCCCGAGTTATCAAACACTTGTTTAAGTGTGGCTTCCAGCGGAGCGTCTTTGACATCAATGGATATATTCTTTGTCAACTTCACCTGATTGTCATTGTAGAAAAGTGTGTATCCACTTTGCTTCTCGATTTCTTGAAGCACGGCGTGCATGGGCGCATTCTTTTTCTTCAGCGATACTTTGAGTGCCTGCGCGAAAGCGCTCATAGGTATTACACATACCAAAGAGACAGCCAGCAGATAGGCTAACTGCTTTTTTACTTGTTGCGTACTAAACATCCGCAAATTGCATTTTTTCATAAATACGATTAATTATTAGATTGTAAATTAATGAATTACTAGGTGTTTCGTTTCTAAGACGAAACTTGCTTGGTTAACTGTATGGTTTACTTCATTCTATCAGGTTTTGTGGTTTAACATATTTTCTAAGAAATTTGACTATTTATTTAAGCCCTTTTAGGATATAATCCTCGCTACTGGTCAACTGATAGCTTAGTGGGGCACTATGCGACATAATATTCAAAATTAGCTCAAGTGGCTCTGTGCGTACTGTGAAAGTGAATCGATAATGATCTGCCACTTCTTGCGGACAATTAATTTTTTGCCCATACCACTTCTCCAGTCTGGGTAGAATCATCGACAACTTTTCGTTCTTAAATGAGAGTCGCCCACCCACACGCCAAGCAGAATAAGAGTTGGCATCTACCTTCTCTATTTTCACCAGGCTTTTGTCGGCATAAGTCAACTTTTCATTAGGGTTCAGCACATATTCGCCGGTCACTTTTTCGCTTGTTGTATTCTTCGTTTCTACTTTTACTTTTCCGCTTAGCAAAATTGTTTCGATGTTTTCATCATCATCAAAGCTGAATACCTCAAACGAAGTGCCCAAAGCAGTTACGTTGAGACCCTTTGTTTTAACGATAAACGGATGTTTGATATCTTCTTGCACCTGAAAGAAGGCTTGTCCTGAAAGTGTCACCTCTCTATTGTCTCCTGTAAATGACTCGGGGTAGGTTAGTCTGCTTCCGGCATTAAGCATTACGAACGTTCCGTCTGGAAGCCGCACGGAGTCCATAGTTTGTCTTCCAGAATTAACCACATACACAATCCCTGGATTGTTGGGGCGAGTTAGTAGGATAGTCGACAATGTTCCGCAAATCAATAATAGTGCCAATGAAGCCACCCAAGAGTAGCGAGTGATGAATTTCCTAAAACGACCGGACTTTTCTTGTCTGATATCACGTAGCACTTTATTTAGAATTCTTTTCTCCTTTGCTTTATCGCTATGTTGATCGGATGCATTATCCCATTCATTCTGCATTACCTTTTCTACACGCTTCATTGCATTAAGCTCTGCGCGCTCTTCTGGTAGCAAATGATCAGTTAATAATGCCTTAACTAATAGTTTATATTTTTCTGTATCCTGTTTCATTGTCATTGGTTCATTGAAATCGGTCATTGACCTGTCTATTTATAAATACACGCTATAACACCGCACCCCCCAGAGAAAATATAATTATCTTTGAGAATAGTATAATGTTGAGTAGATAAAGGGTGGAAAACGGAGGTTGGTTTGCTATATGGAACGGTTTCGAGTTTAAATAGAAAGGAACAATGAGAATAAATAGATGTTCTTTCTAAGAAACTTAAGAGCTTCATTGATGTGACGCTCAACTGTTTTTTCACTGATATCAAGCTGCTGGGCTATCTCTCTGTAGCTAAGATGTTTTTCCCGGCTCAGTTTAAATACTTCTTGCTGTCTGGGTGGCAACTCTTCAATTAATTTGTTGATGTAGATGTGCAAATCAGAGGCTACCATCTCTTCCTCGATGCTGTAAGATTCGCTTGCGCTTTTGAGTACTGCTAATTTATAGGCATTCTCATTGAAGCTTTTACGAAATTGGTTGAAGATGATGTTTCGGGTGATGATGAAAAGAAAACCTTTAAAATTTTCGTTTTCTTTGATGAATATACGCGCTTCCCAAACCTTTACGAAAACATCTTGTACGACCTCTTCTATCTCGGTTGATGAGGTTAAGTATAAGCGAGAGAAATTATAAACTTTCGCCCAATAAGTTTCATATAGGGTGGTAAATGCATTTTCATTTCCTTCTTTCAACTGTAACACCAACGTACGTTCATCCATATAGACTGTAATTCTGCAGAGGTGCAAATTTACAAATTAATTTTGGTTAATACAATGAACTTAGCAATGTAGATTGTATTTGGGCTCTCTCAGAAGATATGGGTGTCTTAATTCTTCTTCCTCCGAAACTTAGGGTCACTTTACTAATAGTTTATTATTTCGATTTAGCAGGTTTATGTGGTCGTATTGCAATACGACTATTGTCGGCATACAGTGCGACCATTGTCGGCATGCAACACGACTATGGTCGCACTGTATGCCGACAATCTACTTATATCAAAGAAAAGCAGATAACGTTACTAAGAAAAGCAGTAGAGTTTCGGACGATGTTTTATTAGGTTGTATAGGTTCTGTGAAATTTCTCTTGCATCATCCCTTCTTAATCATTCTGTATTCTCTCGGAGAAACCCCCATCACTTGACTAAAAAGGCGTGAGAAGTAATATGCATCTTCGATACCTATTTTATAACACACCTGATTAATCTTCATATCGGTGAAATCGAGCAACTGGCATGCTTTCTGAATTTTGATTTGATTGAAATAATTAAGGGGAGCATAGCCTGTACGTTCTACGAACAGCGCGGAGAAATGCGAAGGCGAATAACCGGTATAGTTGGCCAGCTCGCTCAAGGTGATTTTTTTGTCCAGGTTCTCTTTCATATAATAGATAACCGTGTTTACCGGATCGGTGTCACCTTGAAGGTGGGGGTCGGAAGAGGCATCCCGGTACTGTTTCAAATAGCGAAGAGAGCCTAAATAGTGATGGAAAACCGAGCTGGCATAAGATAAATTCTCCAGACTATACCCCATTTTCAGTATGCGAAAAATCTCTTCGAACAATTCGGTTCGGTAATGGATGCGAGAGTGCATGCCCGGCTTAATCTCGGTAAGGCGACAGATGTGAGGAGTGCAAAAGATGGAAGCCAGTGACCCACTGAAGTGAATCCAGTAGATTGTCCATGGGTCTTTTTCATCCGAGCCGTAAGCATGAGGCAGATGGGCGGGAAGTATGAAATACTGATTGGAGGTGACATTGTACCTTTGGCCTTCTATGCTGTACCATCCTTTTCCTTCGCTGCAGTAGATGAAAACATACTGTTCGATGGCTGTTTTGCGCTCCCTGAAATGGTTGATTGCCTTTGGGTAGAAGCCAATGTCAGTAATATAAAGCATAGAGGTGTTGGGCTCGATCCTCATTCGTTGGATGATGGCCGGTGGCAAAATCAATGCCTGTTCGCCATGAAAACCATCTTTCTGTTTAGCCATTTCGATCAGATTTTAATATAGGTGTCACAAAGGTAAGGTAAAAAAGAAGATTGTCCATCTATTTATTCAATTTCTCTATTTATTTATCAGCAGAGAGTTGCTTACTTTGCAATAATAATTTAAATGCTAATTAAAATATGAAGCAAACACAAAGTTACTTGCTGTTAATCTGCATGGTTTCGGCCATGGGTGGGCTTCTTTTCGGTTACGACTGGGTGGTAATTGTGGGAGCCAAGATTTTTTACGAACCTTTTTTCGCTTTAGAAGACTCTGCTGCTCTGCGCGGCTGGGCTATGAGCAGCGCATTGGTGGGCTGCCTGGTAGGGGCCTTGCTTTCGGGGGTATGGAGTGATAAGTATGGGCGTAAGAAGATGTTGATCATTGCCTCTTTCTTGTTTGTGCTTTCTGCCATAGGTACGGGGGCTGTCGATACGATCTCTTATTTTATCTTTTACCGCATCGTGGGTGGACTGGGTATTGGGATTGCCTCCAATATCTCTCCGGTTTATATCGCAGAGGTCTCTCCGGCAAAGGTGCGCGGAAAGTTTGTGTCGCTGAACCAATTAACGATAGTATTGGGCATTCTGTTGGCGCAGCTTGTCAACTGGCAAATTGGAGATTACTATACGCAGTGTTCCGACGTGCTGAGTGCAGCAAGCGTGGAGTGGGCTTGGCGATGGATGTTCTGGGCGGAGCTGATTCCGGCAGCACTCTTTTTCGGACTCTCCTTTGTTATCCCCGAAAGTCCGCGTTGGCTGGCAACCGTTCAGCGTTGGGATGCCGCTCACAAAACACTGAAACGAGTGGGAGGAGAGCAATATGCCCAAAATACCTTGGAGGAACTTAAAAGCCTGACAGGAAATACAAGTGAGGATAAGATCGAATGGAAAGCGCTGTTTCGTCCCGAAATGAGACTCGTGTTGACGATAGGCATTGTGTTGGCTGTTTTTCAGCAATGGTGCGGTATCAATGTGATCTTCAATTACGCACACGAAATCTTTTCGTCGGCCGGATACGCCGTTTCGGATGTGCTGATGAACATCGTTGTGACCGGCGTAATCAATGTTGTTTTTACCCTTCTGGCCATATATACGGTAGATAAATGGGGGCGTCGCAGGCTTATGTGTGTGGGCTCGGCCGGACTGGCGGTTATTTACCTCATACTGGGCACTTGCTATTACGTGGGTGTGAGCGGTTGGCCCATGCTGTTGCTGGTAGTATTGGCCATTGCCTGCTACGCCATGTCGTTGGCTCCTGTAGTTTGGGTGGTGCTTTCCGAAATTTTCCCCGTCAAAGTACGAGGCATGGCAATAGCACTCTCCACTTTCTTTCTGTGGGTGGCTTGCTTTATCCTCACCTATACTTTCCCGCTACTGAATGAAGCGATAGGTGCGGCAGGCATCTTCTGGATTTATGGCGGTGTTTGCCTGGCGGGGTTTCTGTTTATACGTGCCTATCTTCCCGAGACAAAGGGAAAAACCTTGGAGGAGTTAGAAAAAGAATTAATCAAATAAAAAAATAGAGTAGAATGAATCATCATGTGAATGTTTGGGAAGAGGAAATCCTTCTCCCCACCTATGGTGTGGGGCAGCCCGAGAAGAATCCGATGTTTCTTGAGAAACGAGTTTATCAGGGCAGTAGCGGGGCGGTATACCCTTACCCCGTAATCGAAAAGATTGAAGACACGTGCAGCGATGAAAAGTATCAGGCCGTATGGTTGGAGAATGAATACCTCAAGGTCATGATTCTTCCCGAATTGGGCGGACGCGTGCAAATGGCTTTCGATAAAGTGAAACAACGCCATTTTGTTTATTACAACCACGTGATAAAACCGGCGTTGGTGGGGCTCACCGGACCTTGGATCTCGGGAGGGATTGAGTTTAACTGGCCTCAACACCACCGTCCCAGTACGTACTTGCCCATCGATTACAGCATCGAGCGGTGTAAAGACGGCAGCGTCATTGTATGGGTCAATGAGCGCGAGCGAATGTTCGGACAGAAAGGTATGGCCGGATTTACACTTCGTCCCGGACGGGCTGTGCTCGAGATACAAGGACGGGTGTCGAATCCGACCTCAATCCCGCAAACGTTTCTTTGGTGGGCCAATCCGGCCGTTGCAGCCAACGAACATTATCAGTCGGTATTCCCTTCGGATGTTAATGCCGTGTTCGATCATGGCAAGCGCGACGTGTCGGGCTACCCCGTTGCCAAGGGCACTTACTATAAAATGGACTACTCTGCCGGAGTGGATATATCCAAGTATAAGAATATCCCGGTGCCCACCTCGTATATGGCTATTCGTTCGGCATACAATTTCGTAGGCGGATATGAAAACGATACACAGGCAGGCTTGTTGCACGTGGCCAACCATCACGTATCTCCCGGAAAGAAGCAGTGGACTTGGGGGAACGGAGATTTCGGACAGGCTTGGGATCGTAACCTTACCGATAACGATGGCCCTTACGTAGAACTAATGACCGGTGTATATACCGATAATCAACCCGACTTTAGCTGGCTTCAACCCCACGAAGAGAAGCGGTTCACCCAGTACTTCATGCCTTATCGCGAACTGGGAGTTGTTAAAAACGCTTCGTCGGAGTTGCTGATGAACATTGAACCCGAAGGAGCGAAAAGCCGCCTGAAAATATTCGCCACCTCTTGCCAGAAGGCCTTGCACATCGTGGTGAAGAAGGCAGGAAGTGTCTGCTTCGATCGGGTGTGCGACCTTTCGCCCGAGGAGGTGTTCGATACCCTTGTCCCGGTACAGGGACTCGATGAGGTCGAAGTACTTCTTTACAGTGCTTGCGGCAAAGAGAAGCTCGCTTGGAAGGATGTGCCCGAAACCATCAAGGAGCTCCCCGAAGCGGCCAAAGCAGCTCCTGAACCAGTCGATGTGCAGACGCAGGAGGAACTCTTCTTGATCGGACTGCACTTGGAGCAATATCGCCATGCTACCTATCAGCCTACCGATTACTACCAAGAAGCCCTTCGTCGAGATGTCGGCGATGTGCGTTGCAACAACGCCATGGGGTTGTGGCTCATTCGCAAAGGACAGTTTGCGCAAGCAGAGCCCTATTTGCGCCGGGCTATCTGTACACTCACCGATAGAAACCCCAATCCCTACGAGGGAGAACCTTTCTATAACTTAGGGTTGGCCTTGAAGTATCAGGGGAAAAACGAAGAGGCCTATGAGCACTTCTATAAATCGTGCTGGAATGGTGCGTGGCAAGATGCAGGCTACTTTGGACTGGCTCAACTCTCGGTAGCTGCCGAGCGCTGGGAGGAGGCACTCGAAGAGATTGAGAAATCACTCGTGCGCAACTGGCACAGTTTGCGCGGACGCCACCTCAAAGCGACCATTCTTCGTTGCCTCGACCGCAAAGAGGAGGCTTTGGCATGGATCGAAGATTCGCTAAAAATTGATCGCTTTAACTATGGTTGTTTGTTCGAAAGATACCTCCTTACCGCCGATGAAGGGGATAGCGAAAGCCTTCGAACGCTGATGCGCCCCGAGGCGGTGAACTACGAAAACCTGGTTCTCGATTACGCTTCGGCCGGATGTTTCGAAGAGGCTTTACGGGTGTCGCGTATGGCCATCGAGGCAGGGGTAAACGCACAGACGCTGCTTCATTTCTACCAAAGCTGGTGCTTGATTAGACTGGGCAGAACGGAAGAAGCCCGCAAGGCGATAGCCACGGCAGAGAGCCAACCGGCCGACTACTGTTTCCCCAATGCATTGGAAGCGATCGATGCGCTTCGCTGTGTGATCGATTTTGCCGATACCGCCCCCAAAGCACGTTACTGTTTAGGCAACCTGTGGTACGATAAACGACAATACACCAATGCCATTGCCCTGTGGGAAGAGTCGGCACAACAAGACGCCTCGTTTCCTACCGTGCTGCGCAATCTGGCCTTGGCCTATTTCAATAAACTCGACCGTTGCAACGAGGCTGTGCTTCTGCTCGAAAAAGCCTTTGCGCTGGATAGGACAGACGCCCGCATCCTAATGGAACTCGACCAACTGTACAAACGCCTCAACCGTTCGCACCAAGAGCGGATAGAGCGGTTAGATCGCTACAAAGAGGTGGCTTTCTCGCGCGATGATTTGTACCTCGAATACGTTACCTTGCTCAACCAACTGGGACGGTACAGCGAGGCGATTGAATTGATCGACCAACGTAAATTTCATCCTTGGGAAGGGGGAGAGGGCAAAGTGCCTGCTCAATACCAGATAGCGCGTATGGAGTGCGCCAAAGATCTGTTGAAAGCAGGAGAATATGAACAGGCCATCCGATGGATCGATGAGTGTTTTGTCTATCCGCCTCATTTGGGCGAAGGCAAATTGCACGGTGCGCAGGAGAATGATTTCAACTATTACAAAGCATTGGCGCTGCAACAATTGGGGCGCATCGAAGAGGCGCATGCACTCTTGCTGCTTGCCAGTACCGGAAACAGCCAGCCTGCTGCCGCTATCTATTACAACGATCAGAAGCCCGATAAGATATTCTACCAAGGGTTAGCCCTTCGCCAACTGGGGCGTGAGGAGGAGGCGCGTAGCCGCTTTAACCGCTTGATTACTTACGGTGAGAAACATCTTTTCGATACGTTTAAAATGGATTATTTCGCTGTGTCACTGCCCGATTTGCAGATATGGGAAGATGATATGAACAAGAAAAACACCATTCATTGCTATTACCTGATGGCTCTGGGGCATCTGGGACTTGCAGAGACGGACAAGGCTGAGCGATACTTTGCATTGGCAGCCGAAATGGATAACAATCATCAAGGAGTTCAACACATGTTAAAAACAAATATAAAATCATGAAAAAACCAATGAGATATAAGTGGGTAATACTACTTATGGGAATAGTACTGAATACGCAACTCTCGGCGCAACAGCCGCTACAAACGAATATTGACCTGTCCGGCATGTGGCGTTTTCAACTCGACCCGATGGGGTTTGGAAAGACACCGGGCTCGGAGCTTTATTTGGATAAACTATCCGAGACGATTATGCTGCCCGGATCAACCGATCAGGGAGGAAAAGGAATTAAAAACTCAGCTCGGTATGTAGACCGATTGAGCCGTAAATTTGAATACCAAGGTGCTGCTTGGTATCAGCGCGAGGTGGTCATCCCTACTGCATGGGCGGGCAAGGAGATTTACCTGGATCTGGAAAGGTGTCATTGGGAAACAACGGTCTATGTAGATGGCAAACCGGTAGGAATGGACGAGCGTCTGAGCACACCCAACAGGTTCTTAATGACTGCGTTGCTCACACCGGGCACGCATACGTTGACGTTGTGTGTAGACAATAGTTTGAAGTATCCGATGGATCAGTGGGCACATGGAACCACCGAGCACACGCAGACGAATTGGAACGGAATAGCGGGGCGTATCGCACTGCAAGTTAAAGAGAAGGCGCACATCCAACGGGTGAAGGTATCGACCGATGTGCTCAAGAAACAGATCGAAGTGTCCGTGAAGCTCTCTTCGCTCAAAGCAGGACAGAAGGGGAGACTCAACCTGTCTATCCGCGAGAAGAACAGCAGCAAGGTGATGTCCACTCGAAGCATTGAGGTAGACAGTCTGTCGGTCGCCTCGCCCATTAGTCAAACGCTTGCTATGGGAAATGAGATGAAGTATTGGGACGAGTTTTCGCCCAACCTCTATGAACTGGATGCCGTGTGGAGCGTAGGCGAAATGAAGGATGCACAAACGGTGGTATACGGCATGCGCAGTGTAACGTAAGGCAAGCACCACGTTCGTCTCAATGGAAAGGATATTCACCTGCGCGGTGTGCTCGATTGTGCTGTGTTTCCGCTTACGGGTTACCCCTCTGTAGAGGTGGCCGACTGGAAACGCATCTTCTCTACCGTCAAGGAGTATGGAATGAATCACGTCCGTTTCCACTCTTGGTGCCCACCCAAAGCTGCTTTTACGGCAGCCGATGAACTGGGCTTGTATCTTCAGGCCGAGTTGCCGATGTGGATTAAAGATGTGGGGCAACATCCTGCTCGCAGAGATTTCTTTGAGAAAGAGATGTACGCCATTTTAGACGAATACGGCAATCACCCCTCGTTCATCCTGATGTGTAATGGCAATGAGAATGAGGGAGACTTCGCTGTGCTCGAAGACTTGGTGAAAAAGGCGCAAGCCTACGATTCGCGCAGGCTCTACTCGGCATCTACTGCACGCACGCATGTGGCTTCGGATCAGTACTATGTTTCGCACGTCACCAGCAAGGGGTGGATTACCACCTATGAGGGTAAGCCCTCTACCGATTGGGACTTGTGCAAACAGTCTGATATCGATGTTCCGGTCATAGCACACGAAACCGGGCAGCGTTGTATGTATCCCAATTTCGAGGAGATAAAGAAATACACAGGTGTATTGGAGGCACGCAATTTTGAAGTGTTCCGCGAACGGTTGACGAAGAACGGCATGTTGCATCAAGCCGATGATTTCTTCCGCGCAACGGGAGCACACACGGTGCTTCAGTACAAAGAGGTAAACGAGTCGCTCCTACGCACCAACAATTCGGGAGGCTTCCAACTGCTAGGATTGGCCGATTTTCCGGGGCAGGGTAGTGCTTTTGTCGGTATTCTCGATGCATTCTGGGAAAGCAAAGGGTTGGTTACCCCCGAGAAATACCGAGAATCTTGTGCGCCGACTGTGCTTCTGGCTCGTCTGCCCAAGCGCACTTATCGTTCGGGAGAGAAGTTTCGGGCCAAACTGGAGCTATATCATTATGGCGAACAAGCGATAAAAGGACAAAAACTGAAGTGGACGTTGGAGGATGAATCAGGCGCCTCTTACCGCAAAGGAAGTTGCTCTGTACGAACCATTGAGCCTGCACGGGTCGATTCGTTGGGAGTTGTAGAGTTGCTGTTGGATGGCATAGATACAGCCCGCAAGTTGACGCTGAAAGTAGAGCTTGCCGGTGTGAAGAACGAATGGGATATCTGGGTTTATCCTCAGCCGGAGGCATCAACCAATGAGCGTTTTCTGTACGCTCGCTCGTGGAACGAAGAGGCTAAGCGATGGCTGAGTGAAGGGAAAAATGTCTTGCTGGTTCCTGAAAAGGCAGAAGGACGCAAAGCGCGTTTTGCCAGCCATTTCTGGAATCCGATCATGTTCAACTGGGACCCCATGATTGTGGGTACGCTGATCCGTAGTCAACATCCGGCCTTTCGTCATTTCCCCACTCGTGAGTATGCCGATTGGCAATGGTTTGATGTGTTGAACGGTGCTACCTCATTGGAATTGAATGACTTGAAGGATATTACGCCCTTGATACAAAGCATTGACTCTTACGAAACCAATCAGAAACTGGGTATTGCTTTCGAAGCCAAGGTGGGAAGCGGAAAGCTGTTTGTGCTCTGCATCGATCCGGATAAAAATATCGATCAGCGTTTGGCCGCACAACAGTTGTTGGTATCTGTTAAGCAGTATGTTTCCTCTGCCGATTTCTTGCCCGAAAAAAGCTTGCAGGTCTACGAAGTAGATGCGCTTTTCCCTACCTTCAGTCGGAAGAAGAGTGATGATGGACAAACCAATGAGGCGATTCAGCAATTGCTAAACAAGTAAGTATACGGTTTCTTGACGATTCTGTAAATAATCAAACGAGGATGCACCCACTCTGGGTACATCCTCGTTCGCGTATTGGTAAATGATCCATCTAATCGTTTTGTTTCTCCGCACTGAAACAAAAGTTTCTCCGCAGTGAAACAGTTGTTCCACGGTAATGAAACTGCTCCCTCAGTACTATTTGTTCAATCATCAATTAGCTCTTACAGCGTAACCCCCGTTTTAAATATTGCAATCTCCCGATACCCCTTTTTCTCATTGTTTACCAATTCGCCACTTGCCACCCGAATGATGTAATCAATAAAGCGTTCGCAGGTCTGTTCCATCGATTCGTTTTCTAAAATCACTCCGGCATTAAAATCAATCCATCCCGGTTTGTTGGCTGCCAGCGTAGAGTTTGTGGAAATCTTCATGGTGGGTACAAACGTACCAAATGGTGTTCCACGTCCGGTGGTGAAAAGCACCATGTGGCAACCGCAAGCGGCCAGTGCCGTTGATGCTACCAAGTCGTTGCCCGGTGCCGACAAGAGAGATAAGCCTTTGACTTTCAAGCGTTCGCCATAAGGCAATACGCCAGAGACATAGCTCTTTCCACATTTCTGCGTACAGCCCAATGCTTTCTCTTCGAGTGTAGAGATGCCGCCTGCTTTATTGCCCGGCGAAGGGTTTTCGCCTACCGGCTCGCCATGTGCAAGGAAGTACTCTTTGAAATCATTGATGAGGTGAACGGTTTGGTCGAACAGTTTTTTGTTCTCGCAACGATTCATTAAGATGGTTTCTGCACCAAACATCTCGGGTACTTCGGTCAATACGCTTGTGCCGCCTTGCGCTATCAGAAAGTCGGAGAACACGCCCAGCAACGGGTTGGCCGTAATGCCCGAAAATCCATCTGAACCGCCACACTTCAGGCCTACGCGAAGTTCGGCCAAGGGTACATCCGTGCGTTGGTCGGTGATGGCTTGGGCATAGAGGTCGCGCAACAGCGCCATGCCCTCTTCGTATTCGTCGCCTACCTTTTGAGTGACCATGAATTTTACCCGATCTTGATCGAAGTCGCCTAAGAATTCGCGAAACACATCGGGTTGATTGTTTTCGCAACCTAAGCCCACTACCAGTACCGCACCTGCATTGGGGTGTAGCACCATGTCGCGAAGAATCTTCTTCGTGTTCTCGTGGTCTTCGCCAAGCTGAGAGCAGCCATAATTGTGAGGAAACGCTACAATAGCATCTACCCCTTTTCCTTCTGTTTCGCGTCGTAAAGATTCGGCCAGTTGATTAGCTGTTCCGTTGACACAGCCCACAGTGGGGATAATCCAAATCTCGTTGCGCACACCTATCTCGCCGTTCTTGCGTCGATATCCCTTGAAAGTAAGATCCTTGCGGTCGATACCCAAAGATACAGAAGTAGGGTTGTAGGTGTAGTCAAGCACTCCGGCCAGATTGGTTTTTATATTTTGATCGTTCATCCAATCGCCTTGTTTCTTAACGCCAAGGTTGTGCCCGATAGGATAACCATATTTAATCACATTTTCTCCCTCGCTAAAGTCTTGCAGCGCAAACTTATGTCCTGCCGGAATCGCCTCGTTCAGGGTAATCAGTTTGCCATCTACCGACAGCTGTTCGCCTGCGCAAAGATCGACAATAGCCACAGCTACGTTATCGGCAGGATTAATTCTTAGGTACTTTGTATTCGTCATGATTCTTCTATTTATTGCTGTAATAATCAATCGTTTCCACGGTTAGCAGATCAATCGGCATATAGTTAACCTGTGTAACCTCTTTCTTGAAGATCAAGTGGTCGCATAGTGTCTTTATGCCATTGAATCCCTGAAGCTCGGGTTGCTGCGCCAACAGAAAAGAGATACTTCCCTGTTTCAGACAGGCTACATTTCGTTCGAGCAAGTCATATCCTATTAGTTTGAATCCTTCGTGCTGATGAGCTTGCAGATATTCTCCCAAGATATACGCTTTCGAATTGAACGTGATGCCGCTGTTCACTGTTGGGTGTTGACGGAAAAAGTCATCGAGCATAGCCGTGTCTTTGTTATCGGGCTCGGCGTGTAAGTTGAGCTCCAGTATATGACAAGACGGATGATGCTCTTCCATGTACTGCCTAAATCCTTTTTCTCTGTTCTCTTGCTGATTGGAGCCGATAATTCCTTCGTGAATTTTGCGGAAGACAACAATTTCGTTCTCACTTCCGGCCAATAGCATAAGCATTCGGGCGGCAAAGTAACCGCTTTGGTGCGAGTTTTGTCCGAAGAAGGCCAACGGAGGAACCTCTTTGATCGTAGAGTCGATATATATATAAGGTATACCGAGTTCATTTAGTTTGCCTGTAAATTCTTTGGTGTATTGAGCAACGGTGGGGGCTGCCATTACGCCATCGGGTTGTGCCTCGATGATGGTGTTGCTGGCGTCTACAAAGGATTGGTAGTTATAGGGGTCGTAATAAGAGGTCTTCACCGATATATTAAAGTCTGAATAGGTCACTACTGCTTCGCTGATGCCCGCCTCTACGGCTGTCCAGTACTCGCCTTCGAGGTGTTGGGGGAGGAGACAAGCGAACGAATAGCGTTTGTTGGATGCCAGCGCACTGGCGTACATGTTGGGTTGATAATCCAGTTGCTTCAATATCTCCTCTACTCGCTTTTTGCTTGATTCTGAGACTCCGCTGCGGCCGTGAATCACACGGTCAACTGTTCCGACTGATACGTCCGCCAGGCGGGCGATATCCTTGATTCTAATTCGATCTGGCAACTTATTCATAAGGTTATTTGCGGTTCTGTGTCCGCACACACTAATAGTCTTATTATTTTGGACACAAATATATAACAATTTTTGTAATTACGAAAATTGTTGTATCTTTGTGTCCGCACACGAACGCTCAATGCTTGATGTTTTATAGATGTTTATCATAAAGATTATCAGCATGTTGTCGTAGTAAATAGGCTTGTGTTGAAAAACTGAAACAGAAATAATAGATATTACTTATTTAATTAAAAATTGAATTATGAGAAAGAAAGTCATCACGTTAGGCGAAATCATGCTAAGATTGTCTACTCCGGGCAATACGCGCTTTGTTCAATCAGACTCTTTTGATGTTGTGTACGGAGGCGGCGAGGCTAACGTTGCAGTAAGCTGTGCAAACTATGGTCACGATGCTTACTTCGTGTCTAAACTGCCCACGCACGAAATTGGTCAATCTGCCGTTAACGCATTGCGTAAGTATGGTGTAAAGACTGACTTCATTGCTCGTGGTGGCGATCGCGTAGGAATTTATTTTCTTGAAACAGGCGCCTCAATGCGTCCCAGCAAGGTGGTTTACGACCGTGCAAACTCCTCTATAGCCGAAGCAGATGCTGCTGATTTCGATTTTGATGCCATCATGAAAGGTGCCGATTGGTTTCACTGGTCGGGTATTACGCCTGCTATCTCTGACAAAGCTGCCGAGCTCACTCAGTTGGCTTGCGAAGCTGCTAAACGCAATGGAGTAATGGTTTCTGTCGACTTGAACTTCCGCAAGAAGCTGTGGACAAAAGAGAAAGCACAGTCTATCATGAAGCCGTTGATGAAGTACGTTGACGTATGCATCGGCAACGAAGAAGATGCAGAACTTTGCTTAGGTTTCAAACCAGATGCCGACGTAGAGGCAGGTCACACAGACGCTGATGGTTACAAAGGCATCTTCGAGCAGATGATGAAAGAGTTCAACTTCAAATACGTAGTGTCTACGTTGCGCGAATCATTCTCGGCTTCACACAATGGCTGGAAGGCGATGATATACAACGGCAAAGAGTTCTACATGTCTAAGCGATATGACGTTAACCCGATTGTTGACCGCGTAGGTGGTGGCGATTCATTTGCGGGTGGTGTGATCCACGGACTTATGACTAAGCCCAACCAAGGCGAAGCGCTTGAGTTTGCTGTGGCTGCCTCGGCTTTGAAGCACACTATCAATGGCGACTTTAATCTTGTTTCTGTTGAAGAGGTAGAAGTGTTGTCGGGTGGCGATGCTTCAGGTCGCGTTCAACGTTAATTAGTTTTGAATAGAAAATAAAAAGAAGATGGCAAAATTTGATAAAATGGCCGTGTTGAACAAGATTGGTTCAACCGGCATGGTTCCGGTATTCTATGATAAGGATGCAGAAGTGGCAAAGAAGGTAGTAAAAGCTTGTTATGAAGGTGGCGTTCGTGCTTTTGAATTTACTAATCGTGGCGACTTTGCCCACGAGGTATTTGCTGAAATAGTGAAGTTCGCTGCCAAAGAGTGCCCCGAGATGGCTATGGGTATCGGTTCAATCGTTGATCCGGCTACGGCTGCTCTTTACCTGCAACTGGGTGCTAACTTTATAGTAGGCCCGTTGTTCAACCCCGAAATAGCGAAGATTTGTAACCGTCGGTTGGTGGCTTACGCTCCCGGTTGTGGTTCGGTATCTGAAGTAGGTTTTGCACAAGAGGTGGGATGTGATCTCTGCAAAGTATTTCCCGGCGATGTGTATGGCCCTAACTTCGTAAAAGGCTTGGTTGCTCCGATGCCGTGGTCAAAGGTGATGGTAACAGGTGGCGTAGAGCCTACAAAAGAGAACCTTACGTCGTGGATGAAAGCCGGTGTGTTCTGTGTAGGTATGGGTTCTAAACTCTTCCCGCAAGATAAAGTAGCTGCCGAAGATTGGGCTTATGTGACTGCTAAATGTAAAGAAGCACTTGGCTATATTGCCGAAGCACGAAAATAAAAAAAATTGCGTTAACGCAAACTTCGAGTATGCCTTCGAGGGTTAGTTAGTTGAATAAGGAGGCATACTCGCTCGTCATTTTGTTTAAAAGTGTTTTTAAAGGGGGTAAACCATCGGAGTGATTTTGTTAGTGAATCATTTCGGTGGTTTGCTATTTGAAAAAAATCATAACAGGACTTCGAATGAAATGGAATTGAAGCTTTTTTTGTATCTTTGCCTGCCTAAACCAACGAAACCTATTTTTATGTTGACTGATCTGTTAAGTTCTTCGTATTTTTCACTGTTTCTTATTATTGCCCTCGGCTTTATGTTGGGGCGCATCCGTATCAAAGGGTTGTCTCTCGATGTCTCGGCAGTTATTTTTATCGCATTGCTGTTTGGCCATTTTGGTGTTATTATTCCCAAAGAGATAGGTAATTTTGGCTTAGTCCTTTTCATCTTTACCATCGGCATTCAAGCCGGCCCCGGTTTCTTTGATTCTTTTCGCAGCAAAGGCAAAATGCTGATTCTCATCACGCTGCTTATCATTATCTCGGCCTGTGTTACGGCAATCGGGTTGAAATATGCTTTCAATATCGATACCCCCAGTATTGTGGGGCTTATAGCCGGTGCACTAACCAGTACTCCCGGTTTGGCTGTAGCTATTGACAGCACCCATTCGCCGCTTGCATCCATCTCTTACGGCATCGCCTATCCGTTTGGAGTCATTGGTGTCATTCTTTTCGTTAAACTCTTGCCAAAGGTGCTTCGTGTCGATCTCAATAAAGAGGCACTCCGTTTAGAAAAAGAGCGTAGAGGACAATACCCCGACCTTACTACCGGTATGTTTCGCATCACCAATCCCAATGTATTTAATAAAAATTTGATGCAGCTCAATGTACGTGCCATGACCGGTGCTGTTATTTCGCGCCTTAAACATGATGACCACTTGTCTATTCCCACAGCAAACACGGTACTTCGTGAAGGCGATTACATTAAAGCGGTTGGCAGTGAAGACTCGATGAATCAGCTTGCTGTCTTGGTAGGAGGTCGTGTCGAAGGCGATTTGCCTCTCGACAACTCGCAGGAGCTTGAATCGCTGCTGCTTACCAAGAAAGATGTGATCAACAAAACCATCGGATACCTTAATCTTCAGCAAAACTTCGGTTGTACCGTTACGCGTGTGCGTCGAAGCGGCATTGATTTGGCGCCTTCGCCTGATCTTGAACTGAAATTTGGCGATAAGCTGATGGTAGTAGGAGAGAAGCAAGGATTAAAAGGGGTTAGCCGCTTGCTTGGCAACGATGCTAAGAAATTATCGGATACCGATTTCTTCCCGATTGCTATGGGTATTGTGTTAGGCGTTTTGTTCGGGAAAATTAATATTTCGGTCTCTGACACGCTGTCGTTCTCTCCCGGACTCACAGGTGGTGTGCTGATGATGGCTCTCTTTTTAAGTGCGATTGGCAAAACAGGTCCCATTGTGTGGACCATGTCGGGTCCTGCCAATCAGCTCTTGCGTCAATTGGGCTTGTTGCTTTTTCTTGCCGAAGTAGGCACATCGGCCGGAGTCAACCTTGTTTCAACCTTTCAAGAGAGCGGGCTGTTACTCTTTGCGGTGGGGGCAATCATCACCACAGTACCTATGTTTATTGCTGCCATTGTGGGGCATTTCGTCTTCAAAATTAGTCCGCTCGACTTGTTGGGAACGCTTACCGGAGGTATGACCAGCACCCCCGGCCTGGCTGCCGCAGACTCCATGACCGACAGCAACATTCCCAGCGTAGCCTATGCTACCGTTTACCCCATAGCGATGGTGTTTCTCATTTTGTTTATACAGATAATCGCGTCTACATTGTTGTAGTTAAGATTATATTCTTATCTTTGGGCGGTTAGGGTACTCTTTTGATTGCCTTAACCTTTCTCGCGTAAGCCTTTGTACCGTTGATAACTAAGATAAGATATGTAGTTTAAACTAAAATTAGAGATCGTATGGAAAACGTTGTTCCTCCGTTTAAGGTCGATGTTGCAGGGGTTTTCTTGATGCCACAAGTGCTGAGAGAAGCCCGTGAGCAAGTACAAAACGGACAGTTAAGTCAGGTAGCATTACGTGCCATTGAAGATGCCGAAATCAGAAGTTTAGTTGATCGGCTTAAGTCTATGGGTTCGAAAGTAGTAACAGATGGTCGCTTCCGTAGCGACTCATGGCCTCTTGATTTTATCAGTGGATTTGAAGGAGTTCGCTTGCGAGCGTCCAAGAAAAACAGCCTCGAGCTAACTGGCCGAATCGATTTACACCACCATTTCATTATCGATGATTTCACCTTCCTTACCGGCATCACCGGAGGAGATATTATTGCCAAACAGGTGCTTCCTGCACCATCCGTTCTGCTATCAGAACTGTTGAAAGATGAAAACCTCGAAGCGCTTGATCGCATATACCCCAATCTAGAGGTGCTACTCGAAGACATTGCCACCTCCTATCACAAACTAATTAATGAATTATATGCATCGGGCTGTCGTTATGTGCAGTTCGATGATACCAATCGTGTGGTTACCGATAATGCCATACGCGTCAACAATATGTCTCTGGAGGGTTATCCTGCCGATTTGTATATTGCTTTTCATGCCTCCAGTGAGATGCTATACGCCGTAAAAGGCATGAATGCCTTCTTTTTGGATTACGCTTCTACGAGTTGTGGAAAGAATCGTTTGCTCTGGTTTGTTCGCGAAAAGCAAGCGACTTTTGGTTTTGTGCTCTCGCACTATCCTGTTGAGGAAGAGTTAGATGAACTTTGCGCCAAGATCGAAGAGGTCAATCGCTACATTCCCCTGCATCGTTTTACGCTGTGTATTCCCAATCCTAAGCCCTCCTCTTCCGAGCCCTATGAAATAACCATGCAGAAGCAATGGGATACTTTGCATCTGGCAGAGGTAGTGGCTAAACGCTTTTGGCCCGACGAACAGTAAAGTGAGTTTGGGGTAAAAAAATAAGGGAAACCTGTTAAGATTTCCCTTATTGTAAGAAAAGTACACCCTCAGGGATTCGAACCCTGGACCCATTGATTAAGAGTCAATTGCTCTACCAACTGAGCTAAGAGTGCATAATACTTTGCTTTTGCGGTTGCAAATGTAAACGTTTAATTCGATTCAGCCAAACGATAATGAATCTTTTTTTTCTCTTTTTTTCATTCTTTATTCGAACTCATAAAGCTCTGAAGGGGTACTGCGCTTTAAAGCAAGTAGTTGAACATCTTTACCCACAATCACCCCTTTGTTTTTTAATTTCCATTCTATCGTTTTCAAGGCCAATTCGGGATGATTATTGTCTTTGCTTAAATGGCACAGCCAGATGTATTTGAGGTGTTCGGTCATATTTTCGGCCAGAAACTCGGCTGTATCTGAATTGCTCATGTGTCCGGTGTTGCTCGATATACGCTCTTTGAGGTATTGAGGGTATGAGCCCATTTTCAACATCTCTTCATCGTAGTTAGCCTCTATAATCAGGTAGTTAGTTTTGCGTATGTACCGAGCTGCTGTAGGGGTAATCTCGCCAAGGTCGGTGAGGAAAGAGAATACTTTTTCTCCTATCTCAATGCAATAGCCTACATTATCAGTGCCATCGTGCGGAACCTCAAAAGATTCAATGTTGAAATCTTCAAGCATCATGGGTTGTTCTTTTTCTAAAAAGCGAATCGAACTACTCAACTTCTCTGTCATGCAATAGCTCTTGTTGATGCCTTCATGGATGCGAGCTGTTGTATATACGGGAATATTGAGTTTTTCGCCCAAGTGCCCTACGGCTTTTATATGATCGGCATGGTCGTGAGTTACAAATACAGCACGTATTGATTCGAGTGAAACATTGATCTCCTTCAGTGATTTCTTTATGATACGAATTCCGATGCCGGCATCAATTAATATTCCATATTTTCCGGTGCCTAAATAATAGCAGTTTCCGCTACTACCACTTGCCAGGCTTATAAATCTTATTTTCATGTTTTATTCTCTTTAAAAAGGCAAAATGCCGCCAACTTTTGTAGTAAAGTGAGCGCAAATATACATAAAAAAGAATAGATTAAACAGTAAGTTTTCTTGTTTTTGCCGATGAAATGGACGAATTCAACAAAAAGCAGTATTGCCATCGGATATCGACCAGAATCCGGAGCAGTGGCGAGAAGTGTTTCTTGACTAAAAGGTCTTATTGATTACACGGATGTTCAGTGTATAATCAATAAGACCTGCATTTAGATAAAAAGAATAAAGTATCCTTTAGTT
>JAGOOC010000024.1:0-16169 GCA_017992695.1 Bacteroides sp. | reverse complement strand
TGTCATTTCACCTTGTTGAGTACAGCTTATTAGCTACAACCGGCTACTTATGGCTAAAGGATTTCCCTTAAAAGTGAAAGAACTCTTTTGCATTTTTGTAGCTGATATCCTCAATCATCTGATTGACGCGCTCCATCTCTGAATACGGAATCTCTCCATTCTCGACATCACGCCCAACCAAGTTACACAAGGTACGACGGAAATACTCATGACGTGGATACGAAAGGAAGGAGCGAGAATCAGTTAACATGCCTACAAAGCGACTCAGAAGGCCCAACACCGAGAGCGCATTCATCTGTTTCTCCATGCCATCTTTCTGGTCGAGGAACCACCATCCGGAACCGAATTGAATCTTTCCGGCTACGGTGCCATCTTGGAAGTTACCCAACATCGTAGCAATCACTTCATTGGCACAAGGATTGAGGTTGTAAAGAATTGTTTTCGTTAACTTGCCTTTTGAGTTTAGGCGATCCAAGAATTTAGACATCGCCTTAGCGGTAGTAAACTCGCCAATCGAATCAAAGCCGACATCTGGGCCCAACAGCTTGAACATTTTTGTGTTGTTGTTGCGAATAGCACCGTAGTGAAACTGTTGCGTCCAGCCCTTTTCCCAATCCATCTCGCCAAAGATAACGAGCATAGCCGATTTAAATTTCAGCACCTCCTCTTTGGTTAGTTCCGTACCAGCATATACTTTATTGAAGATGGCTTTAATTTCAGCATCTGTATAATCCTCTGCATAAAACTCTTCAATTCCATGATCCGACAGCTTGCAACCTTGCTCTGCAAAGAAGTCATGACGTACACGGAGTGCTGCAATCATGTCGTCGAAAACCGAGATGGTAACACCACTCACCTCAGACAATTTCTCCATGTAAGCACGGAAATCGGCAGCAACCTCTACGGCCATTGCTTTGTCCGGGCGCCAGGTAGGCAACATCTTTACCTCAAATCCGCTTTCGCGTGTCTGGATGTGATAGGCTAATGAATCAATAGGATCATCGGTTGTACAAACTACTTCTACCTGATAACGACGCATCAGGCCACGGGCCGTATATCCGGGTTGAGATAACCTTTCGTTACATTCGTCATAGATTTCGCGAGCCGTTTTGGGACTTAGAATCTTATCAATACCAAAAGCCGTTTTCAACTCAAGGTGCGTCCAGTGATACAATGGATTCCGAAAGGTGTAGGGAACGGTCTCTGCCCATTTCTCGAACTTCTCCCAGTCGGTAGTGTCCTTGCCTGTACAGAAACGTTCGTCAACCCCGTTGGTGCGCATGGCGCGCCATTTATAATGATCGCCCCCCAACCAGATTTCGGTTAGTGATTTAAATCGGTGATCGTCGGCTACCATCTGAGGTATCAAGTGGCAGTGGTAATCGATAATCGGCATCTTAGCAGCATGTTCATGATACAGTTTCTGTGCAGTTTCTGATTGCAGCAGAAAGTTATCATCCATAAATTTTTTCATCTTACTGTGTTTTAGAGTATATTAAAATATTACTTTTTGACAAATCAAACGTATATAGCTGATTTAATGGAGAATAGTTTATTTTTTACTTTAGAATATATAAACCGTTATCGAACACAAAATTAGAAATATTACTTGGAGTAACAAAATTATTCGTATATTTGCCGCGAATATTTACGATATTTAAGCTTTTACACTATGGATAAACCGAGCTATACCATCAAAGATATTGCACGTTTAGCAGGAGTATCTGCCGGGACAGTGGATAGAGTCTTGCACAGTCGTGGAGATGTATCACTCAAAAGCAGAGAAAAGGTGCAAAAGGTGCTTGATGAGATTGACTATCAGCCCAATGTATTTGCCATCGGGCTGGCTGCCAAGAAAAAGTACACCATCATGTGCATTATACCTTACTATATGGAGAACGATTACTGGCACTCCGTAGTAGCAGGCATTGAGCGTGCACACAAGGAGTTTCACCCATTCAACATTAGTATTCATTACTTATACTATGAGCCAGAGAGTGAGTTTTCTTATCGAGAGGTATGTCAACAAGTCAAAGCAAGCACGTTAGATGCGGTGTTATTGGCTCCCAACTTCCCAACCGAAACACAGGCCTTGCTCTTGTTGCTGCAAGAGAAACAGACGCCATACGTATTTATTGATTTTAACATGGAAAACGCAGGAGCGTTGACCTATACCGGGCAAGATTCGCACCAAAGCGGTTGCTTAGCTGCCAAGATACTCATGACAAACTACTCTGCCGATCAGGAATTGGTGCTTTTTCTTAGCAATCAGAAGGACAATCCCGGAGAGGTGCAGATGCAGCGTCGAATGGATGGTTTTATGCACTACATTACACAAGAGTATGGTCATATAATTACACATGAAGTCATACTCAGTAAAGTCAACCCCCAACAAAATGATGAGGTATTGGAGCGCTTCTTCAGTATGCATCCTAAAGCAACTTTGGGTGTGGTGTTTAACTCTCGCGTTTATCAGGTAGGTGACTTTTTGAAGAAAACGGGCAGAACTATGAATCGATTGGTAGGATATGATTTGCTCAAAGATAACGTAGCACTGCTTCAAACGGGACAAGTTAATTACTTAATCGGACAACGTCCGGCCCTACAAGGTTATTGTGGCATCAAAGCCTTGTGCGACCATATGGTTTTTAAGAAAACCGTGGCCCCCATCAAGTATATGCCCATAGATATTTTAATGAAAGAAAACATCGAATATTACTTCGAATTTGCATAATAACTATTTTATAATTAAGAAAAAATGAAAGTATTAAACAAAGAGACTGCTCTTAAGACACAGCGTCCGGAGCGCATTATCCAGTTTGGCGAAGGAAATTTTTTGCGTGCGTTTGCAGATTGGATAATCTACAACATGAACCAGAAAACCGACTTCAACAGTAGTGTAGTCGTTGTTCAACCCATTGAAAATGGAATGGTAGATCTGTTGAAAGCACAAGATGATCTCTATCATGTAAACCTTCAAGGATTGGATAAAGGCGAGGTGGTGAATGACCTAACGTTGATCGACGTTATTAGTCGTTCGCTTAATCCGTACACCCAACATGAGGCGTTCATGAAGTTGGCCGAGCAACCCGAGATGCGTTTTGTTCTCTCTAACACCACCGAAGCAGGCATCACTTTCGACCCTTCCTGCAAGTTCGATGATGCGCCTGCCTCTTCGTTTCCCGGCAAGCTGACTCAGCTTTTACATCATCGTTTTAAAACGTTTAATGGCGATACAAGCAAAGGATTCATCATCTTCCCCTGCGAGCTCATCTTCTTGAACGGACACAAACTGAAAGAAACCATCTATCAGTACATTGATCTGTGGAATCTGGGTGCAGAATTTAAAACTTGGTTTGAAGAGTCATGCGGAGTTTATGCTACGCTGGTCGATCGTATTGTTCCCGGATTTCCTCGCAAGGATATTGTTTCCATCAAAGAGAAATTGCAGTATGATGACAACCTTGTCGTTCAGGCCGAGATCTTTCACCTGTGGGTTATTGAAGCTCCACAAGAGATAGCCAAAGAGTTCCCTGCCGATAAAGCCGGCTTAAACGTATTGTTCGTACCTTCAGAGGCTCCATACCACGAACGCAAAGTGACTTTGCTAAACGGCCCCCATACGGTGCTCTCTCCGGTAGCCTACTTAGCAGGTATCGATATTGTACGCGACGCTTGTCAGCACGAAGTTATCGGTAAGTTCATTCACAAGGTGATGTTTGATGAGTTGATGGAGACGCTGAATCTGCCCAAAGACGAGCTCAAGAAATTTGCCGAAGATGTATTGGAACGCTTCAACAATCCATTTGTTGACCATGCGGTAACCAGCATTATGCTGAACTCTTTTCCTAAATACGAAACGCGCGACCTGCCCGGATTGAAAACCTATTTGGCCCGCAAAGGCGAACTTCCCAAAGGATTGGTGCTTGGCTTGGCTGCCATCATCACTTACTATAAAGGCGGTGTACGTGCCGATGGTGCCGCGATTACTCCCAACGATGCCCCCGAAATTATGACTCTGCTGAACGACCTTTGGGCAACAGGATGCACCCGTAACGTAGCCGAAGGTGTGCTTGCTGCTGAGTTTATCTGGGGAGAAAACCTGAATAATATTCAAGGGCTTACCGATGCTGTAAAAGCGAACTTAGATTCTATTCAAGAAAAAGGGATGATGGAAACTGTCAAAGGAATCCTCTAACTCTTCTTTAGAGCCACTTGTTAGGATAAAAGCATAGCGGTTATTTATACTAAACAATGATACAGTTTTAGTATAAATAACCGCTATGCTTTATTCTTTTTGCAGCTCCTTGCTTCACCTTGCTTTATCATCCATGGCAGGGGTGTTTCTCCATGCATATAGATGGGAAAAAGCTACCTTCAGCGTGTGCCACTCATGGCAAGGTGTTCCCTCATACATATAGATGGGAATGCAAGCAAACGCTACTCTGCTTCGCGAAGTATCAGGGAAGTAGCTCCGATTGTAATAATCGCTCCGTCTTCAATGCGAATACGATCTTTCTCGCCTAACAGCTCATTCTTTAAAAAAGTTCCGGTAAGACTCGGTGCATCGCGCAGGGTGTAGATAAGCTTGCCCTGTTGGTTTCGTTTCACATTGATGATGCAGTGTCTGCGATCCATGCTCATGTCGCTACTCTCGATAGGTGCATTAATGACTGTGCCCACACAACGGCGACCAATGATGTTATCTCCTTCTTGCAAAGGAAGCACTTGCTTAAAACCAAATATATTTTCAATCACCATCACACAGCCAAACTCTTCGTTGCGAATTTCTTCTTCGAGATTCTCCTCTTTGCGAAGCGCCTTTACCTTGCTCTTTCCCAAACGAATACTGAATTGTTTATTGCAGTGTTCACATACAAACACCAGTGACTGGCCTTCGCTATATTTCGTCTCATCAAATGAAATGTAGTTCTCACATTTCGGACATAAAATTCTCTTCATATTTTTTATTTAGCTAACAGCCAAGCATTTTGGTATGCTTCGTTTTTTCTCAGTTTCAGCAATTCTTTAGTTGCTTCTTCGTTGGTAGAAAAAGCCATGAGGCTCACCCTGATTTTTCCATCACTGTGTAGTACTTTCGCATCTGCAAAGCCTTGTTTATTGAGCTCTGCTGCCAGTGTTTCCGCGTTTTTTAGTGCAACGCCAGCGGCTACAATAACGTGATAGTTTCTTGATGCCGGAGCAGATGTGTTGGATGCAGCAGTAGCATCGGTTATGGTGGGTGCGGCATCTGTTGTAGTCGATGCAGCAGCAGGCGCAGCTTCCGCTTTAGGTACTTTGATCTCTCGCACCGTGATTGGTCTAACCACCACAGGTATTGTAGTCACCGATCTTTTCTCTATCCTCTCGAACAGATCTGCCGGTAGCAATTGAGCATAATTATCCTTTTCAATATACGTATTTTCTATCGGAGTCGACAGGGCAAAAAACAGAGCAATCGCAGCAATAACTGCCACCGTATGGCGCAGGAAAGCACGATTTACACGAATCTCGTAGCTCTTTTTCTCTTTCAGCACTACCGGAACCAATATTCTTTCTTTCGGTTGTTTCAACACCGAGAGTTCTTCCATTTTAAATGAATCGAGCCCGTATAAATAAGGGGTAGTAATCTTATTATCATAAGCGATAAACTCATACGTATCACGCATGGTGTAGCGCACTTCGCCGATGTTACCCAAGTCTACTTTACCATCTTCGTGCAAGGTAGCCATCAGTGTGCTCACCTCTTTGTCAATTCGTTTTACAGCATCCGAGAAGTTGGTATCGTATAGCGTCATGTACGATTGCACCAATACGCCATCGTTCAACTTTAACTGAGGGTTGAATCCTATTGTGCGGGTAGGTGGAACAAACAGACTCTCGCCCTCCACCCTCATAGCAGAGGAATAGTGGCCAACAAAGCCACCAAAATTAGGCACGATAACGCAATCGTTCTCTAATAATAATACTTCTATATGTTGTGCTAATTCGATCATGTCTGCAAAAATAGTAAATTTATTGCAGAACTTCCCTCTTTCGATCCTTTTTTTACTGCCTAACTGCTACCGAACATAAATGCTCCACGACTTGTTAAGAAAATACCTATTAATAATGATTGCAAATATTCCAATAAATTCGTTTCTTTGCATACACAACTAAAATAACAGCTATCAATGGATCAATTACAAAGATATAAATCGACCGATAAGATGATGGATCTCATTGGCGATAACTACTCTTTACTGCAAGTGATGAGTCGTTTTGGTATTTCATTGGGCTTTGGTGGAAAAACAGTGCAAGAGACGTGCCGGATGAACGGGGTCGATTGTCAAACCTTCTTGGTGGTGGCCAACTTCATGGCCGAGGGGTTCTCGCGTATGAACACCGACGAGCACGACAATCTCTCTATCCCTGCGTTGGTCGACTACCTGCGCCGGGCGCACACCTACTTTCTCGACTTCAGTCTGCCTGCCATCCGGCGAAAACTACTCGAAGCGCTCGATAGTTCCCAGAGCGATGTCTCATTCCTTATCCTCAAATTCTTTGACGGATACATGCAAGCCGTGCGCGAGCATATGGAGTACGAAAACCAAACGGTGTTCAATTACGTTGATGCGCTGCTGCAAGGAAAGGTGCGTAAGAATTACCAAATCAGTACGTTCTCTAAGCACCACGATCAAGTGGGCGAGCGGCTCACTGAACTTAAGAATATTATCATCAGATACTGCCCCTCGACAGCGTCCAACTACCTGCTTCATGCAGCGCTCTTTGATATATATGTTTGCGAAGAGGAACTCGAGCTGCATTCTCAGGTAGAAGACCTCTTGTTTGTTCCTGCTATTCTCAAGCTCGAGAGGAGGATACACAACCATGAATAATCACGAAACCATTCGCATAGCGATTGCCGAAACCGCTGTTATTATCCGTAGCGGATTGGTAGCTACGCTTAAGCGACTACCCAACTTCAAGGTTCAGCCCGTCGAGCTACTCTCTGTCGAGGCTCTCAGTGACTGTTTGCGGTCGCACTGCCCCGATGTACTGATTGTGAACCCTGCCTTTGGCAACTATTTCGACGTGGTTCGCTTTCGCGAAGAAACGGCCGGCAAACAAATCAAAGTGGTGGCGTTGGTTAGCTCCTTTATCGACACTGCCTTGCTTAGCAAGTACGATGACTCCATCTCTATTTTTGATCACTCCGAGGTGCTCGGAGCAAAGATGAATGTTTGGCAAGACATCGCTCCTGCCGATCCGGGCGAAGGTCCGGAGCTCATTAGCCAGCGCGAAAAAGAGATTGTGGTCTGCGTGGTCAAGGGGATGACCAACCGCGAGATAGCCGAAAAACTCTTTCTCTCCATTCATACCGTCATTACACACCGGCGAAACATTAGCAGGAAACTACAGATACATAGCGCGGCAGGTTTAACCATCTACGCCATTGTAAACAAGTTGGTCGAGCTTAATGAAGTGAAAGATTTATAACGATAATAGAAAAGTTTAGAATAGAAATATTTATTTAAAATAGTATGACCAATGTTCCATGATTTAGAAATATTACACAGCGCAGAGGGCATTCTGCTAATAGCCTCTGTACTTCTCTTCTTCAGTGTCTGTGCCGGCAAGGCCGGCTATCGCTTCGGGCTTCCTGCCCTGTTGTTGTTCTTAGGCGTCGGTATGCTCTTTGGCAGCGACGGCATGGGCATTCAGTTCAGCAATCCCGACACTGCTCAGTTTATCGGTATACTCGCTTTGAGCATCATCCTCTTCTCGGGCGGTATGGATACAAAAATGAGCGAGGTTAAGCCCATTGCCGTGCAAGGTGTTGTGCTGGCCACCCTTGGCGTGTTGCTTACCACCTTGCTTACCGGTGGTTTCATCTATTACTGCTCGTTTTTTATCATGAGTCGTGAACTGCTCACGCTGCCCGAATCCATGCTCTTGGCAGCCGTTATGTCCTCTACCGACTCTGCCTCGGTCTTCTCCATTCTTCGAAGCAAAGGCGTTCATTTAAAGCAACGCTTGCGCCCCACGCTCGAGTTAGAAAGTGGTAGTAACGACCCGATGGCCTATATGCTTACACTGCTCCTCATTGCCTACATTCAGATGGGCGGTATGGATGTAAAGGATGCCATCCTTATGCTGTTTCTTCAGCTTTCGGTGGGTGCGCTGGCAGGGTTCTTGTTGGGCAAGTTGGCAGTTTTCCTCATCAACCACATCAATATTGTCAACGAGTCACTTTATCCTATACTGCTCCTAACTACGGCTTTCTTCACGTTTTCGGCCACCACCATGTGCCATGGAAACGGATACTTAGCAGTATACATTGCAGGGCTTGTAGTGGGTAACTCCAATATTGTATACAAAAAAAACCTTCTTACCTTTTTCGACGGCTTTGCTTGGTTGTGGCAAATCGTGATGTTCCTTACCCTTGGGCTCCTTGTTAACCCTCACGAACTATTGCCTATTGCCCCTATGGGGTTGATTGTAGGATTTTTTATGATTATTGTGGCTCGCCCTGTTAGTGTGCTTCTCTGTTTGCTCCCTTTTAAAAACTTTACCTTCAAAGGCAAACTTTACATCTCTTGGGTTGGGCTGAGAGGAGCTGTACCCATTATTTTTGCCACTTATCCCTTAATTGCCGGCATTGAGAATGCAGGTACTATGTTTAATATCGTGTTCTTCATTACCATCCTTTCGCTTCTGATACAAGGCACCACGGTTACCCAAGTTGCGGGATGGCTCGACCTCATTGGCCAACCCAAACGTAAAAATGAAATAGGCATCGAGCTCCCCGACGAGATAAAGAGTGCCATGAGCGAGATAGACATCACCCCCGAGGTGCTGCTGCATGGCAAAAAACTGATGGATCTACGTTTACCCGATCACACCCTTGTGGTGATGGTCAAGCGCGGTGATAATTACTTTATTCCCAAAGGGCAAACCGTACTCAAAGAACACGATAAACTGCTTATTATCTCTGATGACGATGAAGCACTCTTGCAAGCCTATAATTTGTTGGGGGTAACCGATTTTACAATTAAGCGAAACTAAATCTCAGTTTAGGGCGAATTATTGACTCCAAGGCGAAGCACTCTCTGTTCTACATTTCACTCCAAGTATGTAGAAGAGAGTGCATCTAACCACCCTCTCAACCGTTAAGTTGAGTACAAAAGTCTCTGTTTATCGTCTTCTATATGTATATATACAATATAGATAAACCCTAAAGAATGATAAACAGAACATTGCGCAAACTGCTGCTACTATTTGTGCTACTGAGTGCTACCAATGCCTCGACAGCACAACAAACGCTTCGTGAACAATTTCTAAAACCTACTGCTGAGGCGCGTCCGTGGACTTTTTGGTACTGGATGTTTGGAGCTGTATCGACCCAAGGCATCACTGCCGATTTGGAAGCCATGAAACATGCCGGACTGGGTGGAGCATACCTGATGCCCATTAAAAGCACCACGCAAGGTACCGAATATGGCGGAAAGATTGAACAACTATCTCCCGAATGGTGGAAGATGGTGCACCACAGCATGGCCGAAGCCGATAGGCTGGGGCTGCAACTGGGCATGCACATCTGCGACGGCTTTGCCTTGGCAGGCGGTCCGTGGATATCGCCTAAGGAGTCGATGCAGAAGGTGGTTTGGACTGACACCATTGTTCGAGGAGGAAAGATAAAAAACCTGCAGCTGCAACACCCCGAAGCCAACGAAGGTTATTACGAAGATATTGCTCTACTGGCACTGCCTGCCGATGGAACAGTAGACGAAGCTCCTTACCGAATGACCTGCGTAAACACCCTGCCCGGGGAGCAGATGGCAGAACCCGACAAGGCAGTCAATGTAGATGCTAAAGGGGTGATACGCTCATCGTATCCCTGCTACATGGAGTACGAATATGCCGAACCCTTTACCTGCCGCAATGTAGAAGTAGTGCTCGATGGTAATAACTATCAAGCACACCGCTTGCGCGTGATGGCAAGTGACGACGGGGTGAACTACCGTTTCGTAAAACAGCTTGTGCCTGCCCGACAAGGGTGGCAAAACACCGATGAACAGTCGACTCACAGCATTCCTGCCACCACAGCACGCTACTTCCGTTTCTACTGGACGCCCGAGGGGAGCGAACCGGGTAGCGAGGACATGGATGCTGCCAAGTGGAAACCGAATTTAAAGATCAGGCAATTACGCCTGCACCAAGAGGCTCGTCTCAATCAGTGGGAGGGCAAAGCCGGATTGGTGTGGCGCGTAGCGCATCGTACCCCCGAAACCGAAGTGGGCAAGGCAGATTGTGTGCAACCTCAACAGATCATTAACCTCACCGGGTCGATGAAAAACGGGGTGCTCACCGCCCGGTTGCCTCGGGGCAACTGGAAGTTGTTGCGCATGGGGCATACTTCTACAGGTCACAGAAACGCCACCGGTGGTGGTGGCCGCGGATTGGAGTGTAACAAGTTTGATCGGGCAACGGTGCGCAAGCAGTTTGATAACTGGTTCGCACAAGCGTTTGCTCAAACAGATCCTGCGTTGGCACATCGGGTACTCAAATACATGCACGTAGATAGCTGGGAGTGTGGCAGCCAAAACTGGAGTTCTAACTTTGCTGCAGAGTTTGAACGTCGCCGGGGATACAGCCTGATGCCCTACCTGCCTTTGCTAGCAGGCGTCCCCATGGAGAGTGCAGCTCGCAGTGAGGATATACTGCGCGATGTGCGCACCACCATCTCGGAACTCACAGTCGATGTGTTTTATACTGTACTTGCCGATGCAGCACGTCAATACGACTGCGAAACATCGGCCGAGTGTGTGGCCCCCACCATGGTAGGCGACGGACTGTTGCATTACCAAAAGGTAAACCGCCCGATGGGTGAGTTCTGGCTCGATAGTCCCACGCACGACAAACTCAACGATATGCTTGATGCCGTGAGCGGTGCTCACATCTATGGCAAGAACCTGATACAAGCCGAAGGTTTTACCCAACTACGCGGAACGTGGAACGAACACCCTGCCATGCTCAAAGCACTGCTCGACCGCAACTATGCGCTGGGCATCAATAAGTTATTCTTTCACGTATACGTGCACAACCCTTGGATGGATCGTAAACCCGGCATGACGCTCGATGGAATCGGTCTTTTCTTTCAGCGCGACCAAACGTGGTGGCAGAAAGGCGCACCGGCACTGGTGAGTTACGCCACTCGCTGCCAAGCGTTGTTGCAGTATGGACATCCGGTAACGGATATTGCCGTATTCACCGGAGAGGAGATGCCTCGTCGCTCCATTCTTCCCCATCGGTTGGTACCCTCGCTGCCCGGCATCTTCGGAGAAGAACGGGTGCAGAGCGAGCGCACAAGGTTGGCCAACGTGGGGCAACCGTTGCGTGTTCGCCCTGTGGGAGTAACCCACTCTGCCAACATGGCCGATCCCGAAAAGTGGGTGAACCCTTTGCGTGGCTATGCCTACGACTCTTTTAATCGTGACGCACTGTTGCGCTTGGCTCAGGTAAAAGACGGGCGCATCACGCTGCCAGGTGGCGCCAGTTACGGGGTGTTAGTACTACCGCTTCCCAGACCTATGAGTCCCGACAGCCTGCCGCTATCGTCTCAAGTGCAAGCACGCATTGAGGAGTTTAGAAAGGCAGGGGTGGTGATTCCGCAGTTGCCCTATACAGCCGATGATTTTGCTGCCTACGGGGTAGCGCGTGACGTGATAGTGCCCGAAGACATTGCTTGGACACACCGTCGTGGCAAGGAGGCAGACGTGTACTTCATAGCCAATCAACGCGAGGAGAGGCGTACGTTTACAGCCAGCTTGCGTGTGGACGGCAAGCGTGCCGAACGCTGGAACCCAATGACGGGAGAAGTGGAGACGAACCTTGCTTATGTCACAGCAAACGGACGCACCGAGGTAACCCTAACCCTTGAACCCAACGAATCGACCTTTATTGTATTTGAAAAAGCTGCGTGCTCACTTGCCGCCAAGTGTACTGCTTGTGCAGATAAATGCAGTGCTGCCGGCAAGCCACAAGCAGTAGTAGCTATTGGTGCTGCGAGCGACCAAACCCAACCGCTTAGCGTGACTTCATACACTGTTTCTTTCGTTTCCACCGCAAAAACCGTGGAGTGTTCCACGCTCTTTGATTGGAGCAAGGAGGCTGACGATAAGGTTAAGTACTACTCGGGCACAGCACGTTACCTTACTCACTTTGAGTACAAGTCAAAGAGTGAAGGGCGCATCTTCTTGAACTTGGGCAAGGTGGCAGATGTGGCAACCGTCACCGTTAACGGTGTAGATTGTGGTACGGTGTGGACAGCCCCTTATCGAGTAGAGATTACAGCTGCCCTGAAATCCGGCATGAACCGTCTCGAAATAGAGGTGACCAACACTTGGGCAAATGCACTGAGCGGTGCAGCCAAAGGGAAAGCACCTTTCGAGGGCATCTGGACCAACGGCAACTACCGCATGAAGGAGGATGTGCTGCTTCCGGCAGGACTTCTTGGCCCTTTGTCACTAACGAGCCAATTCCAACCTCAAACGAGTAAAGCTCAATCAATAACGAACAAAGCAAGTCTGCAATAAACAACCAAGTGATTAACGAGCAAACCAACTTTTCAACAAACAAACCTCATAAGAACAATGAATAGGAATAACCTGAAACACGCTTTGCTTACTGTGGCACTGATGCTTACCTCCATTAGCGCTTCGGCAGCAGTGAAGCTACCTGCCATCTTTGCCGATGGCATGGTGATGCAACAACAAACTCAAGCCAACCTGTGGGGAAAAGCAACACCGCTAAAGGGCGTAACTGTAACCACCGGTTGGGACGGAAAGAAGTATAAAACCACCGCCAACAGCGAGGGGGCATGGAAAATAAGTGTATCGACTCCCCCCGCAGGAGGCCCTTACAAACTGACCTTTGACGATGGAGAGCGCACTACGCTGAACAACGTGCTGGTGGGCGAGGTGTGGCTGTGCTCGGGGCAGAGCAACATGGAAATGCCCATGAAGGGATTCAAAAACCAACCGGTAGCCAACGCCAATATGGACTTGCTGCGGAGCAAGAATCCTCGCATCAGGCTATTTACTGTGAAGCGTACATCGACCATCGATCCGCAAACTGATGTAACGGGTAGTTGGCAGGAGGCCACACCCGAGTCGGTAGCCGATTTCAGTGCTACCGCTTACTACTTTGGGCGGTTGGTGAACGAGGTTACTGACGTACCTGTTGGGCTGGTCGTAGCCGCATGGGGCGGCTCGGCGTGCGAAGCGTGGATGAGAGCCGACTGGTTGCGCGCCTTTCCGGACGCACGCCTCCCGAAGACAAAAGCCGACATCGTCTCGAAAAACCGTACACCCACCGCGCTCTATAACGGCATGCTGCATCCACTTATCGGCATGACCATGCGTGGTGTCATCTGGTATCAAGGCGAGGACAACTGCAACCGCGCACACACCTATGCCGATATGTTCAGCGCTCTTATCAACGGGTGGCGCGCAGAGTGGAAACAGGGCGATTTTCCGTTCTACTACTGCCAGATAGCCCCTTATGAGTATGCGTTGATCACGGAAAAGGGAAAGCCGGTCATCAACTCGGCCTACCTGCGTGAAGCGCAGGCAAAGGTAGAACAAAAGGTGCCGAACACGGGCATGGCGGTGCTGCTGGATGCAGGAATGGAGAAGGGCATACACCCTGCTCAAAAACAAACCGCAGGCGAGCGACTGGCGTTACTAGCACTGAGCAAAACTTATGGAGTAAAGGGGATCAACGGCGAAAGTCCCTACTATAAAGAGATGGAAGTAAAGGGCGACACGGTCATTGTGAGCTTTGAGCGTGCACCTATGTGGATTACGGGGAAGAATAGCTTCGAGTCGAAGCTGTTTAGCGTGGCAGGAGCTGATAAAGTGTTTCATCCGGCACGGGCTTGGATTGTGCGCAGCAAGATGTATGTTAAGAGCGATGCCGTGAAACAGCCGGTGGCAGTGCGCTATGCGTTTGATAACTATGTAGAGGGTGATGTGTTTAGCGACGGACTGCCTGTGAGCTCATTCCGAAGCGACTCATTTACGCCAAGTACAGAGTAACTAAAATAAATATTTCAATGAAGCAACTATTTATTCTTTTTCTTCTTTTTTGCAGCACGGCTTCTGCCACCCAAGTAGTGTGGACGACGCCGAGCCGCAACTCGTCCGAGTCGATGCCCTGCGGAGGGGGAGACATCGGATTGAACGTATGGGTAGAGGATGGCGATCTGCTCTTCTATGTAAGCCGTAGTGGTACGTTCGATGCCAATAGTACACAATTGAAGCAGGGGCGTTTTCGCTTGAAACTTGTAAATACAACTACGAATAACAAGGTAACTGCTTCTACGAATAACCCTATAAGCGAAAAAAATGCTGTCTCTTTGAAGAGTGTTGCAAGCAAGCAACCAATCTTCCGTCAGGAGCTGAAACTCAACGATGGGTATGTGGAAGTAGCGTGTGGTGGCACTACTGTGCAACTGTGGGTCGATGTGTTTCGCCCCGTAGTGCATGTGGAGATAGTGAATCGCACGGCTGCGACAACAATGTTATCATACGAAAACTGGCGATACCGCAACCGCGAGATACGCAAAGGCGAGGGGCAGCAAGGTTCTTATAAATGGGCCCCACCCAAGGGCACACTGACCACCGCAGACAGCATTGCGGTAAAGAACGGACAACTTGTTTTCTTTCATCGCAACCCGGCACAAACGGTCTTCGACTTTGCCGTTGCGCAGCAAGGGCTTGACGGGGTGAAGTCGCAGCTGATGAATCCGCTGGCGCAACTCACCTTCGGGGGGTGTCTGCTTACCGACGGACTGACCTATAAGGGCACTACCGATGGCACGTATGCAGGTACCGATTATCGTGCCTGGCATTTCCACTCGCCTGTACCTATGCGCAAGCAGCAACTCCGCATTGTCTTGCATACCGAGCAAACAGCTCGTATCGACCAATGGAAGCAGGGGTTAAATCGCACTTGTGCGACTATAGACGCCAAGCACAACAAACAGCAAACACGCCAATGGTGGAATGCTTTTTGGCAACGCAGTTTCATTGAAGTACCTGCCGGTAGCCAGGCAGAGTCAATTGTACGCAACTATACTCTCTTTCGCTATATGTTGGGATGCAATGCCTATGGCAGCACGCCTACCAAGTTCAATGGCGGACTATTTACCTTCGACCCCTGTTTCGTGGATGAGAAACAAGCCTTCACGCCCGACTATCGAAAGTGGGGCGGAGGAACGATGACCGCACAGAACCAACGCCTCGTGTACTGGCCTATGCTGAAAAGCGGTGATGCCGACATGATGCCTGCACAGTTTGACTTCTACTTGCGCATGCTTCGCAATGCCGAGCTGCGCAGCGAAACCTACTGGGGGCATGGTGGTGCTTGCTTTGTGGAGCAGATAGAGAATTTTGGGCTGCCCAATCCTGCCGAGTATGGCTACAAGCGTCCCGACTGGTTTGATCGTGGCATGGAGTACAACGCTTGGCTCGAATATGAATGGGATACGGTACTTGAATTTTGCCAAATGATACTCGAAACGCATAGTTATGCTAATGCCGACATTGACCGTTACGTGCCACTGATAGAGAGTTCGCTACGGTTTTTTGACGAGCACTACCGCTATCTGGCCACCCGTCGCGGTCGCAAAGCACTGGATGGAGAGGGGCATTTAATCCTCTTCCCCGGATCGGCTTGCGAAACGTACAAGATGACCAACAACGCATCAAGCACCATAGCTGCCTTGCGCACTGTGCTCGAAACATATCAACGCACGGTGACGAAGCAAATCGGTAGCACCGTGAAACAACCCACAGATAGCACTTGGCTAAAGATGGCCGAAACCATTCCTCCACTACCGTTTCGCAAGCTGGATGGCCGACAGATGATTGCCCCTGCGAAGGCGTGGGAACGCATCAATAACACGGAAACTCCGCAACTCTACCCTGTATTTCCGTGGCGCATCTACGGAGTGGGCAAAGAGGGGCTGGAGGTAGCACGCAATACTTACCTGCACGATCCTGATGCAGTGAAGTTCCGCAGCCACGATGGGTGGAAGCAGGACTATATCTTGGCAGCCTGTTTGGGACTGACCGATGAGGCCCGTCGGCTTGCCTTACTTAAACTTGGCGATGGTCCGCACC
>JAGOOC010000051.1 GCA_017992695.1 Bacteroides sp. | reverse complement strand
AGTACCCAGACCCGGGATCGAACCGGGATGGAAGTGAATCCACTGGTGTTTGAGACCAGCGCGTCTACCGATTCCGCCATCTGGGCGTTGTCCTTAAATGCGGTGCAAAGATATAGCTTTTTTCTAAACCCACAAGCGTTTTAATAAAAAAAAGAAGAAAACTTAGCAAAAATACTTCTGCGTTCGGAGAGAAAAGCGTACTTTAGCAGAAACTTTTAAAACAGTCTCTATCATGACAAGTAAAGATAATTATTGCGTAATTATGGGAGGCGGCATCGGTAGCCGATTCTGGCCTTTTAGCCGCAAGACATTGCCTAAACAGTTTCTCGACTTCTTCGGTACAGGACGTTCGCTACTGCAACAAACGTTCGATCGATTCAACAAAGTCATTCCAACAGAGAACATATTTATCGTAACCAATGCAATGTATGCCGATCTTGTAAAAGAACAACTCCCCGAGTTAAACCCTGAACAAGTCCTATTGGAACCGGCCAGACGAAATACAGCCCCTTGCATTGCTTGGGCTTCTTATCATATCCGCGCACTCAACCCTAAAGCCAACATCGTAGTAGCTCCTTCTGATCATTTGATTTTAAAAGAAGACGAATTTCTCGAAGCCATTGGTAAGGGGATGCAATTCGTGGCACAATCGGATAAATTGTTAACACTTGGCATCAAGCCCAACCGTCCCGAAACGGGCTATGGATATATTCAAATCGCAGACAAAGAGGCCGAAAACTTTTATAAAGTAAAGACCTTTACCGAAAAACCGGAACTGGAGTTAGCTAAGGTGTTTCTGGAAAGTGGTGAGTTTTATTGGAATTCGGGTCTCTTTTTATGGAATGTAAACTCCATCATCAACGCAGTAGAGGCATTACTCCCGGAACTCGCGGCCAAGCTAATGCCCGGGAAAGAGATATACAGTACACCAGCAGAGAAAGCGTTTATTGAAGAAAACTTTCCTGCTTGCCCCAATGTGTCAATTGACTTCGGCATTATGGAAAAGGCAGACAATGTTTACGTATCACTAGGCGACTTTGGGTGGTCTGACTTAGGAACCTGGGGCTCTCTTTATGAGCTTTCGCCTAAAGATGATGAGAACAACGTCATGCTTAAGTGCGAGGCACTTACATACAATAGCCGTAACAATATCGTGGTGTTGCCGCAAGGCAAACTCGCTGTTATCGATGGACTGGATGGTTATCTAATAGCCGAGTCGGATAACGTATTGCTCATTTGCAAGAAAGACGAAGAGCACACCATCCGTAAATATGTGAACGACACACAGATGAGACTGGGTGACGATTATATTTAAAGAAAGATTTTAGTTAAACGAGGAAAGGGTATCTCGACGCGTCGAGATACCCTTTTATTTTTTCATCACAGGTTATAAAACGAAGGATTTATCGCTGTTGTAGCTGCCACACCTTATTGATCATTGCAGCTATGGCGGTAAACTCTTCATTCGTCAGTTTTAGCTTCGGGTTAGAGATCACCATATCCGATTCTTTATTAATGGGAATCAGGTGAATATGCGCATGTGGCACTTCAAGCCCCATCACTGCTACACCAACACGTTTGCAAGGTATAACCTCGGCAATGGCAGTAGCCACCGTCTTCGCAAACAGATGCATGCCTGCCAGTACCTCATCATTCAAATCGAATATATAATCAACCTCTTGTTTGGGCACAACGAGCACATGCCCCTTCACCAACGGGTTAATATCAAGGAAGGCAAAGAACTGATCGTCTTCAGCTACCTTGTAGCAGGGAATATCGCCTGCGATAATTTTACTGAATATTGTTGCCATAACACATTCTTATATAAATAAAGGCAAGCTCCATACAGAGTCTTGCCTTTGTGTTAAAATGAAATATCCATTACCTCCAAGTGGATTTCACCTTGAGGCACGCGAATGTCTGCCACATCACCCACCCTCTTACCCAGTAAACCCTGAGCAATGGGCGTGTTGATTGAGATCTTACCTGCCTTTAGGTCGGCTTCACTTTCGGATACGATCGTATAGGTCATTTTCATCCCATTTTTCGTATTCTTCAGTTCTACCTTGTTCAGAATCTGCACTGAATCAGTTTGTAGTTTCGACTCATCGATGATTTTCGCATCTCCGATAATCATTTTCAGTTTATTGATCTTCATCTCAAGCATCCCTTGAGCTTCTTTTGCTGCATCGTACTCTGCATTCTCCGAAAGATCGCCTTTGTCGCGTGCTTCGCCAATTGCAGCAGAGATTTTGGGACGCTCCACTGTTTCCAGTTCTCGGAGATCCGCGAGTAATTTCTTGTAACCTTCTTCTGACATATAAGCCATGATGTTTTCCTCCTTTTATTTTTATGGTCATATAAAACAAAAAAGAATTCCAACATAAGCCATGTTGGAACCCTCTTTTCTATAATCTGGATGCAAAGATAGGTTATTATCTGATACGCGTCAAGCAAAAACCAATGCTATGCAACACATTTAATGAAATGTAGACTAATTTAGAACTACTTAAAGTAGCGACTTGATGGTTGCGCTCAAATCTTTCACATCTTCTCCACGAGCACTCAACTCGTTATTGCGGTTGATCAAGAAGTAAGCTGGCAGCTGCTTAACATTATACACGGCAGCATTGGACGAGTAAACGCCATTTCCATCACGAACACAAATCCAAGGGAGATTATCGGCCGTTGTTTTCCAATAGTGCTCATCGGCATCTAGCGAAACTTGGTAAATTTCGAATCCTTGCGCAGCATATTCATTATAGAGCTCGCGTAGCATCAGGTTATGAGGCGCACCGGTTTGGGTTTGGAAAACAGAGAAATCGAGCAGCACTACTTTACCTTTCAAGTCAGACAATTTACGTACATTCCCTTTTATATCGCGCAAACTAACATCAATAAGGCCCGTTTCAACGATTTTATCTTCGGGCAACTCGATTGTTCTCTGCTGAGGAGTGCGTGTGTTTTTCATACCTTTAATAACAATATTATAAAGATTCTTTGAGCGGTTGGCATGAGGATAAAAGTTATTCAGACTGGTAGCCACGGCTGCAAAACACTTCACATCGTCTTTGTTGTTCAACGGATCGAAAATCAGGTAATCGTTTAGTTTTTGAAACAGTGCAAAGTATGCGGCCGATGTATTGGGCGCAGCAAAGATGTAGTTGATTTTCACCTCATTTTTGTAGTTGTTCAACAACACAGCGAGACTATCTTCGAAAGCGGTAGGCGAAAGCTTATTGGCACGAACCGTCTGAATTAATGCATCTACATTTTTCTGCAAATTGGTCTGTTTAATCGTCAGCTCCTTTATCTTGGCACTGTTATCAGAACCTTCAACGGTATAAGCTGTAGCAAAATCGACGTAAGGAGCATCGATTTGAATGGTTTCGGTAGAATCTACTGCAAAGTTAATAACCTTTTCATCCACGCGCAGTCGATAGAACTCGGGAGCCTCGGGGCGCGCTTTCTTAAAGCTGAATGAACCGTTACCTTTTAGTTTAACTGAGTCAAGCAGCGTAACGCCTTCCAATCCAGAAGCCTCTAAATAGAGCGTTTTCCCATCGGCTCCCGACACTTCGCCATTAACTTTAAATTGAGGACCCGAATTACACGCACTCACTGCAAGAGCGACAAAAGCTACCAAAGTTATCTTTTTCATATTTTGTTGTTTTTTCGAGCTGCAAATATAGTTCTTTTCGAGATTAGTCAAAGCATTTTGCACTCTTCTTCGCCCTAAAAACTAAAAAATCAGGCTGATGGCTAACTTTTTATCTCATTCCCACCAATTTAGTATGAGAATTGTATATCTTTGCAGGAATTTTGAAAGAAAATTTAGAAAAAACAATTTTTTATGATTAACCCAATTGTTAAGACAATCGAGTTGAGTGATGGCAGAACCATCACACTCGAAACGGGAAAGTTGGCAAAACAGGCAGATGGTTCTGTAATGCTTCGCATGGGTAACACCATGATGCTTGCTACTGTTTGTGCCGCTAAAGACGCAGTTCCCGGAACTGATTTCATGCCTTTACAGGTAGAGTACAAAGAGAAGTATTCCGCATTCGGCCGCTTCCCCGGTGGTTTCACCAAAAGAGAAGGAAGAGCATCAGACAATGAAATCCTAACCTGCCGCTTGGTAGACCGTGCCCTCCGCCCCCTATTCCCCGATAATTATCACGCAGAAGTGTTTGTAAACATCATCCTGTTCTCATCTGATGGTGTTGATATGCCCGATGCATTGGCCGGACTTGCCGCATCTGCAGCACTTGCCGTATCCGATATTCCTTTTAACGGACCCATCTCTGAAGTACGTGTAGCACGTATCGACGGAAAGTTCGTTATCAATCCTACTATAGAACAATACGCCTTGGCAGACATGGATATCATGGTTGCAGCTACCTATGATAACATCATGATGGTAGAAGGCGAAATGGCCGAAACGTCAGAAGCTGATCTGCTAGAAGCGATGAAAGTGGCTCACGAAGCCATCAAGGTTCATTGCAAAGCACAGATGGAACTTGCCGAAGCGGTAGGCAAAACAGTGAAACGCGAATATTGCCACGACACCAACGACGAAGAGCTGCGCAAAGCTGTTCACGCTGCTTGCTACGACAAGGTTTATGCCATAGCAGCTTCGGGCAACCACAACAAACACGAGCGTCAAGATGCATTCGATGCCATCTGCGAAGAGTTCAAAGCTACGTTGAGCGACGAAGAACTGGCAGAAAAGAAAGCACTGATCAGTCGTTACTATCACGACGTAGAGAAAGAGGCTATGCGCCGCTGCATCCTTGACGAGGGCAAACGCCTTGACGGCCGCCAGACAACCGACATTCGCCCCATCTGGAGCGAAGTAGGCTACCTGCCCGGACCTCATGGATCGGCTATCTTCACCCGTGGTGAAACACAGTCATTGACTACAGTGACCTTGGGCACGAAGATGGACGAGAAAACCGTTGACGACGTGTTGGCTCGTACCAAAGAACGTTTCTTATTGCACTACAACTTCCCTCCTTTCTCAACTGGCGAAGCCAGACCACAACGTGGTGTAGGTCGTCGTGAAATTGGTCACGGAAACTTGGCTCACAGAGCCTTGAAAAAAATGATTCCTTCGGACTATCCTTATGTAATACGTATTGTATCTGAGATCCTCGAATCAAACGGTTCGTCATCTATGGCTACCGTATGCGCCGGAACATTGGCGTTGATGGATGCCGGTGTACAGATCAAGAAACCTGTATCAGGTATTGCGATGGGATTGATCAAGAATGCCGGTGAAGAGAAATTTGCTGTGCTTTCAGACATCTTGGGCGACGAAGATCACTTGGGCGATATGGACTTCAAGGTAACCGGAACCAGAGATGGTATCACGGCTGCACAGATGGACATCAAGGTAGACGGATTGTCATTCGATATCCTTGAACGTGCCTTGAACCAAGCCAAAGAGGGTCGTATGCACATTCTAGACAAACTGAACGAAACCATGTCAGCACCTCGTGCCGAACTGAAAGAGCATGCACCTCGCATCGAAACACTGACTATACCGAAAGAGTTCATCGGAGCCATCATCGGACCTGGTGGAAAGATCATTCAAGGTATGCAAGAAGAGACCGGTGCTACCATCACTATTGAGGAAATCGATGGTATGGGACGTATCGAAGTATCTGGAACCAACAAGAAATGCATTGACGACGCTATGCGTTTGATCAAAGGTATCGTTGCGGTGCCCGAGATTGGCGAAATATACAAAGGAAAAGTACGTTCAGTTATGCCTTACGGCGCATTCGTTGAATTCCTTCCCGGAAAAGACGGCTTGCTACACATCTCTGAAATCGATTGGAAACGATTGGAAACAGTCGAAGAGGCCGGTATCAAAGAGGGTGACGAAATCGAAGTTAAACTGCTCGAAGTAGATCCGAAAACAGGTAAATTCAAACTTTCAAGAAAAGCATTAATGCCCAAACCTGAAAGAAACTAACTAAATAGCTTTTAAACAGCTTTATAGCCCAACTACAAGCAGTTGGGCTATTTTTTTTGTAGAAAACAGATTGCACCTCATATAAAAACTATCTTTTTATCTTGTTTATTCCAAAAAGAATGCGTTGCTTTGCTATACTAAAATAGAGAGACCTATAAACTTATACTATGACGGCAGTCACCAATCTTCATACCATAGAACTCTTTACCCAATTCTTTCAAGAGAATCAGGTTCGCTTTCTATCTTTTGCCTGCTCATACCTAAGAGACAAAGCCGAAGCCGAAGACATCTTAATGGAGTCGATGATTACCTTGTGGGAGAATCGAGAGAAGTGGGAAGAGTCCTCCAATCTGCAAGCACTACTACTTACCATCATTCGTAACAAAGCCCTTAATCACCTGGCACACGAACAGGTTCGTCTTCGAGCTGAAGAGGAGATCAACACACACAGGCAACGAGAACTCGACCTGCGCATTTCCACCTTAGAGGCTTGCGAACCCAACGCTATCTTCAACACCGAGATTCAACACATCGTAGACAAAACACTCAGCCAGATACCTGAGCAGAGCCGAAACATCTTTGTGCTTAGTCGCTATCAGAACACCCCTAACAAAATGATAGCACAGCAACTCGGTATCTCCGTAAAAGCTGTCGAATTCCATATCACCAAAACACTCAAAGTACTCCGCACCGAACTAAAAGATTATCTAATTTCCATTCTTTTTTAAAATAAAGCTATTTCTCGTTAGGGTTCATCCAAGGTAGCCTGTTATATATACAGAGAGCAGAAAAAGACTCGCTCCGACTAACTAACAGAAAAAGCTTATTATGGATCACAACATACTATTCAAATACTTTAAAGGAGATGCTACCATTGAGGAAGAAAAACAGATCCTCGACTGGGTAGATGCTTCAACAGAAAACAGAAGCGCTCTTCAAAAAGAGCGCATGTTATATGATATTGCCCTCTTCTCAGACGAAAAGAAACAACAAAAAAACAAGAAAACAGAATTTCTTCGCATACTTCAATGGAGTGCTCGCATAGCTGCTGCTATTGTGTTTACCATAGGCATCGGATTCTTCTTGAAAGACTATCACTATAATCAAGCCGCCCAACTGCAAACAGTCACCGTTCCTGCCGGACAACGAGCTCAGATCACCTTAGCCGACGGAACCAAAGTGTGGCTAAACTCAAAATCGACACTTACGTATGCCTCTAACTTCGGCCGCGAAAAGCGCGATGTGGAGTTAGACGGTGAAGCCTACTTTGAAGTAACCAAAAACACCGGAATTCCTTTCAATGTAACTACAGAAAAAAACAAAATAACGGTTGTGGGTACTAGCTTCAATGTTTGCGCTTACAGTGGTACCAACGAGTTTGAGACAACGCTCGTTGAAGGTATTGTCGATATATACCTAGCTGGAAGCAACAAACTCATCACTCGGTTAACCAAAGACGAGTTTTTTGGAGGTTATAACGGAAAGTACAAAAAAACCACGCTATCCTCTTACGAATATTTGAGATGGAAAGAAGGACTATATTGTTTTGACGACTCCCCTTTCAACTGTATACTCGATCGCTTGGAGAAATACTACAATGTAAAGATAACCGTTAGCAGCCCCACCATACTTGATTATCGTTGTACAGGAAAATTCAAAGAACAAGACGGCATTGAGCACATCCTAAAGGTTATACAAAAAGACCATCCATTTGAGTATAGTATCAACGAGGAAAAAGACAGTATCGTTATCCAATAGCAAGTAAAAGAGAGTAATAGAACCTTGAATTAGTACAAACCTTTTAATATTTGATAAGCATGAAAATATAACAGAACATTTACTTCCTTCAAAAAAAGGAATCGGAAAGTACCCCCATACTTTCCGATTCAAAACAGTCAACAAACGACCTTAATCAATTTATTAACTTAACACATTACAAAGATATGAGAAAAAAATCTTTGCTGAGGCATTATTGCCTAAAAAGTTTTGTATCCAAGCAAACATTGTTAACCATGAAAATCACTTTATTCTTTCTTCTATTCGTTTCCTTCCAGGCATTTAGCTCAGAAGGACACTCACAGAATGCGAAAGTCAGCATTCCGGGTGCTAAAATGAAAGTAAGTGAATTACTTTCAAACATCGAATCTCAAACCGAATATCTCTTTGTTTACAACAAAAAGAGCGTGGATATCCGTCGCATAATCGATGTGCAGGCTAACAATAAACCTGTTTCCGAAATACTCGACGAAGCCTTCGAAGGTACTCAAATAAAGTATGTTATGGAAGGTAAGAACATCGTGTTAACTAAAAACACAGAAGCGCTGGCTTCAGTTCAGCAGGACAACAAGCTGACTATCAAAGGTACGGTGACCGATATGAATGGAGACCCCATCATCGGCGCCAACGTATTGGAGAAAGGAACCACCAACGGCTCCATCACCGACCTATACGGTAATTTCAACCTCACCGTTCCATCCAATGCAACCTTAACTGTTTCCTATATCGGCTATCTGCCTCAAACCATTGCGGTGAACGGGCAAAGAACATTCAGCATCAAGATGAAAGAAGAGGCACTGGCATTGGAAACCGTAGTTGTTACCGCTATGGGTATTAAGAAAAAAGAGGCCTCATTAACTTACTCAACCCAACAAATGGCCGGAGATGAACTGACTCGTGCCAAAGACCCGAATATGATTAACGCCTTGGCGGGTAAATCGGCCGGTGTACAGATCAACAAGAGTTCTGCCGGTTTAGGTGGCTCGGCCAAAGTATCTATCCGTGGTGCCCGTTCGGCCTTTGAGAGCGGAAATAACCAACCGCTTTATGTGATTGACGGTGTCCCTATGCTAAACTCTACTACCGCATCGGTAAGCACCGTAATGGGTGGCGAGAATGATGGCGTAAACCGGGATGCAGGCGACGGAATTTCCAACCTGAACCCTGAAGATATTGAAAGCATGAGTATCTTGAAGGGAGCCTCAGCAGCAGCTCTTTACGGATCACAAGCAGCCAACGGTGTTATATTGATTACCACCAAAAGTGGGAAAGCAGGTATGCAACGAATCAACTTCTCATCTAACCTGACATTTGATAATGCCATCAGCCTGCCCAAATTCCAGAACAGTTACAGCACCAGCGGTGAAGATAGCTGGGGTGCGAAAGAGAGTTTAAAAGACTATAACAACGTTGACAACTTCTTTAACACTGGTGTTACGGCCATGAACTCTGTATCAATTACCAGTGGTAACGACAAGATGCAAACCTACTTCTCTTACGCTAACACTACAGCTAAAGGCATCATTGACTCAAACAAATTGCAGAAACATAACCTGACACTCCGTGAAACAGCCAGTTTCTTTAACGATCGCTTAAAACTGGATGGAAATGCGAACTTAATGACGCAAACGATTAAAAACAGTACAGCATCGGGCGGTTTATACCTCAATCCGTTGGTCGATGTATATGGTTTCCCACGTGGTTTAGATATGTCAGAATACGCAACGAACTACGAGCGCCCCGAGCCTACCCGCAACGGTATGCCTGTGCAAAACTGGTACACTACCGCAAGCGAGTGGACACAGAATCCTTACTGGTTGAAAAATCGGGTCACGAACAACAATAAACGATACCGTGCAATGGCTTCATTGACTGCGAATTTAAAAATAAATGATTGGTTAAGTCTTCAAGCACGCGGTAATGTAGACTATATCAGCGACAAGTTCGAACAAAAAATGTATGCTTCGACCGCTCCCAACATCACCGGAAGCTATAAAGGCAAACAAAACGGACGTTATGTTTGGTCAGAGAATCAACAACTGATGACTTACGCCGATGCTATGGCGATGTTCAACAAAACATTCGGTCGCTTTACTCTTAATGGTGCATTGGGAACAAGCATCAATGTAAGTACTACAAACTCACTAATGTTGGATTCTAAAATTGCGTCTCTTTATAAGCCAAACTATTTTGCTGTATCAAATATTGTCATGAACGCAAACGCATCAGTCAATCAAAGCATTGATGCCAAACGTACCATCCAGTCTTTATTTGGTACCGCTCAGATCGGATTCGACGAGACACTTTATTTAGATATCACAGCCCGTAATGACTGGTCGTCTACACTAGCCAATACAAACAGCATGAACTACGGCTACTTCTATCCCTCGGTAGGTCTCTCTTGGATCATTTCCAATAGCTTAGCCTTGCCCGAATGGGTTTCGTTCGGAAAAGTACGCGGATCATTTGCTCAAGTTGGTAACGACCTCCCGATTGGTATAACCGAACTGGCCGATATCATCCAGGCCGGTGGTATCCTTCAAACCAATGATACTGGTAATAATGGCGACTTAAAGCCCGAGATCAGTAGCTCATTCGAGTTCGGTACAGAATGGAAATTCCTCAACAGCCGATTAGGAGTCGATTTCACTTATTACCAAACCGACACTAAAAATCAGCTACTGAGAATGCCCAACAGCGCAGGTGAGCAATATGCATTCCTCAATCTCAACGCAGGTAAAATCCGTAATAAAGGTTTTGAAATTACAGTAGATGCAACACCTGTTATGACAAACGATTTCCGTTGGAAAACTGCCGTTAATTATTCGCAGAACAAAAATAAAATCATATCACTACATCCCAGACACAACTCGTTTGTATATGGTGACCCCGATATCTCTATGGCTTATATCATGGAGATAAAAGAGGGTGGCTCTTTGGGAGACATCTACGGCAATGCATTTGTTCGCGATGACAGTGGTGCAATTGAAGTGAATGGAGATGGCTCACCGGTAGTTAGGACAGGAAACAATGACCTTTTGGGTAATTCGAACCCCGATTTCTTATTGGGATGGAGCAATACCTTTACCTACAAAGGAGTTAGCCTTTACTTCTTGATTGATGCCCGTTTCGGTGGCGATGTTATGTCATTGACCGAAGCCATGCTTGATAAAAAAGGGGTAACACAAGCTACTGCAGAAGCCAGAGACAGAGGTTTTATTGAATATGGAGGCACCAAGTTCAATGATGTACAGAAGTTCTACAGCTCAGTAGGCGACAGAAATGGTATCTCTGAGTATTATATGTACGATGCAACCAACATTCGTCTACGCGAACTCTCACTTGGCTACGCCCTTCCCCAATCGATCATTGAGAAGACCAAAGTGTTCAAAAGCATTGATTTCTCATTGGTAGCACGCAACTTGTTCTTCTTCTACAAAGATGCTCCGTTTGATCCGGATGCTATTCTTTCAACAGGAAATACGCTGCAAGGTGTCGATGTCTACGGTATGCCTACTACACGTAACATTGGTTTCAATATTAAACTTTCATTCTAACTTAACTAACAAACCATCATGAAAAAAGGTACAAAATATATAGCCGCATCATTAGTCGGCGGACTGTTGAGTTTCTCTGCATGTACAGACAATTTCGTATCAGACAATAAGTCGAAAACAGCTTTTACCGACGAACTTCAAGAGTACGATTTCCAAAAATACCTGCTTAAGTTTGAAATTATGCAGACAGGAATCTACTTTAATTACAACTGGGGAGGCGGATACAACTGGCCATTCCAAGTTATGCAAAATCTTGGTCAAGACATGTTCTCGGGTTATTTTCACGACATGAATAACGCATTCAATGACAAAAACTCATCGTATGCACTCAACGACGGATGGACATCGAGTAATTGGAATAACACCTACAAGTATATCATGCCCGAAGTGATTAAGTGCGAAGCAATCAATGCAAAGCAACCGGCATTGTTGGGGATAGCCAAAATACAAAAAGTAGCATTAATGCATCGAATCAGCGACATATACGGACCGCTTGTTTACAGCAAATTTGGTTCGGAGGGCAACAATGTCGACTCGCAAGAAGGGGCTTATAAGCAATTCTTCGGTGATCTTGACAATAGTGTAAAGCTACTGACAGATTTCATGAAAAGCAATCCGGGAGTAGAGCCTTTTGCAGATGCTGACATATTAATGCCGGCAGGTAACAGAACATTGGTACAATGGGTTAAATTTGCCAACTCACTGCGATTGAGATTAGCCATACGCATCTCTAATGTAAGTAAAACGTTGGCCGCTTCTGAAACAAAAAAAGCACTTGAACAAGCAAACGGCTTATTAGAGAATGCTGAGGAAACCGTAGCCGTTTCTACAGCCGAAGGAAAGTATTCAAATCCACTGGGTGAAATTGGTCAAAGTTGGGGTGAGGTATATATGGGAGCTACTATGGAGTCTTTGCTTACGGGTTACCAAGATCCTCGTGCAGCCAAATATTACAGTGCTGCCGTAGGAGGAGACATCACTTGGCAAGCAGCTGGTGGACAAACAGGAAGCTTAAAAGAGCTGTTCCCAACTAAAGGTATGTATAAAGGCATTCCTCAAGGAACCAACATCACCACAGCAGATAATCGGTATAAATTTCACGCCCGAAGCAACGTGACTCAAGAGACCAATGCGATCTTAATGACAGCTGCAGAAGTTTGGTTTCTTCGTGCCGAAGCTGCTTTGAGAGGCTTCTCATCTGAAGATTCTAAACAGTGTTATGAAACAGGTATAAAAACATCCTTCAAACAATGGGGCGTAAGTGGAGCAGAAGAGTACTTGATCAGCCACAATAAGCCCACCGACTACAAGGATGCTTTTGATGCTAAATACAACATGCCGGCACGCATCTTAACAACGCCAAACTGGAGCGATGCAGGTAGCAAAGAAGAACAACTGGAGAAAATCATTACACAAAAATGGTTGGCTTGCTACCCCGAAGGTTGCGAGGCATGGACAGAACAGCGCAGAACCGGATATCCAAAGCTTTTCAAAGTACTGGTTAATAACAGCGGTGGTGCAATCAACACCGACGATATGATTCGTCGTATTCCTTTCCCTGTCAATTTACAAAAGAGTTCCCCAACGCAATATGGTGCTTTAAAAGCAGCTCTTGGCGGTGCCGATACTGGTGGAACTCGTCTGTGGTGGGATGCAGGTAAAAACAATTTCTAATTCGATTAGGTAAAGGTAAAAAGATTTATTAGTGGTGTTTTCTAAATGCAGAATTAATTACTGCAAAAGGTAAAGTTTGAGGGGGGGGTGGTGCCGGGAGGTATTACCCCCTTTTTTTATACACTAAACTAAGACGTTCTTCCATAGAGGCTTAGCGCATCGTATCATCAATAACATAGCAATTCATAATTCAAAACATGGGGATGTTCTATACCACAACATGGGGATGTTGTGATATAGAACATCCCCATGTCTTAATAAGCAACATCCCCATGTTTTGATTGTAGGAGTTATGATCACTCGTAGACCAATACAGGTAAGTCGCCACGCAAAGCTCCCAAGGCATTCAGCGCCAATGCTTCCATCTCATCCTCGCCGGGATACACATAAATGGGTGCTAAAAACGAGATGCGTTCTTTCAGACGAGAAACCACATAGTCGTTGTATGCAATACCTCCTGTTAACAAAATGGCATTAACCTTGCCGTAGAGTACGGTCGCAGCAGCACCAATACCTTTGGCAATGTTATAAATCATGGCATTAAGAACCAATTCGGCATGCTTATCCCCCGACTCTATCCTCTGTACAATACCCGCCACATCGGTTGTTCCGAGATGAGCCGCCAAACCGGCTCTTCCCGATATGCGTTTCTTTAACTCTTCTTTCGTGAGCGTTCCGCTGAAACAGAGGTCGATCAACTGCCCTGCAGGAAGCGTGCCTGCACGCTCGGGCGAAAAGGGGCCTTCGCCATCCAACGAATTATTGGTATCAATGGCCTGCCCATGTTTATGGGCAGCAATGGAAATACCTCCACCCAAGTGACACACAATGAGGGTTAAGTCTTCATAGCGACTATGCTGCTCGGCAGCGAAGCGACGAGCAATGGCTTTCTGGTTCAGTGCATGCCAAATAGCCACACGAGGCATCAGCGGAGAACCGGACAGGCGGGCTACATCGGCCAACTCGTCAACAACACCGGGATCGGCAATAAAAGCGCGACAACCGGGAATCGATTTGGCCAGATCGTCGGCAATTAATCCTCCTAAGTTGCAAGCATGGGTGCGCATGGCATGCACCGTGTCGTGCTTCATCGCATCATTTACTTCATACACACCGCCTGGGATAGGCTTCACCAGCCCGCCACGACCAATCACTGCATCAAATTGAAGTGGAATACCCTCTTTATCTAATTGATACAAAACCAACGATTTGCGAAACTCGAACTGATCGGAAAGGAAATGAAAAGCTGCCAATTCATCGACAGAATGGCGAATGTTGCGAACCAGCACGGGACGTTCGTCTTCGTAAACCGCAATCTTGGTCGAAGTAGAACCGGGATTGATAACGAGAATCTTCATAGGAATAAGGAGTTAAGGGTGAAGAGCAAGAAGTAAGCGTGAGAAGCTATGAGTTTCCGCACGTTAAGCATGCCATGGCGATGCTGTAATATTTGGACAGACCGCTATCGCTGCGCGAAGGTAGCACCACCGGAGCAATAGGTCCTTGCAACAGCCCTGCCATATCTGCATGGGCAAATAGGGCGACAGACTTATAGAAGGTGTTTCCGGATTCAATATTGGGAAAAATCAGTACATCGGCCTCTCCATTGATAGGCGATGCAATGCCTTTGATATCGCCACTTGCCTGCTCACAGGAGGTGCGCACATCGAGCGGTCCGTCGATGATGACATTGCCAAACTCTCCGGCTTCGGCCAGCTCCACAATATTCACATAGTCGAGCGAATGGGGAAATTTGGCACTCACCTTCTCGGTGCAGTGGATGAGCGAAATGCGTGGCTGCTCAATTCCAAATTGACGACACGTGTGGATGGCGTACCAAATCATCTCAATGCGTTGTTGCAAGGTAGGGCGCGGAATGACAGCAGCATCCGAGAAGAAAAGAAACTTAGGATACGTGGGAATTTGCATCATGGAGAGGTGCGTCAAAATCTTCCCTTTCGGAAGAATTCCCTTTTCCTTGTCGAGAATGGCGTGCAGCAAGTTATCCGTATTGACAATCCCTTTCATCAAAATATCGGCTCCCCCTTCGCGAATGATGCGAACCGCTTCACGGGCTGCCTCGTCGGGATCTTCCAGATGGATAACGCGTACGAACTCGGGGTATTTCTTTAAAGTAGGATAATTTTCCAATGCCGTTGAGTCGCCAATCATGATGAACTCGGCAATACCCTCGTCGAGTGCACGCGCGATGGCGTATTCCGTATTGGGGTCACTGGCACATACTACCACAATGCGTTTCCGCTGATGAAGTGCTTGGAGGTAAGCGGTGAGTTGATCAAAATTTCGAATTGGTTCCATAACGATAGATTTTTAGCAAATATCAGAAAAAGGATTGAAATACAAGCCTATTAACGGAGAAAAACTTTGCAAAATGAGTGGTTACTCTGTGACGATTATGTATTTTTGCACAAAAGAAATTAAAAAGCTATGAATGCCCTGACTCTACCTCCCTATCTGTGCGAAGGTGACAAGGTTGTTATCGTGTCTCCCTCCGGAAAAATAGATCAATCGTTTATTATTGGTGCCCGCAAGCGCCTCGAATCGTGGGGACTGAAAGTTGCCCTTGCCAAACATGCAGGTAGCTCATCGGGACGTTATGCCGGAACCATCAAACAGCGGCTAGCCGATCTTCAGGCTGCCATGAACGACAAAGAGGTTAAAGCCATCTTCTGCAGTCGAGGTGGATACGGAGTAGTGCATCTCATCGACAAACTCGACTTCACGCTCTTTGCTCAACATCCGAAATGGCTGATTGGTTTCAGCGACATTACCGCGCTGCACAATCTGATTCAAAAGAGAGGATTTGCTTCGCTTCATGCACCCATGGGGCGACATTTAACGGTCGAAGCTGCCGATGACCCCTGTTGTGGATACTTACGAGACATTCTTTTTGGGAATCTTCCGACTTACAGTTGTGAGAA
>JAGOOC010000023.1:34622-42160 GCA_017992695.1 Bacteroides sp. | reverse complement strand
ATCAGCGTGCAAAGAAAACTATTTTATTTCGATTAGTTTCATCCCGAAAGATAATAAAACTAAAAAGTAACCTTTGACGAGGCACAAAGAGGCGTTGTTCTCGCACACAAGACAGATTAAAGATATATTTCCGCAATTCCTTCTTTATTTGCTCTGTATTCACACACTTTTTATTACTTTTGTGGTCAAATTTATAAAACCATTATTTTATATAGCATGGCAAATGTAATCAAATTACGCAAAGGCCTTGACATAAACCTGAATGGGGAAGCTGCCGAGGTGGTTGCCACAGTGAAAGAACCGGGATTCTACGCACTCGTACCCGATGACTTTCCCGGGGTAACACCGAAAGTAGTTGTCAAAGAGCAGGAGTATGTGATGGCCGGAGGTACCTTGTTTGTCGACAAGTATCGTCCCGAACTGAAATTTGTGTCGCCCGTGAGCGGCGTAGTGACAAGCGTTGAGCGTGGTGCTCGTCGTAAAGTGCTGCACATCGTCGTAGAAGCTGCTGCTGAGCAGGATTACGAAGAGTTCGGCCGGAAGAATGTAGCCCAACTATCGGGGCAAGAGGTGAAGAATGCGCTGCTCGAAGCGGGATTGTTTGCGTTTGTTCGCCAACGCCCCTACGATGTGATTGCCGACCCCACCGTGACTCCGAGAGCGATCTTCGTATCGGCTTTCGACAGCAAACCGCTGGCACCCAACTTTGAGTTTGCGATCAAAGGCGAAGAGACCAACTTCCAAACCGGGCTCGATGCGTTGGCTAAAATAGCCAAAACATACCTGGGCATCAGTGTAAAACAGAAAGCTGCCGCACTAACCGGAGCTAAAAACGTAACGATAACTGCCTTTGACGGCCCTCACCCTGCCGGAAACGTAGGGGTACAGATCAGCCATACGGCTCCTATAGTTAAAGGTGAAACGGTGTGGACCATCGATCCGCAGGCTGTGATCTTCATCGGCCGACTGTTCAATACGGGGCGGATAGACCTCACGCGTCTGGTTGCCGTAACCGGTTCTGAGGTATTGAAACCGGCTTACTGCCAACTTCGTGTGGGTGCATTGCTTACCGGTGTGTTCAACGGAAACGTGAATAAAGAGCGTGACCTGCGCTACATCAGCGGTAACCCACTGACCGGAAAACAGGTTTCGCCCAACGAGTTCTTGGGCGCGTTTGACAGTCAGCTCACCGTGATTCCCGAAGGAAATGACATCCACGAGATGTTTGGCTTTATCATGCCGCGTTTCGACCAGTTCAGCATGAACCGCTCTTACTTTAGCTGGCTGATGGGTAAGAAGAAGTACACCATCGATGCACGCATCAAGGGAGGCGAACGCCACATGATCATGTCTAACGAGTACGACCGTGTACTGCCGATGGATATTCTACCCGAATTCCTGATTAAAGCCATCTTGGCCGGAGATATCGACCGCATGGAGGCACTGGGCATCTACGAGGTAGCACCCGAGGATTTCGCTCTGTGCGAGTTTGTTTGCTCTTCGAAGATGAAGTTGCAACGCATTGTTCGTGCCGGACTCGATGCACTGCGCGAAGAAATGGCCTAATTCATAATTCATAATATCTAACTCATAATAAATGAAAGCGTTAAGAAATTATCTCGATAAGATAAAGCCGAACTTTGAAAAAGGCGGCAAACTCCACGCATTTCTTTCGGTGTTTGATGGCTTCGAAACATTCTTGTTTGTGCCCAACACCACTTCGAAATCGGGAACGCATATTCACGACTCGATCGACAGTAAACGAATTATGTCGATTGTGGTCATTGCTATGATGCCGGCGCTGTTGTTCGGTATGTATAATGTAGGTTACCAACACTTCACACACGCTGCTCTTGCGGGTAGCTTCTTCGAGATGTTTGCCTACGGATTCTTGGCTGTGTTGCCCAAAATCATTGTCTCCTATGTAGTAGGTCTGGGCATTGAGTTTGTGGTAGCTCAATGGAAAGGAGAGGAGATTCACGAAGGATTCTTGGTGTCGGGCTTGCTGATTCCGATGATTGTTCCGGTGGATTGCCCCCTTTGGATCTTGGCTGTGGCTACTGCCTTTGCTGTGATTTTTGCCAAAGAGGTGTTTGGTGGAACGGGTATGAACGTGTTCAACGTAGCCCTGGTTACGCGTGCCTTTTTGTTCTTTGCTTACCCCACGAAGATGTCGGGCGATGCCGTTTGGGTATCGAGCGAGAGTATCCTCGGACTGGGAAAGAACGTAGACGGACTCACCGCTGCTACCTCCTTGGGCTTGGCCTCGACCGCTGCTACCCCCGATGGATTTCCGCCCTTCTCGTGGGATATGGTGACCGGTTTAATTCCCGGTTCGATTGCTGAAACCAGCGTCATTGCCATCCTGATTGGTGCGGTGATTCTGTTGGTTACCGGCATTGCCAGCTGGAAAACGATGCTCTCTGTATTCGTTGGTGGAGCACTTGTGGGATGGGTGTTTAACGCCATTGGCCCCGAAACGGCTATGGCCAACATGCCTTGGTACGAACACCTGGTGCTGGGTGGTTTCTGCTTCGGAGCAGTGTTTATGGCTACCGACCCGGTAACCTCTGCCCGTACCGAAACCGGAAAGTACATCTTCGGATTCTTGATTGGTGCCATGGCTATCATCATTCGCGTGCTCAACCCCGGATATCCCGAAGGTATGATGCTCGCCATCTTGTTGATGAACATCTTTGCACCGCTTATTGACTACTGTGTAGTACAAGGCAACATCGGCCGTCGCGAGAAACGCGCGGTTAAATCGAATTCAAATTAAACCGAAACAAGAAAAGATATGAATACCAATAGTAATTCCTATACTATCATTTATGCTTCGGTAATGGTTGTTATCGTAGCATGCGCGCTGGCGTTTGTTTCGTCGGCACTCAAGTCGACGCAGAACAAAAACGTGGAGCTCGACAAAATGAAACAGATATTGAGTGCGCTCAACATCGAAACAAAAGGGCAAGATGCACAGGCTTTGTATAAGAAATATGTGAAGCAAGAGCTGATTATCAACGCTCAAGGAGAGACAGTGGCCGAAACCGGAGGTTTCAACGTGGTCTCTAAAGTAGAGTTGGCCAGGCCGCTGGCCGAACGCCAATTGCCGGTGTATGTATGCGACATAGACGGAGAGACGAAGTACGTGCTTCCGCTTTACGGACAAGGCTTGTGGGGCCCCATCTGGGGATATGTAGGCTTGAACGCCGATAAGGACGTGGTTTACGGAACCTACTTCTCGCATCAAGGTGAAACACCGGGATTGGGAGCAGAGATCGCCAACATGGAGTTTCAAGCTCCGTTCATCGGAAAGCACATCATGCAGAACGGACAGTTCGCCTCGATTGCCGTGGTGCAACCCGGTAAAACGGTCGAAGGCAAGGACTACGTCGACGGTATCTCGGGTGGAACCATCACCTCGGTAGCGGTAGACCACATGCTGAAGAACTGCTTGGGACAATACGATAAATTTTTAACTAATAAATAAGGAGGGATACAAGATAATGAGTCAACTATTCTCTAAACAGAATAAAGAAATATTCTGGAACCCACTTAATATTGATAACCCGGTAACCGTGCAGGTGCTTGGTATCTGTTCGGCACTAGCCGTAACCGCGAAACTGGAACCTGCCATCGTGATGGGTCTTTCGGTGACGGTTATCGTGGCCTTTGCCAACGTCATCATCTCATTGCTGCGCAAAACGATTCCGAATCGTATCCGCATCATTGTGCAACTGGTGGTGGTAGCCGCGCTGGTAACCATTGTAAGTGAAATATTGAAAGCATTTGCTTACGACGTAAGCGTGCAGCTCTCGGTATACGTAGGTCTGATTATTACCAACTGTATCCTGATGGGGCGTCTTGAGGCATTTGCCATGCAAAACGGTCCGTGGGAATCGTTCCTCGACGGCATTGGTAACGGATTGGGCTATGCCCTCATCCTGGTCATCGTTGGGTTCTTCCGCGAGTTGCTGGGTTCGGGCTGCTTGTTTGGCATGCAGGTCATTCCGCAAGCCTTCTACGAGATGGGATATATCAACAACGGCTTGATGCTGATGCCACCGATGGCACTGATCATCTGCGCCTGTATCATCTGGGTACAACGCAGCCGCACGAAAGAATTACAGGAAAAGGAATAAGAAAATAACTACCTATGAATGATTATTTAAGTTTGTTTGTAAAGTCGATATTTGTCGACAATATGATATTCGCTTACTTCCTTGGTATGTGTTCGTACCTGGCAGTATCGAAGAATGTGAAGACTGCGCTGGGATTGGGTATTGCCGTAATTTTCGTATTGGTGGTGACACTACCCGTGAACTACCTGCTCGAAAACTACGTACTCAAAGCCGATGCGCTGGTCGAAGGTGTCGATCTGGGCTTCTTGAGCTTCATCCTCTTTATCGCCGTGATTGCCGGCATTGTGCAGCTGGTCGAGATGGCTGTGGAACGATTCACCCCCGGGCTCTACGCCTCGCTGGGCATCTTCTTGCCGCTGATCGCTGTAAACTGTGCCATCATGGGAGCCTCGTTGTTTATGCAACAACGTCAGTTCATCAACATCGGCGAAGCCACTACCTACGCTGTAGGTTCGGGTGTGGGCTGGTTGCTGGCCATTGTGGGCCTGGCTGCCATCCGCGAAAAGATGACCTACTCTAACGTTCCTGCGCCACTGCGTGGCTTGGGCATTACGTTTATCGTGGTGGGACTGATGGCGATGGCCTTTATGTGTTTCTCTGGATTGAAGTTATAACAAGTAAAATACGATAAGAACAATGACTGAATTAATATTAACGAGCGTCGGTGTGTTTCTTGCAGTGATACTGCTGCTCGTCATTATATTGCTTGTGGCGAAGAAGTTTCTCTCTCCCTCGGGCGAGGTTACGATAACGATGAATGGCGACACCAAGCTCAAAACCGAAACCGGAGGAACCCTGTTGGGCACGCTCTCGGCCAACGGAGTTTTCCTTTCATCGGCTTGCGGAGGAAAGGGTTCGTGCGGACAGTGTACCTGCCAAGTACTCGAAGGTGGTGGCGAGATTCTGCCTACCGAAACCGGATTCTTCTCACGCAAACAGCAGAAAGACCACTGGCGCTTGGGTTGCCAAGTCAAGGTGAAACAAGATATGGAGATCAAGATTGACGAATCGATCTTGGGCGTGAAAGAGTGGGAGTGCGAGGTGATCTCGAACAAGAACGTAGCTACGTTCATCAAAGAGTTTATTGTGGCACTGCCCGAGGGCGAACACATGGACTTTATCCCCGGTTCGTACGCACAAATCAAGATTCCACCCTTTAATATAGATTACGATAAGGACATCGACAAATCCCTCATTGGCGACGAGTACCTGCCGGCTTGGAAACAATTCGGACTGTTCGACCTCAAATGCGAGAACAAGGAAGAGACCATCCGTGCCTACTCCATGGCCAACTATCCGGCCGAGGGAGACCGCATGATGCTTACCGTGCGTATCGCTACGCCTCCTTCGAAACCCCGCGAACAAGGTCCCGGATTCATGGACGTGCCTGCCGGTATCGCTACTTCGTACATCTTCACCTTGAAACCGGGCGACAAGGTAACGATGAGCGGACCTTATGGCGATTTCCATCCGCTACTCGATACGAAGAACGAAATGATGTGGATCGGTGGTGGTGCCGGTATGGCTCCGCTGCGTGCACAAATCATGCACCTCACCAAGACGCTTCACATTACCGATCGCAAGATGACCTACTTCTACGGTGCACGTGCGCTCAACGAAGTGTTCTATCTTGAGGATTTCTTGCAGATTGAGAAAGATTTCCCCAACTTCTCGTTCCGCTTGGCACTCGACCGTCCCGATCCGGCTGCCGATGCCGCCGGTGTGAAATACACCCCCGGTTTTGTGCACAACGTAATCTACGAAACCTATCTCAAGAATCACGAAGCACCCGAAGACATCGAGTACTACATGTGTGGTCCCGGCCCCATGAGCAAAGCCGTAGAAGGCATGCTCGACAGCCTTGGCGTGCCACGCAAGAACCTGATGTTTGACGACTTCGGATAATAAATACTCATTTTTTTACTTTTAAAGTTAAGTGAGCTTTTGCTCAGATTAAAAACACTATGTTTCATTCCGGTAGCTGATGTGATATCAGTTACCGGAATTTTTGTATCTTTGCACCCATTATGATGTTACAAAACAACGAATTGATTCAAACAGCGCTACGCAATCTCAAGATTGAAGCGCTCAACCCCATGCAAGAAGCGGCCATCAATGCCTCTGCCCAAGAGAAAGACGTTATTCTGCTTTCTCCCACCGGATCGGGCAAAACCTTGGCTTTTCTCTTGCCCCTGCTTACCACGCTTACCCCTACCCACGATAACGTGCAAGTACTCATCCTCGTGCCTTCGCGCGAGCTTGCCCTACAGATAGAATCGGTTTTTAAATCGATGAACACCTCTTGGAAAACCTGCTGCTGCTACGGCGGACACCCCATGGCCGAAGAGCGGAAGAGCATTGCCGGCAACCACCCCGCAATCATCATCGGTACTCCGGGGCGTCTCACCGACCACCTGGGCAAGGGAACCTTCAACCCCGACACCATTCACACGCTGATTATCGACGAGTTCGATAAATCGCTCGAATACGGTTTTCACGACGAGATGGCCGAGATCATCGCCCAACTGCCCGGATTGAAGAAGCGCATACTACTCTCGGCCACCGATGCCGAAGAGATTCCGCAATTCACCGGAATGAACGAGACGGTGAAGCTCAACTTCCTTACCGATACCACTGAAGACGATTCGCGCCTGCGACTGATGAAGGTGGTTTCGCCTGCCAAAGACAAGATCGAATCGCTCTACAAACTGCTCTGCAAGCTGGGTAGTAGCTCGAGCATCGTGTTCTGCAACCACCGCGAAGCGGTAGACCGCGTGAGCGCACTCTTGGCCGAGAAGGGAATATACAACGAACGCTTTCACGGAGGTATGGAACAGCCCGACCGCGAACGAGCGCTTTACAAGTTTCGCAACGGAAGTTGCCACGTGCTCGTGTCCACCGACCTTGCTGCGCGCGGGCTCGACATCCCCGAGATTGAACACATCATTCACTACCACCTGCCCGTGAACGAAGAGGCCTTTACCCACCGCAACGGACGAACTGCCCGTTGGGATGCTCGTGGTACCTCGTACCTCATCTTGCACAGCGAAGAACCCGTGCCTGCCTACATCCCCGCAGACATCGAAATTCGCAACCTGCCCGAGCAAGCCTCACGCCCACCCAAACCCATTTGGGTTACCTTATATATAGGTAAGGGGAAGAAAGACAAGCTGAGCCGCATGGACATTGCCGGATTCTTCCATAAAAAAGGAAACTTGGCACGCGAAGATGTGGGCGCCATCGATGTGAAAGAGCATTACGCCTTCGTGGCCATTCGCCGCACCAAAGTGAAACAACTGCTCAACCTCATTCAAGGAGAGAAAATCAAAGGGATGAAAACCGTTATCGAAGAGGCCGATTAATCATCGGCTCATCTTCGGGTGAAATGCACGGTTC
>JAGOOC010000023.1:0-34522 GCA_017992695.1 Bacteroides sp. | reverse complement strand
AATCGCAATGCATCGTTGCGCGTGCAACCTACTAAACATTTACTTTTCAACCCCTTTACCAACTCTTTCAGCACTAAACGGCTTGTAAATAGATGAAATTCGTTTTTTGGTTTTGACTTGATAGCTCCACTTGACAAAACGTCGCATAAATCTTGCATAAACTACGAATAAGTGAGGGAAAAGCCCCATATAACAGTAAATTTATCAGGAAAGGTTTGTTGCTCGAAAATTAATTCGTAAATTCGCCATGTCGTAACGACGTTATAATTAATAAACGAAAAAGTTAAACCCAAAACAAACTTCAAATGAAAAAGCATAATTTCAGTGCAGGGCCCTCCATACTTCCCCGCGAAGTGATCGAAGAAACAGCCAAAGCTATCTTAGATTTCAATGGTTCGGGGCTCTCTGTTTTAGAAGTTAGTCACCGTAGCAAAGATTTTCAAGCAGTGATGGACGAGGCAGTTGCCTTGTTCAAAGAGATACTCAACATTCCCGAAGGATATTCGGTTCTTTTCCTTGGCGGGGGAGCCAGCCTTCAATTCTGTATGATTCCATACAACTTTCTGGAGAAAAAAGCAGCTTACCTCAACACCGGTGTTTGGGCAAAGAAAGCACAAAAAGAAGCAGTAGGATTTGGCGAAGTAGTTGAAGTGGCCTCTTCGGCCGATGCCAACTACACGTATATTCCCAAAGGATATGTCATCCCCGCTGATGCCGATTATTTTCACATTACAACCAACAACACCATCTACGGCACAGAGCTCAGAGAAGACCTCGACTCGCCCGTTCCGTTGATGGCCGATATGTCATCTGATATACTTACGCGCCCTGTCGATATCTCCAAATACACCTGTATCTATGGTGGAGCACAGAAGAATTTGGCCCCTGCCGGAGTCACCTTCGTCATCATCAAAGACGATGCGCTGGGCAAGGTTTCGCGCTATATCCCCTCGATGCTCGACTATCGTTTGCACATCAAAGAGGGCTCTATGTACAACACCCCACCGGTGCTGCCCATCTACACCGCTATGCAAACGCTGCGCTGGGTCAAGGCCCAAGGCGGTGTCAAAGAGATGGAACGACGCGCTATCGAGAAATCCGACCTGCTGTATGGCGAAATCGACCGCAACAAAATGTTCGTTGGCACAGCCGTCAAAGAGGATCGCTCGCGCATGAACATCTGTTTCGTGATGGCTCCCGGATACGAAGCCCTCGAAGGCGACTTCTTGAAATTTGCCCAATCCAAGGGCATGGACGGCATCAAAGGCCACCGTTCGGTAGGCGGTTTCCGTGCCTCTTGCTACAACGCCATGCCTAAAGAGAGTGTACAAGCACTGGTGGACTGCATGCAGGAGTTTGAGAAACAACACGCTGATAAATAAAACGTTTCAGTAACAATATGCTAATATATAAAATGTTGTTCATCAATGCGCTGACAAATAGCGTGTTGATGAACAACAGTAAAGAAGAATTAACCTTAAAGGACAAATAATGAAAGTACTTATTGCCACCGATAAACCGTTTGCCAAAATAGCCGTAGACGGAATTCGCCAAGAGATAGAAGCAGCCGGACACGAACTGGCTCTGCTCGAAAAATATACCGATAAAGCGCAACTGCTCGATGCGGTAAAAGAGGCCAACGCCATTATTATCCGCAGCGACATGGTTGATGCCGAGGTACTCGATGCTGCCAAAGCGCTAAAAATCGTAGTGCGTGCCGGTGCCGGATACGACAACGTAGACCTCGAAGCCGCTACCTCGCACGGGGTGTGTGTGATGAATACGCCCGGCCAAAACTCCAATGCCGTAGCCGAACTGGCACTGGGCATGATGGTGTATGCCGCGCGTAATTTCTTCAACGGAACATCGGGCACAGAGCTTCTGGGCAAGAAACTGGGCATCCACGCCTACGGAAACGTAGGGCACAACGTAGCTCGCATTGCCAAAGGATTTGGCATGGAGATCTACGCCTACGACCCCTTCTGCCCGGCCGACGCCATCGAGAAAGACGGTGTTAAAGCCGTGACCTCAGTCGAAGAGCTGTACAAGACGTGCGACATCGTGTCGCTGCACATTCCTGCAACGCCCGAAACAAAGAAATCCATCAACTACGCCCTACTGAACCTGATGCCCAAAGGCGCCACGTTGGTGAACACCGCTCGCAAAGAGGTGATCAACGAAGACGAGCTGATTAAACTGATGGAAGACCGTCCCGATTTCAAATACCTTACCGATATCATGCCTGCTGCCAACGATAAGCTTACCGAACTCTTCTCGAGTCGGTACTTCTCGACCCCCAAAAAGATGGGTGCACAGACGGCCGAAGCCAATATCAACGCAGGTATAGCTGCTGCCAAACAAATTGTAAACTTCTTCAAAGACGGTTGCGAGAAGTTTAGAGTCAACTAATTTATTCAACATAGATCATTATGGCTGTTATCAAACCCTTTAAAGGGCTACGTCCAACCCAAGCGTTGGTAGAACAAGTGGCATCGCGCCCTTACGATGTATTAAATTCGGAAGAGGCACGTGCCGAAGCTGCCGGAAACGAAAAGTCGCTTTATCGCATCATCAAACCCGAAATCGATTTTCCCGTGGGCACCGATGAGCACGACGAGAAAGTGTACCGCAAGGCTGCCGAAAACTTTCAACACTTTCAAGACAAAGGATGGCTGCTGCAAGACGCTACCGAGAACTACTACATCTACGCGCAGACCATGAACGGTAAGACGCAGTACGGACTCGTGGTGGGTGCTTATGTGCCCGATTACGTGAACGGTGTCATTAAAAAACACGAGCTCACCCGTCGCGATAAAGAAGAAGACCGCATGAAGCACGTTCGCGTGAACAATGCCAACATCGAACCCGTGTTCTTCGCTTACCCCGATGACGCGGTGCTCGAGGCACTCGTTGGTAAATACATCACCACACCTCCTGTGTACGATTTCATCGCCCCCGGTGATGGCTTTGGTCACAGCTTCTGGGTCATCGACAATGCCGAGGATATTGCCCAAATCACCGCCCGATTTGCCGCTATGCCTGCGCTATACATTGCCGATGGGCACCATCGCAGCGCTGCTGCCGCACTGGTGGGTGCCGAGAAAGCCAAGCAGAACCCCTCGCACAACGGAACCGAAGAGTACAACTACTTCATGGCCGTTTGCTTTCCCGCCAATCAGCTCACCATTATCGACTACAATCGGGTAGTGAAAGACCTCAACGGGCTCACCCCCGAAGCCTTCTTGGCTGCTCTCGAAAAGAACTTCGTGGTGGAGAAGAAGGGTGCTGAGGTTTACAAACCCACAGCGTTACACAACTTCGGCCTTTATGTGGACGGAGCGTGGTACAGCCTCACCGCCCGCCCGGGAACGTATGACGATCACGACCCTATCGGTGTGCTCGACGTAACCATCTCCTCCAACCTCATCCTCGATGAGATACTGGGCATCAAAGACCTACGCTCGGACAAGCGCATCGACTTTGTTGGTGGCATACGCGGACTGGGCGAACTGAGCCAACGCGTAGACAGCGGTGAGATGAAAGTGGCACTGGCACTCTATCCCGTTTCTATGAAACAGCTGATGGACATTGCCGATACGGGCAACATCATGCCACCGAAAACCACTTGGTTTGAACCGAAGCTCCGCTCGGGGCTGGTGATTCATAAATTGGACTAACACGGTTTTTCACCACAGCGGACATGGAGTTTTTACCTCTTTTTGCAAATAGTAGGATACAGAGGACACAGAGTTTTTTTGAAAATAACTCCGTGTCCTCTGTGTCCTCTGTGGTGAAATAAGTATCTTTGTGGCATGACTGCTGAAGATACATACCTAACCATTCTTGAGCCATCCGAGGCACTCTTTACCGAAAAGCGAAGCAAGTTCATTGCGCTCGCCTATCCGGTGCACAGCGTTGACGAGATAAAGAGTCACATCGATGCCGCTCAGAAGAGATATTACGATGCACGCCACGTGTGCTACGCTTATATGCTGGGACACGAGCGTACCAACTTTCGTTTTAACGACAATGGCGAACCCTCGGGAACAGCCGGAAAACCCATCTTAGGACAAATCAACTCGAACAACCTCACAAACGTGCTCATCATCGTAGTGCGCTATTTTGGCGGCATCAAACTGGGCACGGGTGGACTGATTGTAGCTTACCGAGCCGCTGCCGCCGAGGTCATCAAAGCCTCCACTGTGATAGAGAAAACGATAGATGAACAGGTAACCATCCTGTTCGAATACCCCTTTATGAACGATGTGATGCGCATAGTCAAGGAAGAGGAACCCGAAATCTTGGAGCAATCTTTTGAGATGGATTGCAGCCTGACGCTCCGCATTCGCCAATCGAAAATGCCGCGCCTGCGTGCACGGCTCGAGAAGGTGGAGACGGGACGAATCAAGGAAGAAGAGGAAGAACAACAACAAGGAGAAGAAGAAATTGACGCTGAATAAGAAGACGATTCAGAGCTAAAAAACGACGCAGAGTAAGAGAGCGTGCAGAACAAGAGATCGACGTAGAACGAACGAAACAACAATATAATAATATAATTATGGCATTGGAAGCAACAAAAAGAGAGTGGAGCGAACTGTATACTTTTCTTCGCCTATTGGCAGATGGCGAGGTAGCGCTGGGTACACCCCAAGGGAAACGAAACGAGGAGCGCGCGTGGCCTATTGCAATGATTCAGCGCGAAGAGTACGACGGTACGCGTCAATATATCCTTGCAGAAGAGGGTGTTTCCATAAGGCATAAGGATGAACCCCTATTGCCTGCCATGCCCCGCGAGCAGCTCGACAAGGTGGCACAGCTGATTCTTGCTGCCATCAAGGCATCTACCGAAGATGTAGTAGCCTCGCCACCTGAGGTAGAGGCCTTTCTCAATGAGTTCCGCATCTACGACCTCGAAGCCGTAACCGAAGACCGCACCGATCTCTCCATCGCCTTTTGGCATGTCGATGCACCGCTGGTAGGTTTCAGCGTGCGTTCAAAGCTCAGCGGCATGAATCCGCTGCTCGATGGCGGACGAACCGCCAACCTGAAGTTTGAGCAAACGGGCGTTAAGTTCTCTACCCCTGCGGTGAGCAATATCAACGCCTCTTCAGCCTCAGCCTTGGCTACCGAGGTGGCCGATCGCATGATGATGATTGAACGCTTGGGTGGCGGACTGAAGTATGCCGACGTAGCCGACCGCGTGTTTCGCTGCAACTTGCTGATGATCGACCTACACTTTCCACGCCTGCTGGCCGAAATGGTGCGCACTATGCACCTCGAAAGCATAGTGAAGGTAAGCGAACTCACGAAGCTGATGCGCGAGACGAACCCCCTGAAAATAAAAGAAGAGCTGATAGAGAAGCACGGATACTACGAGTTCAAGGTGAAACAATTTTTGATGACACTGGCACTGGGCATGCGTCCGGCCAAGATTTACAACGGAACCGACTCGGCCATCGAAGGCATGCTGATACTCGATGGAAGCGGAGAGGTGATCTGCTATCACAAATCAGAAAAGCAAGTGTTTGAAGAGTTTCTTTTCCTCAACAGCCGCTTCGAGAAGGGATCGGTAGAGAAGGACAAATACGGCTTTCTGGAGAAGGAAAACGGTGTGTACTACTTTAAACTCAATGCGAAGATCGGTTTGGCGAAACGATAAAGCAATAACGACAACATGTGATGAATCAAGTATTAGAAACCATCAAAGCACGCCGCAGTGTGCGTGCTTATGCCGAGCGGCAAGTGCCCGAGCAAGAGCTGCTTGCCATACTCGAAGCGGCTACGTATGCCCCGAATGGGATGCATTTTGAAACGTGGCACTTCACAGCCATTCAGCGTGCCGATACGTTGACCGAACTGAACCACCGCATCAAGGGTGCTTTTGCCAAGAGCGAAGACAAGCGCCTGCAAGAGCGGGGAGCGAGTGAAACGTATTGCTGCTATTATCATGCACCCACGCTGGTGATTGTATCCAACGAACCCACACAGTGGTGGGCAGCGATGGATTGTGCCTGTGCGATAGAGAATATGTTTCTGGCAGCACAGTCGCTAGGCGTTGCTTCGTGCTGGATCAACCAGTTGGGCACTACCTGCAATGACCCTGAAGTGCGTGCGTTGCTCACGTCGCTGGGTGTGCCTCAAGGGCATCAGGTGTATGGCTGCGTGGCATTGGGCTATGCAGCAGAGGGTGCGCCGATGAAAGAGAAAACAGTGAAACCGGGAACGGTGACGCTGATTCGGTAACGGAAAAACACGGTGACGCTGATTCGGTAACAGAAAAATACGGTAACGCAAAAATACAATGAGAGAGCCCCTGCAATCAAAATTGCAGGGGCTCTCTCATTAGTGTATAACGTTGCATCGCTATATCCGATGTGGACTTCTCTTTTTACATCAGTTATCTCTTTCGTTTAGCCCACGGATGCTGCATCTCTTTGATGAATCAGCACTTAACTGCACGGACAGAAATCACCATACTGTGTGGGTTGCAACTTGCGGTCTCCCAACGTATTGTCAATGCGCGCTACATTCACCCAGAACTTATTCTGGCGCACACTCTCAATGGGGTAAGCCGCCTTCTCGCGCGAGTAGCTGTGTGTCCACTCGTTGCCCACTACCTCGTATTCGGGGTGCGGAGCGTTTACCAATACATTGTCTGCCTTATCCGCTTCGCCACGCTTCACCTCCTGAATCTCCTCCCAGATGCTTTGCATCACCTCCACGAAGTTCGTGAGTTCCGAAAGGCTTTCGCTTTCGGTTGGTTCAATCATCAGTGTGCCGTGAACGGGGAACGAGAGGGTAGGGGCGTGATAGCCATAATCCATCAGTCGCTTGGCGATGTCGTTTTCGCTGATGCCCGTTTCGGCAAACACGTTGCGACACTCCAAAATCATTTCGTGACCCACGAATCCATTGGCTCCGCGGTACACAATGCCGTACGTATCTTTGAGGCAAGCTGCCAGGTAATTTGCACTAAGAATAGCCGTTTGAGTGGCCTTCGTCAACCCTTCGAAGCCCATCATGCGGATGTATGCGTAGGTGATGGTAGCTACCCCTGCGCTTCCGTAAGGAGCCGAAGAGGCTTCGTTGTGATCGTCTCCAAAGAGGAAATGACCGGGAAGGAATGGAACCAAGTGTTCGGCCACGCAGATGGGGCCTACGCCGGGACCGCCACCACCGTGAGGGATGGCAAAGGTTTTATGCAGGTTGAGGTGACAAACGTCGGCCCCGATAAAGCCCGGGTTCGTAAGTCCCACCTGTGCGTTCATGTTGGCACCATCCATGTACACCTGTGCGCCACAGTCATGAATGATGCGGCAAATCTCCACAATCTCCGTTTCGAAGATGCCGTGCGTAGAGGGGTAGGTAATCATCAGTGCGGCTAAGTCGTCGCGGTGTTCTTCGGCCTTGGCGCGCAGGTCGTTCATGTCTACATTGCCAAACGCATCGCAGGCGCACGTAATGGTGGTAAAGCCCGCCTGAATGGCCGATGCCGGATTGGTTCCGTGTGCCGATTCGGGGATGATGACCTTGTTGCGGTGTCCTTGTCCGATGCTTTCGAGGTACGAGCCGATCACTCGCAGGCCGGCATATTCGCCATTGGCTCCCGAGTTGGGTTGCAGGCTGGTTCCGGCAAAACCGGTGAGGGTGTTGAGATCGCTACACAGGCTGTTGATCATTTGCTGATACCCTTCGGCTTGATCCATGGGTACGAGCGGATGCAGGTTGGCCAGTCCGGGCAGGGTCAAGGGCAGCAGTTCGGCAGCTGCGTTGAGCTTCATGGTGCACGAACCCAGCGAAATCATCGACTGTGCCAGTGAAATGTCTTTGCGGTCGAGACGCTTGATGTAGCGCATCAGTTCGGTTTCGGTGTGGTATTTGGTAAACACCTCGTGGGTGAGGAATGCGCTTTGGCGTTTCAGCTTTTCGCCGATGGTGCTCTTTAGGGGCACATCGTCTACTTTCTGAACATCGCATCCGGCGGCAATGGCAAAGATGGAGATGAGCAGGTTCACGGCAGCGATGTCTGTGGTTTCGTCGATGCTCAACCCTACCTGTCCGTTGTCGAAATAGCGCAGGTTAACCTCTTTGCTCAACGCGATGGTGTGCACTTGTTGCGGCGAAACATTGTCGGGCAATGCAAAGCGCAGGGTGTCGAAATAGTATCGGTTCAGTTGGGTATAGCCCAGTTTCTTGAGACTCTTTTCGAGAAACGCGGCGATGCTGTGGATGCGCGCGGCGATGGTGGTGAGGCCCTCTTGTCCGTGATACACGGCATAGAATCCGGCCATGGTAGCCAGCAGTGCCTGTGCGGTACAGATGTTCGAGGTGGCTTTCTCGCGTTTGATGTGTTGTTCGCGGGTTTGCAGGGCCATGCGGTAGCAGCGTTTGCCGTATTTGTCGAGCGAAAGCCCGATGATGCGCCCGGGAACGTTGCGTTTAAACTCCTCGCGCGTGGCGAAGTATCCGGCCGACGGACCACCGTAGAAGAGCGGAATGCCCAGTCGTTGGGTGCTTCCGAAGGCGATGTCGGCTCCCCATTCGCCGGGAGGTACGAGCAGTGCCAAGCTTAGAATGTCGGCCGCTACGGCTATTTTACAATCGGCTGCATGTGCTCTTTCGGCCAGTTCGCGATAGGCTTCAACCTCACCGTTGGCATTGGGGTACTGTACCATGCAGGCAAATACGTCGGGGGTAAATTCAAATTCGCGGTAGTTGCCTATGCGCAGTTCGATGCCTTGCGGAATGGCGCGCGTAGTCATTACGGCCAGCGTTTGCGGAAAGATCTCGGCATCGACCAACACCACGTTGGCACCGCTCTTTTGCTGTGCGCGGCTGCGCAGGGCAAACATCATGGCTACGGCTTCGGCGGCGGCAGTGGCCTCGTCGAGCAGTGAGCTGTTGGTTAGCGGCAGGGCAGTAAGATCGGCCACGGCTGTTTGGAAGTTCATCAGTGCTTCGAGTCGCCCTTGCGATACCTCGGCCTGATAAGGCGTGTAAGAGGTGTACCACACCGGGTTCTGGAATACGTTGCGTACAATTACCGCCGGAGCGATGGTGTTGTACCATCCCATGCCGATGTAGGTCGCATAGACTTTATTCTTGGCTGCCAGTGCGGCAATGTGTTGACCATATTCATGCTCTGTCATGGCCGGGGGCAATGACAAGGGTTCCGGCAACAGTATGTTGGAGGGAATGGTTTTCTCAATCAGTTCGTCAACACTGCTCACGCCTATCTTCTGAAGCATCAGCTCAGTGTCTTGTTCATTGATGCCGATGTGCCGGCCGGCTAATAAATCTGTCTTCATTTCAGTAGTATTTCTGTTGGTTATTGGATGCAATGTTTACCCGAAAGCAGGGTGCTTCTTGCCCGAACGTAAGGTGCGGCTTACCTGAGAACGGGATGTTTTTTACCCGAACGTAAGGTGCTGAATTACCTGAAAAACGGGTTTTCAGCCTTCTCCATGCCGATGGAGGTGGGAGCACCGTGTCCCGGATACACCACCGTTTCATTGGGCAAGGTGAAGAGGCGACTGCAAATGTGCTCTTTCAGTTCATCGAAGTTGCCACCGGTGAGGTCGGCTCTGCCGATGCTGCCTTGAAACAGCACATCGCCCGAGAACATACAGTTATCGGCTGCCGAATAGTATACCAAACTGCCGGGCGAGTGACCGGGCACGTGAATGGCCTCGAGCGAGCAGTTTCCGAAGGTGATGATATCGCCATCGTGCAGGTGTTTCCCTAACGGAACGGGTGCTTCATCGAGCTGAAACCCGAACATCCGGCTCTGCTTGGGTGCACTTTCGAGCCAATACTCGTCTGCCTGACTGGCTTCGGCCGAAACTCCGAACTCTTTGAGCATAAACGGGTTGCCGAAAATATGATCCAAGTGCAGGTGTGTATTAAGCAAGTGCTTCACCGTTAATCCGTTGGTTAAGATGAAGTTTTTCAATGTTTGCTTCTCCTCTTCATAAAAGCAGCCCGGATCGATAACTACTGCCTCTTTGGTGTCGTCCCATAATACGTAACAGTTTACGGGAAACATATTAAATTCAAATCTTTTAATCTTCATAGGTGTTCAAAATGTTTATTAGGGTAGCGTTACATACACCACCTTTTTGGTTTCAAAGAAGGGTTCATCGAACGCTTCGTTGAGGTTGTACATGGTGGTTTTGTGTTTAAAGGGCATCGCTTCGTGCTCCAACTCGCCTCCTTTAAGGCAGATGAGCCCGTTGGGCAATGCGTTGATGCCTCGAGGTGATATGTTCTTTTTGATAATTTTAATCAGTTCAGCGAGTGGCATTACTGCACGGCTCACTACGAAGTCGAACAGCTGTTTCTCCTCCTCGGCGCGAGCGTGGCGAAAGGTGACGTTGGTAAGCCCGATGGCATTGGCCACCTCTTGGGCTACACGTACCTTTTTGCCGATGCTGTCGACCAAATGAAACTTCACTTCGGGAAAGAGGATGGCCAGCGGAATGCCGGGAAATCCGCCTCCGGTGCCCAGATCCATGATGCTGGTTCCCGGTCGGAAGTGAATCATGCGGGCAACGCCCAAGGAGTGGAGCACATGGTGTGTGTAGAGGTTTTCGATGTCTTTGCGTGAAATAACGTTTATCTTGGCGTTCCAGTCTGCATAGAGATCATAGAGCGCGGCAAACTGTTGACGCTGCGTCTCCGTCAGGTCCGGAAAGTATTTTAGAATGAGTTCCATTGCGTTGTATTGGGAGTTTATAACTGTTTTAATTCTGCAATGATGGGGTTACTGCCGAACAGATGTGCCATCATCTCGAATGGGATGTGTACTTCGACGGGCCCCATGGAGTAGGGAGTGATGTCGTACACATTATAATAGAAGGTGATGCCCTCTTTGTTAAGGAAGAAGTTTTCGGTGGGGGCAATCTCTCCGGTCGATCCGTAGCCTAAGTCCTCAAGAGCATCGCGGGTGGTTACGTTGTTGACAGCCATCAGCCGGTTCCAAATGAGCTCGGTCATGCTTTCCTGATACCCTTCGACAAAGAGGTCGCTCAGGTGGAGTGGGCGCATGGTGCTCAAATCCATATTTAAGAAAGTGTTCGCGTAGATGCCGTGTGCACCACCGGTAAACTCATCATAGTAGATGTGATAGACGAGTAGGTTCTTTTCGTAAAACGAGATGCTGCTCTTGATGGTTTTATAGTAAGAGTACCACGACCCGATGGAACCGCCATTCTCTTTGTTCTTCTCGTCTTCGGCATACATGGGTTCGAGGTCGCGTCGGTACTCATTGATGTAAGTCTGGGTGTACTCTTTCACTGCCTCGGGTGCTGTCATCCCGATGTACTTGTCGCCAAAGCAAGCAGCGAAGAAGTAGGCATTCAGGCTATCCTTGAGCATCTCATCGGATGATTTCACGGGATAGGTAAAGCTAATCACCAAGTTGCAAGCCGGCTTTGCGGTATCGCTGAACAGGTGAGCCGTTTCGTTTACACGGATACTGTCGAAAGTAAGCTCGCCCGTGTTTTTGTTCATCTTGTCACCACAAGAAAACAAAAAACCACTTACCGAAAGAATAACGGCAAGTAGGCTGACATATTGTTTTTTCATTAGGTCTTTTCCTTTATGTTTTATAGTTGTCAGGTATTTCCTTTTCGACAAATATAAAGCTTATAAATGAATCTTACGAATAAATAAAGAAAATAAGTTAGAACAAGCGGTTAAAATTTCCTATCTTTGCATCACGACATTATGAAGAGACTCCGTTACATATTGGCTTGTATGCTCTCGTTCCTTATTATACATGTGGGAGCGGGTGCAGCTATTATGCACTATTGTTGCAATCAGTGCGAAATAGGAACGACCTGTTGTGACTCCATTTGCGATCATTGCGATAAACCCGATTGCCACGAAGAAGAAAAGGATGAGCATGCATCTTCCTCCTGTGCAGATGACGGTTGCTCGGTCTCTATCTATAAAGTCGATTTAGCCGCTCACTTTTCTGAAAAAATTCAGGGTGCAGTTGCTCTGTCTGTGTTCTATCTCGATTCATCCATCTTACTGCCTTTTCTGCCCCATGTGGCAGAGGTGACGCCCGCTTATCCCGACCCTTCGCCTCCGAAGGGTGCACGGCACGCCTTGGCTCTCTATTGTACTTTTTTGATTTAGCGGTCTTGAATGACAACTGAAAGAATGACCTGTTGCCTTTGGCGATAGTGTCTCGATTCTTTCGTACAGTACTCTTTTCTTTCGTTTCAACACGAGAGAAGAGACCGAATCGCTATACAAATTAAACATAAAGAGATTTTTCATGAAGCATATTTATCTATTTACATTATTATTACTGAGCAGCATTACGTTGCAAGCAAAAATAAACGGCACCGTCAAAGACCGTGCAGGCGAACCCATACCCGGCGCCAATGTGTTCTGGTTGAACGGCACCGGCGGAGTAACCACCAACGCCAACGGACAGTTCACCATCCCTCGGCAAGAGAAAAGCCAACACTTAGTGGTAAGCTTTATCGGCTTCGAGAACGATACCATAACCGTGGGAAAACGACAAACCGAATTGAACATTGTACTCCGTGAAGGGGTAGAGCTGGCCGAAGTCAGCATCGTAAGCCGTAAGATGGGAACGATGAAGCTACGCAGCAGCGTACTTAATGAAGACATGATTAGTAGCGAAGAGCTTTGCCGTGCAGCTTGCTGCAACCTTGGCGAGAGCTTCATCACCAATCCCTCTGTCGATGTGAGCTACTCGGATGCTGCAACAGGAGCCAAGCAGATTAAACTGCTCGGGCTTTCGGGCACGTATGTGCAGATGCTTACCGAAAACATCCCCAACTTTCGCGGTGCAGCAGCGCCCTATGGATTGGGCTACGTGCCCGGACCGTGGATGAACAGCATTCAGGTGAGCAAAGGAACCTCGTCGGTGAAAAACGGTTACGAAGCACTCACGGGGCAGATCAACGTGGAGTTCAAGAAACCCAATGCCGAGGATGCCGACTGGGTGTCGGGTAACCTTTTTGCCAGCACCACCAACCGATACGAAGCCAATGCCGACGCTTCAGTGAAACTGTCGGACAAGTGGAGCACCATGCTGCTGGCTCACTACGAAAACGAAACCAAAGCACACGATGCCAACAACGATGGCTTTGTCGACATCCCCCGTGTGGAACAGTACCATCTTTTCAATCGCTGGACGTACATGAGTGATAACTACGTCTTCATCAGTGGCATCAAAGCACTCAGCGAAGACCGTAAAGGCGGACAAGCCAATCACGGGATGGGAGAGATGCCCGACGAAGCACTTTACGAAGTCAATGTGCGCACCAACCGCTACGAAGCGTTTGCCAAGAATGCCTTTATCTTTAATCAGGAGAAGAATACGAACCTGGCGCTAATTCTCTCGGGAACCCTTCACAACCAAGACGCTGTGTATGGGCGCAAACTCTACGACGTTGATCAGCAAAATGCATACGCCTCGTTGATGTTCGAAACCGAATTTACACGCATGCATGCCTTCTCGGCCGGATTGAGTTACAACTTCGACGGATTCGACCAACGCTATCGGTTAACCAATAATGTTGCCGACGGGCGAGTGAGTGGTTACGACCGCGAATCCGTAGCCGGTGCTTATGCACAATATACGCTCAACTGGAATGACAAGCTCACCTTCATGGCCGGATTGCGTGGCGACCACAGCAACCTGCACGGTTTCTTCGTCACCCCTCGTACTCACCTGAAGTATGCCCCCAACGAATATGTGAACTTTCGCCTTTCGGCCGGTAAGGGATACCGCACCAACCACGTGTTGGCCGAGAACAACTACCTCATGGCTAGCAGCCGCAAGATGAGCATTGCCGACAACCTGGATCAAGAAGAGGCTTGGAATTACGGTGCAAGCGCATCGACCTACATCCCTCTTTTGGGAAAGACGCTCAATGTGAATGCCGAGTTTTACTATACCGACTTCCAACGTCAGGTGGTGATCGATATGGACTCTAATCCGCACGAAGTTGCTTTTGTTAATCTCGACGGACGCTCTTACTCCAAGGTGCTTCAGGTAGAGGCCTCTTATCCTTTCTTTACCGGATTTACACTGACGGCTGCCTATCGAGTAACCGATGCCAAAACAACTTACGGAGGCGAGTTGCTCGAAAAACCGCTCACCAGCAAGTACAAAGGATTGCTTACCGCTTCGTACCAAACGGCACTGGGCATCTGGCAGTTTGATGCTACGTTGCAGCTCAATGGCGGGGGCCGAATGCCAACTCCTTACCAACTGGCCGATAATACCTCCTCGTGGGAGAATCGATACAAGGGCTTCGAGCAGGTTAGTGCGCAAGTAACCCGTTACTTCCGCAATTGGTCTATCTATGTAGGTGGCGAGAACCTGACGAACTTTAAGCAAAAGAATCCGATTGTCGATGCAGCCAACCCTTGGGGGCAGCGTTTTGACTCGACCATGATTTGGGGGCCGGTGCACGGAGTAAAAGGATACGTTGGGTTGCGGGTAAATCTGCCCCGACTATAATTATTCACCATTATTTATACACACAAATTAGTATGAAAACAAAGAAAATGTTGGCTACTCTTATCGTAGCGTTATTGAGTGTCACAGCTGTAATGGCAAAAGATTTCCGTACCGTAGTATTTAAAGTAGAGCAGATGGAGTGTCCGAACTGCGAACGCAAAGTCAAGAACAACATCAAGTACGAAAAGGGATTGAAAGAGTTCTCGACCGATGTAAAGTCGCAAACGGTGACAATTACCTACGATGCTAAGAAAACGGATGTAAAGAAACTACAAGCCGGATTTAAAAAGTTTAAGTACGACGCGGTAGTGCTGAAAGAGGCTCAAGCAGTCGAAACAAAGAACTAAGGCGACACCCTCTCTAAGGAACGTTCGCAGATGCGTGCAGAAGCATCTTCTGCGAACTTTCCATATCGCTTAATTGTTCTCATTAAGTAAACGAACGAAACAGAAACGTTATGAGTAAGATGACCAAAAAAGCTTTTCCTGTACTCCGTATGAACTGTGCAGGATGTGCCAACACGATCGAGAAAATAGTAAAGCAACTCCCCGGCGTAGTCGACGCTGCCGTAAACTTTGCCACCAATACCCTTACCGTTACCTACGATGCCGATCAACTGACCACCGAAGCCATCAACGATGCTGTATCATCGGGTGGCTATGAACTGATTATTGAAGAAGACGCATTTGCAGAAGATCGTCGCGAAGAAGCCCAACAGAAAAACTACCAACGCCTCAAAACACAAGTGATAGGCGCCTGGGTATTCTCTATCCCCATGCTTCTGCTGGCGATGGTCTTTATGGACATTCCCTATTCTAACGAAATGCAGATGCTGTTGGCATTGCCGGTCATGATTCTTTTTGGTGGTTCCTTCTACGAAGGTGCTTGGAAACAAGCCAAGCTAGGTCGTAGCAGCATGGATACACTCGTGGCGCTCAGTACCTCTATTGCTTTTCTTTTCAGTGTGTTCAATACGTTTTATCCGGAGTTTTGGTACAATCGTGGTCTCGAACCTCATGTGTATTACGAAGCCGCTGTGGTGATAATCGCTTTTGTGCTCACAGGAAAGTTTCTAGAAGAGCGTGCCAAGGGTAATACCTCTGCTGCTATCAAAAAGTTGATGGGGCTTCAGCCCAAGATTGCTCGTGTGGTGCGCAACGGCATTGAATCCGAGATACTCATTGATCAGCTTCAGGTTGGCGATCTTGTTGTGGTGCGTCCCGGTGAGCAGATTCCCGTTGACGGATCTTTGGTCGAAGGCTATTCGTTTGTTGATGAAAGCATGATAAGCGGTGAGCCTATTCCTGTGGAGAAGAACAAAGAGGACAAAGTGCTGGCAGGAACGATTAACCAGCGTGGTTCCTTTATTATTCGTGCCTCTCAGGTAGGTGTCGAAACAGTATTGGCCCGTATCATTCGCATGGTGCAAGAGGCGCAGGGGAGCAAAGCACCCGTGCAACGTATTGTAGACAAAGTGACCAATGTGTTTGTACCTTTCGTTTTAGGCTTTTCTGTGCTCACCTTTGTGTTGTGGATGCTCATCGGTGGTGTCGACTACTTCTCTCACGCCATACTTTCGTCCATTTCTGTACTGGTTATTGCTTGCCCCTGCGCACTGGGTCTTGCTACGCCTACCGCTTTGATGGTAGGCATTGGCAAAGCTGCCAGTCATCATATTCTGATTAAAGATGCGGTAGCGCTGGAGCAGATGCGCAAAGTCAACGTCGTGCTGCTCGATAAAACCGGTACACTGACCCAGGGGCGACCAACCGTATCGGGCTGGATGTGGTCCGAAAACCAAGAGACCCATTATGCCGGCGTGTTGCTGGCTGCCGAATTAAAATCCGAGCACCCACTTGCCGGGGCCATCGTGCAGGATTTGCAAGAGAATCAGAAGGTTACACCGGCTGCATTAGACTCCTTCGAAAGCATTACCGGTAAAGGCATTCAGATCACCTACCAGGGAAACACCTATTGGGTGGGTAGTCACAAGTTATTGAAAGACTACAATGCAACCCCTAGCGATGCGCTGAGCGATATGCTGGTTCAATACGAATCGGATGGAAACGGCATCATATACTTCGGGCGTGAGCACGAGGTACTGGCTATTATTGCAGTGTCTGACCAGATAAAGCCAACCTCTGTCGAGGCAGTAAAAGAGTTGAAACGATTGGGCATTGAGCTATGCATGTTAACGGGCGATGGTCATCGCACTGCGCAAGCGGTAGCCAAACAGCTAGGTATCGACCGCTTCGTTGCCGATGCCTTACCTGACGATAAACAAGACTTTGTTCGCGAACTACAAATGCAAGGCAAGGTAGTAGCCATGGTAGGCGATGGCATTAATGACTCGCAGGCATTGGCACTGGCCGATGTCAGTGTAGCCATGGGCAAGGGTACCGATATCGCTATGGATGTAGCGATGGTAACGCTGATGACTTCTGATTTACTTTTGCTCCCACGGGCTTTTGAGCTATCCAAACAAACGGTTCGGCTCATTCATCAGAACCTCTTTTGGGCATTTATTTACAACCTCATTGGTATCCCTATTGCTGCCGGCATTCTGTTTCCGTTCAATGGACTGCTACTCAACCCCATGTTGGCGAGTGCAGCTATGGCCTTTTCAAGTGTTTCGGTGGTGTTGAATTCGCTTAGTTTGAAAATGACGAAGTAAGTGCTGTGTTTGCCGCTTCGACGTTGATTAACTCTCTCTAAACTGTACCGGGGTCATTCCTACGTGCCTTTTAAAGTATTTTCCGAAGAAAGAAGCTGTTGGGAAGTTGAGCGAGAACGCTATTTCTTGAATGGTCATTTGGGTCGATTTCAGTTTGGCCTTTGCATCCATGATCACGATGTAGGCGATGATGTCCAGTACATTTTTTCCCGTTACCTGCTTCACCGTTGTGCTGAGGTGTTGCAGAGAGATGCCCAAGGTGTTGGCGTAAAACAGCGCCTTTCGTTCGGTGACATAGTGTTGTGCTACGGCTTGCACCAACTCTTTGCAGATCTCCTCTTTTCGGCTCGATTTCCGATTCGCTTTCGAGTAGTTTTTGTACACCATTCGTGTGGCTGCCAACACGGTATTCAGCAGGGCTTCCGTCATTTCCGGAGCAATCGTAATCTCTTCGTTGCAAGCCAGTCTCGTAACGAAAGCGAAGTACTCTTTAAAATAGCCGGCAGCCTCTTGGTTGAGTGGGAGAACCGGATGTTCGGTTGTCTTATGAAACAGATCGAGGAAGAGCTTAAACAGATTGACGCGTTCGGTGCATTTCGACGAGAATCCCACAAAGCTCAAGCGCACTTTCTCTGTTTTCTCCCGAAGCTGTATAATGCTTCCGGGCAAAAGCGTAATCAAATCGTTCTCCTTTATTTCATAATCAATCAGATTGATTGAAGCTTTGATGCTACCCTCCATGCAGATAGCAAAAATGCCTGCTTTTAGTCGGCACGACTGTCTGTAAAGATTCAATATATCCTCTGTCACATCCGTCCAGGCAACAATTTCACTAGGTAAATCAACTTGTGGAAAATCAAACGTCATAACTCTTGTTTTTTTGCAGATGGACAAATATACAGAATTTTCTTGGGTTTTCACCGGCTTTATTCATCCTTTTTTTTATCTTTGCCTGCATGAAAACGACTGTGATTGACTGGAACCTGATTCCTTACTCCGAAGCTTGGCAACGCCAAACGGAATGGTTTGATGCACTTATTAGTGCCAAACAAAATGGAGAACCCTACGAAAACCGTATCATCTTGTGTGAACACCCACACGTGTATACCTTGGGCAGAAGCGGTAAAAATCAGCACATGCTACTAAACGACGAGCAACTGAAAGCCATTGGTGCTACCCTCTATCACATTGATCGGGGAGGAGACATCACCTACCACGGACCGGGACAGTTGGTTTGTTACCCCATCATTAACCTTGAAGAGTTCAACCTTGGGTTAAAAGAGTATGTACACCTGCTCGAAGAGGCAGTTATCCGGGTGTGTGCATCCTATGGCATAGCCGCCGAACGGATGGAGAAAGCCACCGGAGTGTGGCTCGATGTGCATACTCCCCGTGCCCGCAAAATCTGTGCGATGGGCGTGCGCTGCAGTCACTACGTTACGATGCACGGATTGGCGTTCAACGTCAACACCGATTTGCGATACTTCAGTTACATTCACCCTTGCGGTTTCATCGACAAAGGCGTCACCTCGCTACAGCAGGAGCTGGGAGAGGAGACGCCTTTGGCCGAAGTGAAAGAGCGTTTGCAACAAGCGATTCTGAGTTTGCTGCAAGGTTAATGAAAAACTATCTTGTTAGCGCAGCGTTCTCAACCACTTCTCCAATTCGCCTGTCCATTGCCGTTTGTAGAGAAAGCTGTCGTTGAATCCCCACCCATGACCACCCGTGGGGTAGGCATGAAGCGAGGCCGACACCCCACTCTTGACCAATGCCAAGTAGTAGTTTACGCCATTGGCGGCAGGCACAGCCTTGTCGTCAGACGAAAGCATGATGAAAGCCGGTGGCGTTTGAGCATTTACCCGAAGTTCATTGCTGAACGCTTTGACCTGTGCAGCTGTGGGCTGTTTGCCCAAGAGATTGGTGCGCGATCCCATGTGCGTATCGCTTTCATCCATCGTTATCACCGGATAGAACAGTACTTGAAAGTCGGGACGTGTCTCGGCACTGCTGTAATGGGTAGCCAGTGTCGATGCCAAATGTCCGCCTGCCGAAGCACCCATGATACCCACCCGATTCGGATTTACGTTCCACTCGGCTGCATGCTTACGCACTAACCTGATGGCCTGTTCGGCATCCGACAACGGTACGTCAGCGTGCCCGTTGGGCATGCGATACTTCAACACCACGTAGGTGATGCCTTGAGCCTGAAACCAAGCAGCCATGTGGTGCCCTTCGTGATCCATAGCCAAGCGGCTATATCCACCACCGGGACACATGATGATTGCCTTGCTGTTTGGCACTGCCGATGGGTACACCGTGATCGTGGGGTTGGTTACGTGGCTGATGCGGTTGGGTTCCAGCTCCTGTTCCTCTCCCTTAAGTTCATTGCTGTTTGGCGCGCCATTGGGCCACAAGGGGCGTTCAATGGACTTTTGCGCCGACAAGGTTGTTGTCATATATAATAAGATGGTCAATAATAGGTACTTCATGCTTTCGTGATTTTACTTTCGTACATTTACCACCCATTTACTTTACTTTCATTGAAGCTTTGATGAAATACAGAATCAGCAGTGCATAAGCACCCAGTGCCAGCACCTGAGACAGTGTATTGTTTAGCCACGCTTCGTTCACCAAGTTGATGCCTCCAAAACGGATGGCAGCACTCACCACGCCCATTAAAGCACCACCGGCAATGAAGCCCGAGGCCAGCAAGGTACCCTTCTCGCCACGTTCGGTGTTGAGGGCTGTGTCTTTGCTACGCGTCGTAACGTACCAGTTTACCGCTCCACCCACCACGAGTGGCACGTTCAGCTCCAGCGGAATAAACATACCCAGTGCGAAAGCCAGTGCAGGAATCTTGAACAGCGTAAGCACCACGGCCAACACAGCTCCAATGCCATAAAGCAACCACGGAGCACCCACACCACTCATCAGCGGTTCGATGACTGCCGCCATGGCGTTGGCTTGCGGAGCCGCCAGTGCACCGCTGGTAAAACCGTAGGTCTTGTTCAAGATAATCATAACCCCGCCCACGGTAGCTGCCGAGACGATGGTTCCGAGGAACTTCCACGCTTCCTGTTTGGCAGGCGTGCTACCGAGCCAGTAACCAATTTTCAAGTCGGTGATGAAACCACCCGCCATCGAAAGCGCCGTACACACCACACCACCCATGACTAAGGCCGCCACCATGCCCGAAGGTCCTTTCAAACCGATGCTTACCATAACCACCGAAGCCAGAATCAGCGTCATCAGCGTCATGCCCGATACCGGGTTGGTGCCTACAATGGCAATCGCATTGGCTGCCACGGTGGTGAATAGAAACGAGATGCCTGCCACCAGCACAATAGCCACTACAGTGTGAAGCACGTTGCCCTGCATCACGTCGAAGTAAAAGAACAAAGAGATCAGTACCAGCGTAAGGATAGAGCCGATGGCGATAATTCGCATCGAGAGATCGCGCTGCGTACGCATGATGCCCTTCTCAGCGTCGTTCTTGCCACCCATCTCTTTGGCTGCCAAGCTCATGGCACTCTTGATGATGCCCCACGACTTGATGATGCCAATCACACCTGCCATAGCGATGCCACCGATACCGATGCTCTTGGCGTAATATTTAAAGATCTCTTCGGGGCTCATGGAGCCTACAGTTGCCGTGATGTCGGGGTTCCACGCATTGAGCACACTGTCGCCAAAGAAAAGCGACATGCCCGGTACAATGATCCACCACACCGCCAACGAGCCGAAACAGATGATCGAGGCATACTTCAGTCCTACGATGTAGCCCAAACCCAGTACCGCCGCACCCGTGTTTACCTTGAACACCAGCTTCGCCTTATCGGCCAGCGTTTCTCCTATACTGCACACACGGGTGGTGAAGTTCTCGTTCCACCAACCAAAGGTAGCTACAACGAAGTCATACAACCCACCAATGATACCTGCCATCAGCAACGGTTTGGCTTGGCTGCCGCCCTTCTCGCCCGATACCAGCACCTGTGTGGTCGCTGTTGCTTCGGGAAAAGGATACTGCCCATGCATATCACTTACAAAATACTTGCGAAAAGGAATCAAGAAGAGAATACCCAGCACACCTCCCAGCAAGGAGCTGATAAAGACCTGCATAAAGGTAACCGTCATTTCGGGATACTTCGCTTGCAGAATGTAGAGTGCCGGAAGCGTGAAGATGGCTCCTGCCACGATAACTCCCGAACAGGCACCTATGGATTGAATGATGACGTTCTCGCCCAGTGCGTTTTTGCGTTTGGCTGCGCCCGATACCCCTACGGCAATAATGGCGATGGGAATGGCAGCCTCAAAAACCTGTCCCACCTTTAGCCCCAGATAGGCTGCGGCAGCCGAGAATAAGATGGCCATGGCGATACCCCACGATACTGACCAGAAATTTACCTCCGGATAACTCTTGCCGGGGTTCATCAGCGGATTATACACTTCGCCTTTTTTCAGTTCCCGGAACGCATTCTCGGGCAAGCCCGTGAATTTGTCTGCTTCTTGTTTCATACGTTCTTAGTAGTTTAAGTAATTTATGTTTTAAAGGTTCAAAGAAAACAAAAAAAAAGGAGAATCCGAAAGATTCTCCTTACTCTTGTACTCTATTTCCTGTTATTTAGCCTCTTTTGCCGTCATGTCGCCTTCAATGTAAAGACGAACCATTTCGGTTTTAGCATTGGTGCGCAGTGTAATCGATTTCTTAAAATGTCCCGGATACTTACCTGTTCCGTTATAGGTCACCTTAATCGTTCCTGTTTTGCCCGGCATGATGGGTTCTTTGGTGTATTCGGGAACAGCACATCCGCACGAAGCTACCGCCTGATGAATCACCAGTGGCGCATCGCCTATGTTGGTAAAAGTAAAAGTACAGTTTACAATCGGGTTGGCTTCGGGAAACGTTCCGAAGTTGTGCGTGGTCTTATCGAACTTAATGTCCGCTTTGGTTTGGGCCGACGCATAACCGATGCTCATGACCAACATGGCAAGTAAAAAGAGTGTTTTTTTCATACTCTGTTCATTTTAATAGTTTACTAATGCAAAGGTAGAAGTTTTTTTTGAAAATAATGCTGTATCTTTGCGAAATAGTATTAAAAGCATTGAATATGAAGGATAAAAATCTAATCGTACTGACACTGGTGCTGCTGCTGTGTGCATCCTGTGATAAAGGAGAACAGATGACGCTCTCGGGGCTGAACGTGCGCGATTTTCATACACAAGTGAACGGACAGCTGACCAACCTCTTTGTACTGAAAAATAAAAACGGGATGGAGGCGTGTGTGACCAACTACGGTGCGCGCTTGGTTTCGCTCATGGTGCCCGATCGCAACGGGAAGCTCGAAGACGTGGTGTGTGGTTACCCCACCATTGCCGATTATATGGCTCAAAAGCAGAACTTCGGAGCCACCATCGGCCGCTACATCGGTCGCATTCATCACTCCACCTTCACCCTCGATTCCATTACCTATAAACTCACCCCCAATACCGGGCCTCATTGTGCTCATGGTGGTCCGTCAGGCTTTGCCTACAAAATATGGCAAGCCGAGCAGCTCGACCAGAGCGCCTTGAAGCTCACCCTTTTCTCTCCCGATGGCGAAAGTGGCTTTCCGGGAAACCTGCAAGTGTACCTTATTTATAAACTCACCGATGACAATGCACTCGATATTCATTACGAAGCCCAAACGGATAAACCTACCGTTGTTAATCTGTCTCACCACTCTTTCTTTAACCTCTCGGGCGATTTGACTACGAGTGTCGAAGACCAACTCCTTTATATTAATGCCGATGCCTACACGCCCTACGATTCGTTGAAGTGTGTTACCGGAGAGATAGTGCCGGTTGCAGGCACGCCGTTCGACTTTACCACAGCGCACACCATTGGCGAGCGTATTGACGAGGAGGTGATGCAACTCACCGTGACGAAGGGGTATGACCACAACTGGGTACTCAATACCAAGGGCGATGAGACGAAACCGGCTGCTCGACTCATCGATCGCAAGAGCGGACGAAGCTTGGAAGTCTACACCAACGAACCCGGATTGCAGGTGTACACAGCCAACGGATTGCGTGGTGCGATGATTGGGAAGAAGGGAATTGCTTATCAAAAACGTAGTGCCGTTTGCCTCGAAACGCAGCACTTTGCCGATAGCCCCAATCAACCGCAGTTTCCCTCTACCGTGCTTCGCCCGGGGCAGAAGTACGAGAGTCACTGTGTTTATCGCTTCGGAACCGTGATTGCAAAGTAAGTGCAGGGTGCATTTGGAGCGAATGCACGGTTCATTTGGAGTGAATGCACGGTTCTCTCGACCCGAATGCACGGTTCATTTGGAGCGAATGCACGGTTCTCTCTATTTCTTCTCCAACTCAAAGCCCAGCCACATGCCATCGTACTCTTTGGCAAGACTACCTGCTGTTTTTATAATTCCACTGCTGCTTTTGTTTCCAAAGAAGGCAAGTAGTTTAAGCAAAGCATCGGCTTTAAAGGTGAGCTCCATTTTATTGCCTACTGTTTCTGCATTGGCATTCAAACCAATGAGTCGGGCATATTTCAACTGTACACGCTCTGTAGTGGCATCATAGGAGTAAGTGCCTTTATACTTTCTGCTGCCATACGTATTTACAAAGGTGCTATCGGCATTGAACGTGAATCCGAATTTTCCGGGAGTCATACCAATCTTGGCACATTGCTCGTTGAGCTCTTTCTCGATCGCTGTTGCGGCAACGCTGCCTCCGGCTTTCTTTAGCAGATTGTCCGTTTCAAATTCGCAAGCAGCCCCCGAGTAAGTCCATGTACCCACCAGCTTTGGCTTGCTTTCCTTGCCGGTAACGGCGTTTACTACTTTATTAATGTTATTCGTGTTGAATAAATCACTCCATGATTGAGCCTGCATGTTTGCGGCTATTAATAGCATACAAGCAACGGCTGCTACTGTCTTTGTATGTTTCATCGTTTCTTTCTCTTTTTTTGTTTTACTTACTTTTTATTTACCTCTTTATTAATGCTTTCGATATAATCTAATATCTCGACACGTCCCAATCGGCTGTCCGACGAAGAGATGAAGTAGGGGGGAAGCTCCTCCCAATGTTCCCGCAAGGCACGCAGGTAATCGTTGATGTTCATCTTCAATCGTCCACCTTTCAGCTTATCGGCTTTGGTGAAGATGATGGAGAACGGTACACTGTTTTCGCCCAGCCATTCCATGAATTCGAGGTCGATGGGTTGCGGTTCGAGCCTGCAGTCGATGAGCACAAAGAGATTGGTCATCTGCTCACGTTCCAAGATGTAGTCTTCGATGATGGTACGTATCTGATCCTTGCCTTTGAGCCCGCGACGTGCATAGCCATAGCCGGGCAAGTCGACAAGGTACCAACTCTCGTTGATGAGGAAGTGGTTGATGAGCATGGTTTTTCCGGGCGTAGAGGAGGTCATGGCCAGTGATTTCCGGTTGGTCAGCATGTTGATGAGGCTTGACTTGCCTACGTTGGAGCGGCCAATAAAGGCATACTCGGGAAAGGTGCTTGCGGGGCACTTGGTGACGTCTGTATTACTAATTACAAACTCGGCATTGTTAATTTCCATATAATCTTTCTCCGTTTTTTTAATTCTTACTTTTGTTTTGATCGTTTCTTTTGCTCGACAGCGCAAACATCCCTGCAAAGGTCAGTGCCCCGTTCAGCATCAGTAGTTCGTAGCCAAAGCGGTAGCCGGTTTGCAGTTCCGTTACCCTGCTGAGTATGTAGCAAAGCACGGGCGACAGCACCGCAATGAGCGGAACCCATCGGTCTTTCGTAGCCCGCCGGGTGAATAGCCCGAAGGCGAACATCCCCAACAGTGGCCCGTAGGTATAGGAGGCAATGATGTAAATCACATCAATGACACTCTTGTTATTGAGCGCTTCGACCAAGCAGATGCAGCCAATGAGCAGCAACGAAAGCGCCAGATGAACCCGTTGACGCTTGCGACGCGCTATCTCTTCACTCTCTTTTTCAATGCCCAGCAAGTCGATGCATACGCTCGTGGTCATGGCCGTGAGTGCCGAGTCGGAGTTGCTGAACGCTGCGGCAATGATGCCGATGGTGAACAGCACCAACACCGCCTGCCCCAAGTGACCCTGTGTGGCAAACATCGGCAGGATATCATCGCTTAGGAGCGGAAGCGTCAGACCCATCTGCGGAGCCAAGGTGAGCAACAAAATTCCCAGCCCCAAGAACAGCAGATTGAGTGGTACAAAGGAAAATCCGTAGCAATACATATTCTTCTGTGCCTCGCGCAGGTTGCGACACGAGAGGTTCTTCTGCATCATGTCCTGATCAAGCCCCGTCATCACAATGACAATGAAAATGCCACTGAAAAACTGCTTGAAAAAGTTTCGACTCGACATCCAGTCGTCGAATACAAAGATTCTACTGTGCTCGCTTTGCGCAATGGTTTGCAGGGCACCCTCGAAACCCACGTCGAGCCGGCCTGTAACGAAAACGATAATGCAAATCAGCGCCATGATGAGACAAAGGGTTTGTAGTGTATCGGTCCACACAATGGTGCGTATACCGCTTTTGTTGGTATACAGCCACACCAAACCCACCGAAACGGCTGCAATCACTTCGAACGGAACGCCCATGGCTCCGAATACATAGGTATGCAGAATCAAGCAAACCAAGTAGAGCTTGGCAGCCGTGCCCAGCATGCGCGAAATCAGAAAGAAGAGCGATCCGGTGCGGTACGTGTGCAACCCGATGCGTGTGCCCAGGTAGCTGTAGATGCTCGTCAGGTTCAATCGGTAATAAAGTGGCAGCAACACGTGCGCCACCACAATGTAGCCGAAGAAGAAGCCAAAGACGGTTTGCATGTAGGTCATGTCCATTTCGCGTACCATGCCCGGAACCGATACGAACGTAACGCCCGAGATCGAAGCACCGATCATGCCGAATGAAACGATGAACCAAGGCGATCTGTTCTCTCCTTTAAAGAAAGCCGCATTCGATCCTCCCTTTCGGCCTGTAGTACGGGCGATCAGTAGGAGTATGGAAAAATAACATACGATCGTAATCAGTATCATCATAACGGCTGCAAAGGTACTACTTATTTTGCATTTCGTAATTGTATCTTCGCAATTGATTACTATCTTTGTTGCCTAATTACACGATTGTATTCATGAATCAACAATATCCATCCATCCTGCTCGAAAAGGCAGTGGGCGAATTTTCTAAACTCCCGGGCATCGGACGAAAGACGGCTATGCGGTTGGTGCTGCATCTGTTGAGGCAGGATCAGCCGGTGGTCGAAGCGTTCGGAAACGCAATCATCACCTTGAAACGAGAAGTGAAATACTGCAAGGTTTGTCACAATATATCCGATACGGAGACCTGTCAGATCTGTGCCAATCCGCAGCGCGATGCCTCCACCATCTGTGTGGTCGAAAACATCCGCGACGTGATGGCTGTAGAAGGAACGCAGCAGTTTCGGGGGCTGTACCATGTGTTGGGCGGCATCATCTCGCCCATGGACGGGGTAGGGCCAAGCGACCTGCAAATAGAGAGCTTGGTGAGGCGCGTAGCCGAAGGAACAGTGAAAGAGGTGATTTTGGCACTGAGCACCACCATGGAGGGCGACACCACCAACTTTTACATCTACCGCAAGCTCGACAAGATGAACGTGATACTGAGCGTGCTGGCTCGTGGGGTTTCAATAGGCGATGAGCTGGAGTATACCGATGAGATAACCCTTGGGCGCAGCTTGGTGAACCGAACTACGTTTACCGGGAAATAACCCCCATTCCCTCCCCAAGAAACCTACACATTAGAATAACGATGGAACAACAACTAACGAAAACCGTAAAGATACTGAAAAGCTGCTACAAAGCACTGTGGGCGCTACCTATTGCTTACATTGTGTTGGGCGAAACAGACCTCATCCCTGTGGGTAGCTTCGTAGATGATGTGCGTGCCAGCTATTTTGTGGAGACGGCCTGCATCTTGCTTACAGCCCTCTCCGTACCTTTGTCGCTCAAGCTCTTCGGCTTGGTGCTTCATAAGAAGATCGACACCTACACCTTTCCGGTGGCATTGAGCCAGTATCAATTGTGGAGCATCATCCGCCTGGCTATACTCGGAGTGAGCATCCTGTTTTGCCTCACGGGCTACTACCTCACGCTGAGCAGCACCGGTGCGCTCTGTGCCTTCATCGGGCTAACAGCCTCCCTTTTCTGCATCCCCGGAGAGAAGAAACTGCGCCAAGACTTGCATATTGCCCCCGAACCCGAACCAATAGACGAACCATGAAACCAACTTTTTTAAAGAACGACCGCATTTTCCTGCGTGCCGTAGAGCCCGAGGATCTGGATGTGATGTACGAAATGGAAAACGACCCTGCCATGTGGGATGTGAGCAGCTTCACCGTGCCTTATTCGCGCTTTGTGTTGCGACAGTACATTGAAGGGTCGCAGTGTGATGTGTTTGCCGACAAGCAGTTGCGCATGATGATTGTGCGTCTCGAAGACAACCGCACGGTAGGAACCATCGACGTAACTGATTTTGTACCCCTGCATTCGCATGGAGCAGTCGGCATTGCCGTGCATCAGCAATTTCGCAACGAAGGCTATGCTGCCGATGCGCTAAAACTGCTGTGCGATTATGTGTTTGGTTTTCTCTGCATTCATCAGCTCTATGCCTATGTGGCTGTGGATAACGAGGCGAGCTTGCGCCTGTTTCGTTCGTGCGGTTTCGTCCAAAGCGGAGTGCTTAAAGAGTGGTTGCAAACGGCCGATGGCTTTCGCGATGCGGTACTGATGCAGTGCTTGAATCCAAAGAGATAAACGGCTTGTACTTGAAGAGGTAAACCGTTTGCTCTTGAATAATTAAGTAGCCTTAATTAAGCGACGGCACTTGCGGGAAGCGCGACCACACTTCGTACTTGCTACCCAGTTTTTGCAGCGATTTGCTCCACATGTATTTGCTCTTTTCGTTGAGCAAGAAAGACGGCTCTTCATTCCCAACCATCCAGGCGTTTTCGATGATTTCTTGCTTTAGCTGCTCCTGTTCCCAACCCGAATAGCCAAGGAAGAAACGTATCTTTCCCTCAATCGGATTGCCTTGCAACACGTATCGCTTGATGGCGTTAAAATCTCCGTTGATGTACAACCCCTTGTTTACCGGATAAGCTTCGGGGATATCGGGTAGCGTGTGCAGGTAGAATAACGTATCGGTGCAGATGGGCCCACCTTTGTAAAGGGGGATGTTGTCGAGGTATTTGAATTCGTTGATAATATCGTTGAGCAAAATCGGTAGTTCTTTATTGATGATTAAGCCCATACTTCCCTCCTCATTGTGGTCTACAAGTAGCACAACCGAGCGTCCAAAGGTAACATCGCAAAGGAAAGGTTCCGAAATAAGAACCTTCCCTCGTGAGGGCGATGCATTGTTTGACTCAATTTTAAATAGGTTCTCTTCCATTTTCATGCCCCTAATATAATTAATCTTTTCTTAGGAGCAAGCATAATGCCCATTTCTTTTATATATATTTCTAATTAAGTAGATGGTTTTCTACTTGTGTGGGTGGTTTTCGGCAAATAGCTTCATTCGTTTGTCCAATTCGGCATACTGATGCTCCAGGATGAAGGAGGTGCATGCGCGCAAACCTTCTTGTTGGCTGCCTGTTGTAACCAGCGAAATGGCACTTACACCGTAGTACATCAGTTCTTTGGCCAGCTCACCGCTCGTCATGCCCGGGTAGCCGATAGTGAAGTAGAACCCATCGGCAATGGGGTTGCCCAAGTCATTGTCGTACACCAAATGAAACCCGTGACGCAGGAAGATCTCTTTGAGTCGGTGCGCCCTTTCGCCATACACTTTTACATCGTCGATGAAGTTGTAAGTGCCATCGCTAGCCGCTTTCAGCATCGCTTTCAGGGCATACTGAGCCGAGTGACTGGTTCCCGAAGAGAGCGCATAGAGCACCCGATGGATAAAGACGGTGCCAAAGGTTCCTCCGCCGTAACGCTTTGTCAGTCCGGGGTAGGCGCGGTGGTAGAGCTTGTTCGAGATGCAACTTACCCCAATGCGTTGTCCTGCATAGCTAAACGCTTTCGAACCCGAGATAAGCAGGATGTAATTATCGGTATAATGAGCCACGCTAGGCTGATAAGGCGCTTCGAAGGGTGTGCTTAGGTTTTGGCGGAAGTCCATGGCAAAGTAAGCCAAGTCTTCGAGCACAATGACATCGTATGCAGTAGCGAGCTTTCCGATGATGCGCAGCTCCTTGTCGTTGAGGCAGATCCAGCTGGGGTTGTTGGGGTTCGAGTAGATGATGGCCGAGATGTTTCCTTTCTTCAGGTAACCTTCCAACTTCTCTTGCAGCTTTTCGCCCCGATAGTTGTACACATCGAAGGTCTCATACTTTTGCCCCATCACCATCAGTTGTTGCTTCTGCACGGGGAATCCCGGATCGATAAAGAGAATCGTGTCTCTCTCATTGTTACATTGGCTGCAGGTAAGAAAGGAGGCAAACGTGCCCTGCATGGAGCCCGTTACCGGCACGCAGCCTTCGGCTTCTATATCTACGTTGATAAAGGCTTTGATGAAGCGAGAAGCCTCTTGCTTCAATTCCGGCAGTCCGTTGATGTCGGGGTAGAGGCTGGCAACACCCTTTTGCAAGGCTTCTATCTCTGCCTGCACGCCGATGGCCGAGGCCGGCAGTCCGGGTACACCCATTTCCATTTTAATAAACTCAACGCCCGATTCGGCTTCTGCCTTAGCGGCAATGGCTTTTACTTCGCGAATGGTCGCTTTGGCAAAGTCGGCAATTTGAAATTCGCTGATTGTTTGGTCAACCAATGCGCGTTTAATTGGAGTATCTTTCATCTTTATTGTATCTATAAGAATTAATTTCGTGCTACAAAGATAAATTAAATTCCTTATAATCAAGTGAAGAATAAAGAAGATGAAAAATATTTCATGCTGACTATTGCAGGTATAGAATTAATGTTTACCTTTGTAACCGCAAACGAGAGCGTTGGCATTAAGAATAAAATGGTTCGGTAGTTCAGTTGGTTAGAATACCTGCCTGTCACGCAGGGGGTCGCGGGTTCGAGTCCCGTCCGGACCGCTTTTGAAAGAAGCACACAAAATAGAAGAAGCTCTGTAATTGAAGGATTACAGAGCTTCTTCTATTTTGTATAGGTTTGATGGAAGTCGTGGTTGGGTTATACCAGAAATTAGAGCTTCAGTCAATATCTGATTGTATCAATTCGTAATTCGTGCTTCTACCACCTTGCGCCTCTTTCTGTAGAATACCTTTAGTTATCAAGTCTTGTATGTCTCGGATTGCCGTATCCTGCGAACACTTGGTCATTTTGGCCCATTTAGAAGATGTTAGCTTTCCTTCAAAATCATCCAGTAGTTTGTTAAGCATGAACTCTCCATCTTTCCCAATAAACGACCTTGCAGGTGTCTTACATTAGCCAGCAATGTAAGCAGCTTGCCATTGTCCCATGTGAAATTTGGCCAATCTTTAGTTTGATGTATGTACATAAGTTTATGCCTTTTTATTCTACGCAATTATTGCGACAAATATACTCATTATTCTCCGCATCGCAATCTTTCTTTAATGAAATAACTATTTAGAGCAGTGCTAAAAACCTTTCCAAATTACTTCAAAGCTTCCGCCAAATTCCATGCCTGAATGTGACGGATTCCCCCACGAGAGAATAACTGTGTGGAGTCGAGTGAGACAACATATTTTTCGTAGTTGTCCTCTATTGACTCCAATGCCGAGTATTCACGCTCTATGGTCTGTTTGTCAATAAGCATTAACGTTGCCTGAATATAAATAGTCCTGTCTCCCTTTATAGCCACAAAATCAACCTCTTTGCCTTTAATGCTACCCACATAAACATCAAAACCATTACGCAGTAGTTCAAGATATACAAGGTTTTCCAACTGATAACCAGCACCATAGCCAAAACCCTGATAGAGATAGTTGTTAAACGATAGATCGTTGATGTAGTATTTGCAGTTTCCTGCAATCGTCTCTTTTCCTCTGATGTTATACTTTTCGGCACGATGTACCAAGTATGTATCTTCGATGTACCCTATATAGGTAGCCACTGTATCGTAACTTGTTTTTCGTCCGCTACTTTTAAGGTAATTAGTAATATTTGTGATAGACAATAGATTAGAGGCATTATTAACCAGATAAACGAAAATATCCTCCAATAATTTAGCATCTCTAATCGTATAACGTTGAATAATATCACGCAACAGTACGGTGTCTTTGACGGCAGATATATAGTTGCGCTTTAACTCCGGCTCCGGCAAAACAAAAAGTTCAGGAAGTCCTCCGCTTGACATATATTCTTCATAGCTCTGCTTGTTATGCTCCTTACCGGTAATACCAACATACTCATTAAAACTGAAAGGAAAAATATCAAAACAGATATATCGGCCCGAAAGAAGTGTAGCCAACTCCCCAGACAACATCTTAGAATTAGAACCACTAATAAATACCTCATATTCATCAATATAATCTTGTGAATAGGAATTTATAGCTCGTTCCCACTCTTTGACATTCTGCACCTCATCTAAAAAGATATATATACGCCCTTGTGGCTTGAGCTCATTACGATACAACTTTATCAAATCGTCTAAATCCTTGTGAGTTTGGATAAAACTAAACTCTGATAACTCACAGTTAATAAAGAGTGTATTTTTGCTATCTACCCCATTTTCTATAAGCCTCAAAGCCAATTGTCGCAAAATATAGCTTTTACCTACACGCCTTTGCCCTACAAGAACCTTTATTAAGCGATTTTTACCGCTGTATGAATATATTTTGTCGGTATATTCAGTACGAAGATAGCCAACAGGTATTTTACTTTCGCCCCAGAAGTTGTACTTCTTTAATATTCCAAATCTATTGTCCATAACCAAATGTTTTCCTCAAAGATATAAAACTTTCGTTTATAATCGAATCTTTCATCTGTTTTTTGTGATTTTTCTTTTGTAACCTTGGTAAAGCCCGATATGTAGAACGATTTAATTCACCTAATACGAGCCTTTGTTAGTGTCGAAGAGGTGCAGCATGCGTTTGCAAATACTCCTGAGCAACAGATTAAAAATGAGCTTTATCGATTAAGCTCGCAGAGGCATATTGCGTCGGTATATAGAGGGTTTTATGTGATTGTTCCTGTGTAATATGCTGCAAAAGGAGTAGCGGAATTATTAGGCTGTGATCATCAACGACCACAGCAATTTTATGTAACTTTAATCGATTTATTACGTTAAAATAACTCTGCTATTTGTTCTAACGATACCCATAACGTTTTACCTTGCAGATTGGCCTACCGGTTTATGCTGCCTGTAGTCGTTTCAACGCCGTGCAACTTTTGTTTCAACGCCGTGAAACTTTTGTTTCAACGCGGTGGAACCACAGTTTCAGCATGGTGAAACAAAATAGGGCTTTGTGTGTCCGCACGAAATATGAAGCTCTGCATTTGTTCTGCTCGGCTGTTTGAAAACAAGAGCTGAGCGAATCACCAAATACAAAGAGAAGCATCAAATAGTGAAAGGAGTGAAGTTGTCAAATGCGCAAGTATCGCTGTTGGAAGAGTCGAGCGTAAATCAAAACAAAGGCATCAAGAGGAGAGGGCAGCGCAGTGAGAAAAGACAAGGATATGCGTTTCTAAGATGTTCTATTTCAGTAGGGTATATCTATTGAATTAAGTCAATATCCTATCGTATTTCCTCGTTTGTAAAAGTAGTGTTTTACTAGTGTGTTAAAGGTATACTTTTGGTATGCAAGAGTACGTACTCTTGCATACCAAAAGTGCGTACTCTTGCACACAAAGAGATGCGAAGATAGAAAATCAATTAACAATGTTAAAGGCAAGCACATTCTTAAACGGAACTCGGGTTATAAGTAAAATTTAAGCTAACTTAGCGCCTTAAATTTATACAGACATGAATTGAATAGTGGGAAATAGTTGCTGCTATTCCAAAAGTAAAACCAAAAGACTTATTAAAAGATAAAAAATGACAAGCATAAATCAAAGAGCTGAATTGCAAGCTAAAATATGGAGAATAGCCAACGAAGTACGTGGGTCTGTCGATGGATGGGATTTCAAACAGTTTGTATTAGGAACACTGTTTTATCGTTTTATCAGTGAAAACTTCACTAGTTACATAGAAGGTGGCGATGATAGCATTGACTACACAAACTTGTTGGATGATGTAATAACACCGGAAGTAAAAGATGATGCTATAAGAACGAAAGGCTATTTTATCTATCCCAGTCAACTTTTTGTGAATATCGCAAAGACAGCAAATACCAATTCCAATCTTAATACAGACTTAAAAGCCATTTTTGACGCGATTGAAAGTTCTGCCAATGGTTATCCATCCGAAGAGGATATAAAGGGATTGTTTGCTGATTTTGATACCACCAGCACCCGACTAGGCAATACGGTTGAACATAAAAACAAGCGTTTAGCAGCCGTTATAAAAGGGGTAGAAGAACTGAACTTTGGAGATTTTGAGGAGAACCAAATTGACCTTTTTGGGGATGCTTATGAGTTTCTTATTTCCAATTATGCAGCCAATGCCGGAAAGTCGGGGGGTGAGTTTTTTACGCCACAGCACGTTTCCAAGCTCATTGCACAGCTGGCTATGCATAAGCAAACAACCGTAAATAAGATTTATGACCCCGCAGCAGGTTCGGGCTCCTTGCTTTTGCAAGCCAAAAAACACTTTGATAACCACATCATTGAGGAGGGTTTCTTTGGGCAGGAAGTGAATCACACCACTTATAACCTGGCTCGCATGAATATGTTTTTGCACAACATCAACTACGACAAGTTCAATATCGTTCTAGGCGATACACTTCTTAATCCTCAATTGGGAGATGATAAGCCTTTTGATGCGATAGTCTCTAACCCTCCTTACTCCATCAAGTGGATAGGTGACGATGATCCAACTTTAATTAATGACGACCGTTTTGCCCCTGCCGGTGTGTTGGCACCTAAATCAAAAGCCGATTTCGCCTTTGTACTACATGCCCTTAGTTACCTCTCAAGTAAAGGTAGGGCAGCTATTGTCTGTTTCCCCGGTATCTTTTACCGTGGTGGTGCAGAACAGAAAATTAGAAAGTACCTTATAGATAACAACTTTGTGGAAACGGTAATTTCCTTAGCACCAAACTTATTCTATGGGACTACAATAGGTGTGAATATTCTTGTTCTTTCAAAGCATAAAGCAGATAATAAAACACAATTTATTGATGCCAGTGGTGACAAATTCTTCAAGAAGGTAACGAATAACAATGTGCTTACAGATAAACACATTGG
>JAGOOC010000050.1 GCA_017992695.1 Bacteroides sp. | reverse complement strand
ATGGAGAGAATGCGCAAAGAGAAAGGAGGGAATATAGCGATTAAGAAACTGAATATAAACGATGTACAATCAATGAATTGATTAGCCGTACTTGCGCAATTCCTTGTTTGTAAAAGAGCTATTTTAATGGTGTGTTAAGTACGTACTTTTGGTAGTAAAGAATACCTATTCTTGTTGCCAAAAGTAGGTATTCTTGCACAAAGAAATAGCATGAAGAAGAAAATGCAGTTAACAGTGTTAAAACATCGACCTCTCCTGCTTTTGAATTGAAAATAGATAAACGTCTCAACTCTGCCAAACCTGATCGAAGACTTTTGGCTGTGACACTAAAGAACAAGCCAGTAGAAATAGCCATTGTTCGAAGACTCACATGAAAACGGATGACAAAACAAAAAAACAATGCAACTTATGAGATAAATATCAACTCAATTATTTATCTTTGTTAGCTTGAACGAAATTTATCCTTCAAAACCTTCAAAATAAACAATAAATATGAAAGATTTCTTTAAATTTACGCTTGCCACGGTAACAGGGATTATACTGTCAAGCATCGTTTTGTTTATTATCGGAATCGTAACTATTTTCGGTATACTATCCTCATCGGATAGTGAAACCGTTGTAAAAAAGAATTCGATACTGATGCTCGACCTCAACGGTACACTTATGGAACGCAGCCAAGGAGAGTTAGAATACCTCTTCGCAAAACTTTCGGGCGATGAATCTAACGTATATGGCTTGGACGACATTCTTGCTTCAATCAAAAAAGCTAAAGAGAACGAAAACATCAAAGGAATTTACATTCAGGCTACAGCCCTGGGCACCTCATATGCTTCGTTGCAGGCTATACGCTCAGCACTGGCAGACTTTAAAGAGAGTGGCAAGTTTATCGTAGCCTATGCCGACAACTATACCCAAGGGTTATACTACCTCTCTAGCGTAGCAGATAAAGTGATGCTCAACCCACAAGGCATTGTAGAGTGGCGAGGGGTTGCTTCGTCTCCCATCTTCTATAAAAACCTACTCGACAAGCTGGGCATTGAGATGCAAATATTCAAAGTAGGAACCTACAAATCGGCTGTAGAGCCCTTTATTGCGACGGAGATGAGCCCCGCCAACCGCGAACAGGTGACTGCTTTCATCGGTTCCATCTGGGGACAAATAGTAGAAGGCGTATCAACCTCACGCAAAATCTCACGCGATTCGCTCAACGTATATGCCGACCGCATGCTGATGTTTTATCCGGCAGAAGAGAGCATGAAAACCGGATTAGTTGACACCCTAATTTACAAAAACGACGTGCGCGATTACATCAAAACACTTGTGAAAATTGAGGAAGACGACCGCTTACCTGTATTGGGGCTGGACGAGATGATGAATGTGAAGAAAAACACCCCCAAAGATAAGAGTGGCAATATTGTAGCGGTGTATTATGCATCGGGCGAAATTACCGACCAACCTACCTCGTCTGTATCCGAAGAGGGTATTGTGGGTAGCAAAGTCATTCGCGACCTACGCAAACTAAAAGAGGATGACGACGTGAAAGCCGTTGTGCTGCGCGTGAACTCGCCGGGTGGAAGCGCCTTTGCTTCGGAGCAGATTTGGCATGCAGTAAAAGAACTGAAAAGCAAGAAACCAGTCATCGTATCCATGGGCGGCTATGCTGCATCGGGCGGCTACTATATATCATGTATAGCCGACTCTATTGTGGCCGAACCCACCACTTTGACAGGATCGATCGGTATTTTCGGCATGTTTCCGGATGTAAAAGGACTGGCAGACAAAGTAGGAATCACCTACGATGTAGTAAAAACCAATAAGTTTGCAGACTTTGGCAACATCATGCGCCCACTCAACGCAGAGGAACAGGCCTTGATGCAAATGATGATTGCAAGAGGATATAACTTGTTTGTAAGTCGTTGTGCCGAAGGTAGACAGATGACGAAAGAGGCCATTGAAAAGGTAGCCGAAGGGCGTGTGTGGACAGGCGAAACAGCCAAACAACTCGGATTGGTCGATGAACTAGGGGGGATAGACAAGGCGTTGGACATGGCTGTGAAGAAGGCCGATATTGAAAGCTATACAGTCGTTTCGTACCCTGACAAAGAGGACTTCTTAACGTCATTGTTTAACGTATCTTCATCCAACTACGTAGAATCCAAACTGTTCAACAGCAAATTAGGCGAGTATTATAAAGGTTTCGGTTTATTGAAGAACATTGAAGAGCGTGCTATGATACAAGCACGTCTGCCGTTCGAACTGAACGTGAAATAACCTATAAAAAACATGGAGGAGAACTTTATCAATATACACAAGGGGCTTTACCCCGCTTCATTCCTGTATGGAGCAGGGGTAGCATTCCGCAACCTACTCTTCGACTGGGGATACCTTCGGTCAAGGAGTTTTGAGGTCCCGGTGATCTGCATCGGCAACCTTGCAGTAGGCGGTACGGGCAAGACTCCACATACTGAATATCTGCTAAAGTTATTACACCGTAACTATCAAGTAGCCGTGTTGAGTCGCGGCTATAAGAGACACACGAAAGGCTATGTACTTGCACACGCAGGAAGCAACGCCGAGGAGATTGGCGATGAGCCTTATCAAATTCACTCCAAGTTTGCAAACGTGCGGGTGGCGGTGGACGAGAACCGTTGCCACGGCATAGAACAGTTATTAAAGCTAAACGACCCCAAGGTAGAGGTGGTATTGCTCGACGATGCTTTTCAGCATCGCTACGTAAAAGCCGGACTTACGATTTTACTAACCGACTATCACCGCCTCTTTAGCGACGATGCGTTGTTGCCCGCAGGACGATTGAGAGAATCGGCAAGCGGCAAGAAACGTGCGCATATCATTGTGGTAACCAAGTGTCCGCGCAACTTAAAACCAATCGACTATAACATCATCAGCAAGCAACTCAACTTGTTTCCTTATCAACAACTCTATTTCTCCTCCTTCCATTATGGAAAGTTGCAACGCATCTTTCCGGACGTTGAATCGGCACAGCCACAGGAGAGAGCGTTGACCTCGTTGCATGCAAATGAACAAGTGCTGCTGCTCACAGGCATCGCCTCACCGGCAAGCCTGATGAAGCAAATCGAGAAACAAACCAAACACATCGACTTGCTGGCGTTTGGCGACCACCACTCTTTCAGCAAACGAGACATGCAGCAGATACGCGAACGGTTCGAGAAGCTTGAGGGAAAGCGTAAACTGATCATCACCACCGAGAAAGATGCTACCCGACTGATTGAGCATCCGGCGCTAGACGAGGCATTGAAGCCTTACATCTACGCGCTGCCCATCGAAGTGGAAATATTACAAAATCAACAAGATCATTTCAACCAATACATCATTAACTATGTTACAGAAAATCCAAGAGACCGCCTCCTTCCTCAAAGGAAAGATGCACACAAACCCTGAAACAGCTATTATCCTGGGCACAGGTTTGGGTAGTTTGGCGAACGAGATCACCGAGAAGTATGAAATTAAGTATGAAGACATCCCGAACTTCCCCCTATCAACAGTAGAAGGACACAGCGGCAAGCTGATTTTCGGCAAGTTGGGTCAGAAAGACATTATGGCCATGCAAGGTCGCTTTCACTACTACGAAGGATATTCAATGCAGGAGGTAACATTTCCGGTGCGTGTAATGAAAGAGTTGGGCATCAAAACCCTTTTCGTATCGAATGCCAGCGGAGGTACACACCCCGACTTCGAAATAGGCGACCTGATGATCATCACCGATCATATCAACCATTTCCCCGAGCACCCCTTACGTGGCAAAAACCTCTATGGCGATCGTTTCCCCGACATGAGCGAGGCATACGACAAAGCCTTAATTGCACAAGCCGACGAGATTGCCCGCGAAAAGGGAATCAAAGTACAGCACGGCGTATACTTGGGCACGCAAGGGCCTACGTTTGAGACTCCGGCCGAATATAAAATGTTCCGCATCTTAGGATGCGACGCTGTGGGCATGTCGACCGTACCCGAAGTAATCGTTGCCAACCACTGCAAAATTAAAGTATTTGGAGTATCGGTAGTAACCGATCTGGGTGTAGAGGGTAAGATCGTAGAGATTTCGCATGAAGAGGTACAAAAAGCAGCCGACGCTGCACAGCCCAAAATGACCACCATCATGCGCGAACTAATAAACCGAGCGTAATCAGAGCAGAATGAGAACAGAAATAGCAACCTTGGGAGAGTTTGGATTAATAAAACACCTCACCGAGGGCATCGAATTGAAAAATGAATCGAGCAAATATGGAGTGGGCGACGATGCTGCCGTGCTCTCCTACCCCGCCGAGAAACAGGTATTGGTAGCCACGGACCTGATGATGGAGGGCATTCACTTTGACCTCACTTACGTGCCATTAAAGCATTTGGGTTACAAAGCAGCCATCATCAACTTCTCCGATATCTATGCCATGAACGGAACTCCCAAACAGATTACCGTCTCATTGGCACTCTCGAAACGCTTTAGCATCGAAGATATGGACGAATTCTATGCCGGTCTACGTTTGGCCTGTAGCCAATACGGAGTAGATATTGTAGGCGGAGACACAAGTGCTTCACTAACGGGCTTAGCCATCAGCATCACCTGCATTGGTGAGGCTGACAAGGATAAGGTTGTTTATCGTAACGGAGCCAAAGACACTGACTTGATCTGCGTAAGCGGCGACCTTGGTGCTGCCTATATGGGACTTCAACTGCTCGAACGCGAAAAAACAGTTTTGAAAGGCGAAAAAGAGATTCAACCCGACTTTACCGGCAAAGAGTATCTGCTGGAGCGTCAGTTGAAACCCGAAGCACGCAAAGACATCATCGAACAGTTGGTAGCCGAAAACATCGTACCCACATCGATGATCGACATCTCCGATGGCCTTTCATCTGAATTGATGCATATTTGCACCCAAAGTGGTGTGGGGTGTCGTGTGTACGAAGAGCACATACCCATCGACTACCAAACGGCAGTCATGGCCGAAGAGTTCAACATGAACCTGACTACTTGTGCCATGAACGGTGGCGAAGATTATGAACTTTTGTTCACAGTCCCCATTGCCGACCACGAGAAGGTATCAGAAATGAAGGGTGTTAAACTGATCGGACACATCACCCGTTCCGAGTTGGGCTATGCTCTAATTACTCGCGACGGACAGGAGTTTGAGTTGAAAGCTCAAGGATGGAATCCCCTTAAAGAAAATAAATAGTATTTTTTTACTCCTTTTAAGTGCTGATAATAAACCACATGGGTTTTTATCAGCGCTTTTTATCTCTATACCTCTTGCACATTCAAAAACTTTCACTACCTTTGCAATCGCAAATAAGAAGGTGCCATAGCTCAGTTGGTAGAGCAAAGGACTGAAAATCCTTGTGTCCCCGGTTCGATTCCTGGTGGCACCACCTTAAAAGATTCAAAATCAAGTAAATCCCTGAACTTCAATGAAGTTCAGGGATTTACATTTTCCCTAAAACGTAAAAAAACAGGCGTTAGCAATAGCCAAACATCTCAAAAACATATTCTCATCGGGCGAACTTGAAGAGAGCTGTGATTTAAAGAATGGCACGCACAGACAATATCTTACTTTTTTAAAACAATGGTGGCTGCCCTAAAGGTTCAACCTTGGGCAGCCACCATTTTAAGTTATAAGCGTTCGTTATTAAAACTTACACGTGTTCAAATTCTTGTCTACCAAGAATCCATCCTGCGCTTTCAAGTCAAATTTCACTTTGCGCTTTGCCTTGAGCTTCAGCACAAACAGATCCGCCGAACCATTAATCATCTCTTTTTGACCGACATTGATAAAGGTAGGGTACAGCACTTTTGAACCATCGGTATGAAGCCTGTCATTCGTCAGGTTCTCCATTTTCTTCATGCTCAACGGTTGCACAGCGATCAGTTCATAATCTTGCTGGTTGTAGGGTAAAGCAAAGCTTACAGCATTGACCGAACGAAGATTGACACCTTTCACCAATACTTCAACCGTTTCGTCCTTGGCATATAGGCTTTTAGCGGTAAATAGCTCAATGCTTCCGGCTACCGGCTCAGCCTTCTTGCCTGCTGCTTGGTCTTCGTTGCCATCCGCGTCGCCTGCCTGCTCAGCACTCTCGTCTTCATCATTCAACTGAGTAGCTACGATTGAAATGTCATAGGCGTCAATCAGGTCATTCTTATTGATGTCGCCATTGCTGATGTATCCTTCAAAATCAGCATCTCCTTTTCTCAATCCGGTATAGTTAATGTAAGAGGTCAGGTCGTTCTTATCGATCTTGCCGTCGTTGTTCACATCGCCCTGAATATAACCTTCTGTGCCGGGTACTTTGAACACATAGAGCTCTCTGCCCGATCCGTAATTGCCTACACCCTCGGTAATGGATAATTTGATGTAACGAGCAACTGGGTGATCGGCAAAGTTGAATACCTTCACCTCTCCGTTGCGCTCCCAAGTAAATGCACCAGCCTCTGTCCAGTTCTCTTTATCGGTGCTATAGGCTACACTGCCTTTCAACAGAGTTCCGTTGCCTCCATCGATGCGGGGCAGGTAATGAAATTTATCTAACTGATTGACGGTTCTCAAATCCATAACGAGGTCGAACGGTATAGCTTTGACCTGATACTTGGTGTGCCACTGATCGCCCGACTCCTCAAAGTTAAACAAACGGTCGACACCCGATCCTCCTTGATTCTTGGCGGTTGTTTCAGCTACAATACCCTGTATGGCAAACTCTAACGGATTCGATTTGGTGGTCGCACTAAATTCCGCCCAATCCGAATAACCATCCTTGTTTGCTGCGCGCAGTTTAAAACGATACGTCGTTTCGGCAGCTAATCCATCGAACAGCAGTTCGGTATCTTTAATGGTGGTGTAGCGCATGTCGTTAAACTCTATTTCATAGAAGTCGGCATTGGCTATTTGATTCCAGGTGGGCTTCAAGGTATAAGCTTCCGTGTTTTCGGGGGTTACTTGTGCTTGCAGTGAAGCTGTAAGCACACCCGACGATACTCGGTGTCTGTCGGCAGGAGCAAACACAAATCCTTCCACATTCAACACAGTTGCGTGTGCGGTGATGTCTGAAACAGCAAGCTTCACCAACAGTTGAGGATTTTTAGTGATGACTGTTTTCTCAAATGCGCTCCCCTTGGTTGCAAACTTGTTTAAGTTTGGTGCTGCATCGTAATAGTAAACATCCTCGCGCTTCAAAAACTCATCCATCGAAGCCACTTCAACAAGCTTCACCCGTTTCTTTCCAACCGTTGCCCACACTTTCTTAGGTTTTTGGGTGACATTGATTTTAAATTCGGTTGCTTTTTCCTTCACAAAACCATCAAAATCACCCGCAGCAGGTGCAAGGGTTACGGTTACACGACCCTTTTTATCGACAGTCGATTCGATTTTCGTTATCACACCCTGACCCAGCCTGTATGCTTCTGTGGTTCCATCGTCGTCATATTCAACAAACGAGCTCGTTTCATAGGGATAAATTTCGTACATGCGTACGCGCTTGTTTATCTCGGATACATTGTTATTGGGGTTTGTCATCGGGATTATTGCTCCGTTTTTCACAAACACGGGCAGTTTCCACAGAGGAGATGCAAAGGAATTCACGATGCAATTGCCTTCATACAGCTCTCCGGTGAAGTAATCGACCCATGAACCTTGGGGCAGGTAGATACCGTTGCGGATATCGTTGCCCGCCTCATCGGCTTTAGTCGCTTGGTAAATAGGGGCAACCAACAAATTAGATCCATATAGGAATTGGTATTGAGTAGCCGCACCGTTCGTATAGGCGTTGGGGTATTCGAGGAACATGGCCCTGATCATGGGCAATCCATCGATCGCCTCTTTAGCAATGCTATAAGCATAGGGCATAAGTTCTGATTTCAGTTTAAGGTACCACCGATTGATGGAAGTGGCAGGTTCTCCGAGCGCATGCGGGTATTTCTCATTCGATCCCCATCCGTCCATATTGAGCTGCATGGGGGTAAAGGTTTTCCATTGAAAATCGCGGATGTTCACCGCCAGATTCTTACCGCCGAAGATACCATCCATATCGGAAGAGATGTTGGGTTGCCCCGACAGTCCCGAACCAATGTAAGTTGGGATGTGGAAACGGATGTATTCCCATACGCCACCGGTTTGGTCGCCCGACCAGATGCTGGCATAGCGTTGCGTCCCGGCCCAGCCATCTAGCGAAATAATGAACGGACGGGCGTTATCACCATAATAGGGCATGATGTGACCTACATCGGCCACACCGTTCAGACCGAAAGAGTAGCCGGCTCCAACCCAAGCTACGTCAGTTTTCAGCACACGTACACCGGCATCTCTTACCTCTTTTACGATGTCGCGTTGCAACAACGCACTTACCTCAGGCTTCGGATGGAGATCCGACTGTGTCCACAACCCAATCTCGACACCATGTTCACGGGCATAATCGCCCAGGCTTTTCAGGTTTTGAATGTTTCCATCCAGCGTCTCTGTCTGTCCATATCCCGCACCATAGCCATCATTGGGCAGTAACCAGCCAAAGGGCATATCATGGTTCTTGTATCGATCAATGACCGCACGTGCCGAGAATTGATAGTTAGCTTTCTCGCCGTTGAGCGACTCTTTGATTCCTCCATTCTCCTTCTGGCTCTCTTTGTAACGTTTGCCATCTTCAAATAAAACACCTTTCTCGTCTTCTTTCCAGTAGTCACGGTTGTAGGCATTGAGGTGTCCTTGATAAAAACCGAATTTAGGTAACAACACCGGGTTTCCTGTCAGCTGATAAAAGTCGTTCAACAATGCTACTGCTCCGTCGTTTATCATATAGAACACATCAAGATAGTCGGTTTCGTGCATGAGTTTGACCTTACTCTTTTCGGCTGCACCAAAGTTATACTGTCCTTTTTTGAAAGTATACCACATCACGGCGTAACCATTGGTAGACCAATAATAGGGGTTTGGCGAAGCCACTCCCCCGTCTGTCCAGCTATTCTGATTCTCGATCGAGATTGCTTTCCCTTTGTGTGAGAACCGTCCGTTCTGCACTCCTCCTCCATAAAAACACTCTTGGGGATTCTCCTTTAGCGTTATTTGTACTTTTCCTTTCTGAAAAAGTGCCGGCTCTAACTCTTCTACAACAACTGTATTCGTAGCCAGATTAAACACTTTGAAGAGTGAAGTCAGCTTGTTCAGCTCCACTTTGATGTTGCCGGTAGTCATCGAAATGAGCCCACCGTCATCGTTCAGCGTTAGTTTTGAAACAGTTTTTCGAGGATTTTTTACTAAGATTTGAGCTTCAGGTTTCGCCTGCGGATCTCGGATGATCCCTCCCGATTTGTCTTGAAACACCCTGAAGATGTTCTCTCCGTAGAAGTCGAATGTCATTCTTTGATTATCGGACATCAGCACCTCAATCGTAGTAGGGTTAATCTTTTTCGCACGAATGATTTTCGCACTTGGTTGGGTGACTGTGTTCGTGTTTTCCGCCCTTGGCATTGCCTGTATTGGCAAAGAAGAAAACATCAATGGTAAAGCCATCATAAGCAAAGTTGTTTTCTTTTGCCTACAATGATCAATAAAGTTTTTCATGTTTTATGCATTAAAATGAATGTACAAAATTAAGCAAAAGAGTTCGAATATGTTCCATATGGACACAAAAATAGATTATCTTTTCAGCATACAAGCAGTTGGGTTGCTCAATCGATTATGTTGGAGGGGATATACGAAACGTATGGACATAAAAAAAGGCTATCTTCACAGACAGCCAATCTTTGTTAACCTTAAATCTAATACTATGAAAAACACAGTGCAAATATAGAGACTTTTGCGCAAACTGCAAATTACGCGGGCTAAAAAACATGCTTTATAACATGGTTTAAGAGAACGCACCTCGGTTTAACACTTCGACCAGCTTTTGTTAACCATTAATACATTTATAAACATATCCCCCCTCGTTAAAAATCGAAGAACACTACAGCCCTGCATCCTTCACGAAGCCTTCGGTCAGCCATTTGGCCAGTGCTTGACGGTTGGAGCTCATCATAAACCGCTGTTGATCAAATGTATTCTGAATATTGCCCAACTCAACAAAAACAGAAGTAGGGCTGGTCTGCGCCAATACAAAAAGATTGCGGCCGCTCACGGTACCCGAGAAACCCCGATTGGGCTGATGCTTACCATACTTGGACTCGAAGGTACTTTTCATGGTGTTGGCCAATCGTTTACTATCAGCTTTCTGCGTAGCGTGATAGAAGAAAACATCGGTTTGTTGCTTCTTACTCCGACTATCAACGTGAATGAAAATAGCACGACAGTAGTTATACCGTTTGCGATCGGTACGGTAAAGAGCATTGATTTTGTCGCATCGTTGCTGTAGTCGCTTGACTTGATTTAACGGAATGACATCACCCATACAAGTTTCGCGTTTGCTGTTCGAAAGGTAGAGCTCATCCCGAATACCATCTTTAGCATCTTGAATGATGATGCGCACTTCGGCTCCTTCACTCATTAAGTTGCGTGCCAAGCGAAGAGCAATGTCGTAAGCATACTCGTCTTCATGCAGTTCTTTGTTGCCTACCTGCCCAATGGCACCGGGATCGGGGCCACCATGACCGCTCACCACATAAAAGCAAGCATTACGTAAGCGACTAGATGTGGGTTTCACTTGGGCAAGTGCCTTACCAAAGAGCGGTTCGTTAACGATCGAGTTTTTAGGGCGATGCTTCGGCATGGGTGCTTCGTTATGCACATCCGTTTTTCGCTTCTCCCGAAGCGGTGGCAAGGTGTAAACCACTCCCAACCTGAGGGTTTCGTCCTTGCCTAGTTTCCTGCGGTTCAATTCAATAAAGGCTTTCTGATAACTCATGCCACTGCGGTGGTGGCGTTCAAGAAAGGTAGATATGCCTTCGCCTCGTCTTGGGGTAGATCGTTCTTGCGCACAAAGGGGGAAACAGAAATTCACAAAACAGAGAAAAATCAACAAACTGATAGTTCTCCTCATGCTTACTGTATGTAGTGTCATCATATAATGGGTCATTTTCTTTTTTAGTCGTGTCGATTATGCGTTCAATGTGCTATACGCTATGTGATCATTTGCTTCTTATTGCACGCAAAATTACAATAATTTTGGTTACTTTTGCGTCGTAATTTCTTTTTTTAGGCATTAAATCAATAAACTCAATATCTTTATGGCAAAAGAATTCAAGCCCGAGACCTTGTGTGTACAAGCAGGGTGGAACCCCAAAAAAGGCGAACCGCGCGTATTACCGATCTACCAAAGTACCACATTTAAATATGAAACAAGCGAACAGATGGCACGTCTTTTCGATCTCGAAGAGAGCGGCTACTTCTATACTCGGCTGCAAAACCCAACGAACGATGCTGTAGCAGCCAAGATTGCAGCACTCGAAGGAGGCGTGGGAGCCATGCTAACTTCGAGCGGACAGGCAGCCAATTTCTATGCCCTATTTAATATCTGTCAAGCAGGCGATCATTTTGTTTGCTCTTCGGCTATCTATGGGGGCACATTCAACCTTTTCGGAGTAACCATGAAGAAGCTAGGCGTGGAAGTTACCTTTGTAAGCCCCGACGCCAGTGAAGAAGAAATTCGTGCGGCTTTCCGCCCCAACACGAAAGCGCTTTTTGGCGAAACCATCTCGAACCCTTCGCTCGAGGTACTCGACATTGAGAAATTTGCCCGCATTGCTCATAGCCAAGGGGTTCCGTTGATTGTTGACAACACCTTCCCTACTCCGATTAACTGCCGCCCGTTTGAGTGGGGTGCAGATATCGTAGTGCACTCTACCACCAAATACATGGACGGACACGCCACGAGCGTTGGCGGCTGCATTGTTGACAGCGGCAACTTTGACTGGGATGCCCATGCCGACAAATTTCCCGGTCTGTGCACTCCCGATGAGTCGTACCACGGATTAACCTACACCACCTCTTTCGGCAAAATGGCTTACCTCACCAAGGCTACTGCTCAGCTAATGCGCGATCTGGGCAGCTCGCAGAGTCCACAAAACGCATTTTTGTTAAACATCGGACTAGAAACCCTGCACTTGCGCATGCCGCAACATTGCAACAATGCGCTCAAAGTGGCTCATTATCTTGAAAATAGCGACAAGGTGGCCTGGGTAAACTATTGCAGTCTGCCGGGCAACAAGTATTACGAACTGGCACAGAAGTACCTGCCTAATGGCTCGTGTGGCGTGATTTCATTCGGACTAAAAGGCGGACGCGAGGTAACCACACAATTTATGGATTCATTGCAGCTGGCAGCCATCGTAACCCATGTGGCAGACGCCCGTACCTCAGTGTTGCATCCGGCCAGCCACACACACCGACAACTCACAGACGAACAGTTGATTGAAGCCGGTGTGCGCCCCGATCTGATTCGTCTATCGGTAGGCATCGAAAACGCCGAAGACATCATTGCCGACATCGAACAAGCCTTGAATAAATAATCGCAACTATCTGATATAAAAGGATGCAAAAGCCAAACCATGTTTCGCGCTTTTGCATCCTTTTGTTTTAATTTAAACGAAATTTACCGTAAATGATTTACAATTCATCCTTTTTTTGCTATATTTGCAGGTAAATGATAATTCTATAAATATACAGGATCATGGCTAAAATAACCAAAGAAGCCGCTTTACTCTACCACTCACAGGGTAAACCGGGAAAAATCGAAGTAGTGCCAACAAAGCCCTACAGTACGCAAACGGATCTTTCTCTCGCCTATTCACCAGGTGTGGCAGAACCTTGCCTCGAGATACAGAAAGATCCACAGAACGCTTATAAATATACAGCCAAAGGTAATCTCGTTGCTGTTATCTCTAACGGAACAGCTGTTCTTGGTTTAGGTGACATCGGTGCATTGAGTGGTAAGCCGGTGATGGAAGGCAAGGGATTACTTTTTAAAATCTATGCCGGTATCGATGTATTCGATATTGAACTGGATGAAAAAGATCCTGAAAAGTTTATCGCAGCTGTAAAAGCCATCGCTCCTACCTTCGGTGGTATCAACCTTGAAGACATCAAGGCCCCCGAATGCTTTGAAATTGAGCGTCGCCTCAAAGAAGAGCTCGACATTCCCGTTATGCACGATGACCAACACGGAACAGCCATTATCTCAAGTGCCGGATTACTGAATGCGCTCGAAGTAGCCGGAAAGAAAATTAACGATGTCAAAATCGTTGTAAACGGAGCAGGCGCTTCGGCCATATCGTGTACCAAACTATACGTATCGCTCGGTGCTCGCCTCGAAAACATTGTGATGGTAGACAGCAAAGGGGTCATCAATCTGACACGTACCGATCTGAATGAACAGAAAAGAGGTTTTGCAACCAGCCGTACCGATATTCATACGTTGGCAGAGGCCATGTGTGGTGCCGACGTGTTCCTTGGCTTATCTAAAGGCAATGTATTGAGTCAAGATATGGTGCGCAGCATGGCTCCCTCGCCTATTGTGTTTGCGCTGGCCAACCCTACACCCGAGATTTCGTATGAAGATGCCATGGACGCTCGTCCAGATGTATTGATGGCGACAGGTCGTTCAGACTATCCGAACCAGATTAATAATGTCATCGGTTTCCCCTATATCTTCCGTGGCGCGCTGGATACACAAGCCAGTGCCATCAACGAAGAGATGAAAATTGCAGCTGTATACGCTATTGCCAACTTGGCCAAACAGCCTGTACCCGATGTGGTAAACGAAGCCTATAAAATGAATAATTTCAGCTTTGGCCCCGAATACTTCATCCCCAAACCGGTCGATCCGCGCCTCATCACCGAGGTGTCATCTGCTGTGGCACGTGCTGCCATGAGTAGTGGCGTAGCTCGTAAAAACATTGAGGACTGGGAGGATTACAAACTTCGCCTGCGTGAACTGATGGGTTATGAGTCAAAACTCACTCGCCAACTATATGACACCGCCAGTCGCAACCCGCAGCGGGTAGTATTTGCTGAGGGCGGACACCCCAATATGTTGAAGGCTGCTGTTGAAGCCAAGTCAGAAGGCATCTGCCATCCTATTCTATTGGGTAATGATGAACGCATTCACAAACTGGCCAAAGAACTTGACCTCAATCTCGATGGCATCGAGATTGTTAACCTGCGTCACGACTGTGAAACCGATCGTCGCGAACGCTACGCTCACATATTAGCTACCAAGCGTGCACGCGAAGGTGCAACTTACGATGAGGGTATCGATAAAATGTTTGAGCGCAACTACTTTGGCATGATGATGGTGGAAACCGGTGATGCCGATGCGTTTATTACCGGATTGTACACCAAGTACACCAATACTATTAAGGTAGCCAAAGAAGTCATCGGTATTCAGCCCGAATACAAACATTTTGGTACCATGCACATTGTGAACTCGAAAAAAGGAACGTACTTTCTTGCCGATACCTTAATCAATCGACACCCCGATACGGAAACACTGACCGACATAGCCAAACTGGCTGCCCAAACCGTGAAGTTCTTTAACCAAACCCCGGTGATGGCCATGCTTTCCTACTCGAACTTTGGTTCGGACACAGTGGGTAGTCCGCTAAAAGTGCACGAAGCCGTGTCATTGATGCAACAAGAATTTCCCGAACTAGCCATTGACGGCGAAATGCAGGTGAACTTTGCCATGAACCGCGAGCTGCGCGACAGGAAATATCCTTTTACCCGTTTGTTTGGCAAGGATGTCAACACATTGGTGTTCCCCAACCTCAGCTCGGCCAACTCGGGGTATAAACTGATTCAAGCCATGGCTGATAGCGAACTGATCGGACCGATTCAGATGGGGTTAAACAAACCCATTCACTTTACTGACATCGAAAGTTCCGTACGCGACATCGTAAACATTACCGCAGTGGCTGTGATTGATGCTATTGTTGCCAAGAAAAAGTCAAGCTTATGAAAAGGAAGTTATCTAGGTCACAAATCGTTTGCATTATCTTACTTTGGATGGCACTTTGTTACATGATCATCGTTTACTCCGAACGAATTGACGGTATTACAATCGTGACACTTGCACTGTCTGCTGCTTTCGTATTCATTCCTGTCTATAAATCTATCAAAAAGAATAAATAATATCTTTTTATTCGCTTTTCACGTAATAAAACATCAAAAGTGATGTTTTATTACGTTTTTCTTTATAATTTGCTTGTATATTTAATTATTATATTTACTTTTGCAATTGAAAAGTAGAATAAGAATTACTAAGAATTAAAAGAACTGAATTATGAATGCAGAGCAGGTATTAGACAATTTGAAGAGAAGATTCCCTAACGAACCGGAGTATCATCAAGCTGTAGAAGAGGTACTTTCTACCATCGAGGAAGAATACAACAAACACCCTGAGTTTGACAAAGCCAATCTGATTGAACGTCTTTGTATTCCAGACAGAGTGTACCAATTTCGGGTAACCTGGGTAGATGATAAAGGTAATGTGCAAACCAACATGGGGTATCGCGTACAACACAACAACGCTATCGGTCCATACAAAGGTGGTATTCGTTTCCACGCTTCGGTCAATCTCTCTATTCTGAAATTTCTTGCTTTTGAACAGACATTCAAGAATTCATTAACTACCTTGCCAATGGGTGGCGGTAAAGGTGGTGCAGACTTCTCTCCACGTGGCAAATCAACTGGAGAGGTAATGCGCTTTGTACAAGCTTTCATGCTCGAGCTGTGGCGTCACATTGGTCCCGAAACCGACGTGCCTGCCGGTGATATCGGTGTAGGTGGTCGTGAAGTAGGCTTTATGTTCGGCATGTACAAGAAATTGACGCACGAATTCACAGGAACTTTCACCGGCAAAGGCCGCGAGTTTGGAGGTTCACTGATTCGCCCCGAAGCTACCGGTTATGGTAACATCTACTTCCTGATGGAGATGTTGAAGAAACAAGGCACCGACTTGAAAGGCAAAACGTGTCTGGTATCGGGTTCGGGCAACGTGGCCCAATACACCATCGAAAAAGTAATTGAACTGGGAGGTAAAGTAGTGACTTGTTCTGACTCTGACGGTTACATTTATGACCCGGCAGGTATCGACCGCGAGAAGCTGGACTACATCATGGAGCTGAAGAACCTATACCGTGGACGCATTCGCGAATATGCAGAGACCTACGGTTGCAAGTACGTAGAAGGAGCCAAACCTTGGAACGAGAAATGTGACATCGCACTGCCTTCGGCCACACAAAACGAATTGAACGGCGACCACGCTCGTACACTGGTGGCTAATGGTTGTATCGCTGTGAGCGAAGGTGCCAACATGCCCTCTACCCCCGAAGCGGTGAAGGTGTTTCATGATGCTAAAATCCTGTACGCCCCTGGTAAAGCAGCCAATGCAGGTGGTGTATCGGTATCGGGCTTAGAAATGACACAAAACTCGATCAAACTGAGCTGGAGCGCAGAGGAAGTAGATGCAAAACTGAAAAGCATCATGCAAAGCATCCACGAAGCTTGCGTACAGTACGGAACAGAAGCCGACGGGTATGTGAACTATGTAAAGGGAGCTAACGTAGCCGG
>JAGOOC010000064.1 GCA_017992695.1 Bacteroides sp. | reverse complement strand
TAGGAGCTACTCCCGGGTAGAAATTGAAAGGATCGGTGCAGTGGCAGCAAACGACCATAAACATAGCAATTAGGCGTACCACATCCAGCCAGATGATGTGCTGGTTTTGTTGTTGAATAGGATTCATGGTATTAGTCATAATGTGTTGTCAAAAAAGCAAAGCCTCACAGCGCACTCTATTTAGTCGCTTTGATGCGAGAAGAATAGAAGTTCTGTGAGACTCTGCCTATTTATAGTATAGCCCGTTCGTTATTTACTGAGGGTGCAACGGGGTTTAATTTGCTTAAAGAAATCATTTCCTTTATCGTCTACCAGAATAAATGCGGGGAAGTTTTCTACCTCAATTTTCCAGATAGCCTCCATACCCAGCTCGGGGTACTCTACACATTCGATGCTCTTGATGTTGTTTTGAGCAAGAATCGCTGCCGGCCCACCGATCGATCCCAAATAGAATCCACCGTACTTCTGACAAGCATCGGTTACCTCTTGGCTACGATTACCCTTAGCCAACATAATCAAACTACCACCTTGCGATTGAAAAAGGTCTACATACGAGTCCATACGCCCGGCAGTGGTGGGTCCCATCGAACCACAAGCCATACCTTCCGGAGTCTTGGCCGGACCGGCATAGTAAATCGGATGATCCTTCACGTACTGCGGCAAACCCTCTCCCCTATCAATACGCTCTTTGAGCTTGGCGTGAGCGATGTCACGGCCTACGATAATGGTTCCGTTGAGCGACAAACGTGTAGCCACCGGATACTTGCTCAGTTCTTTCAATATCTCAGCCATCGGCTGGTTCAGGTTAATGCTCACAGCCTCGCCTTCACCAGTCTCCCGCAATTCGGCAGGAATCAGTTCGCTTGGGTTCGAATCAAGTTTCTCAATCCAAATACCCTCCTTGTTGATCTTACATTTTACATTACGGTCGGCTGAGCAAGATACGCCCAAGCCTACAGGACATGAAGCACCGTGACGAGGCAAACGAATAATACGTACATCGTGCGCATAATACTTACCTCCAAACTGTGCACCCAATCCAATGTTTTGCGCCTCTGCAAGCACCTGTTTCTCTAGTTCTATGTCGCGGAAAGCCTGTCCACCTTCGTTTCCGGTAGTGGGCAGATCATCGTAATAGTGAGTCGATGCCATTTTCACGGTCATCAAGTTCTTCTCGGCCGAAGTACCACCGATAACGAAAGCAATATGATAAGGGGGGCAAGCTGCTGTGCCCAGTGATTTCATTTTACCTACCAGGTAAGGTACCAGCGCGGTAGGATTCAAGATCGCTTTAGTTTCCTGATACAGGTAGGTTTTGTTGGCAGAGCCTCCACCTTTGGTTACGCAGAGAAATTTATACTCCATGCCCTCTGTGGCCTCAATGTCAATTTGAGCAGGTAGGTTGCATTTGGTATTTACCTCGTCGTACATGGTTAGCGGTGCGTTCTGAGAGTAGCGCAAATTCTCTTCGGTATATGTTTTATATACACCTAGTGAAAGCGCCTCTTCGTCGCAGTAGCCTGTCCACACTTGCTGTCCTTTCTCGCCATGTATGATTGCCGTACCGGTATCCTGACAGAAAGGCAGCTTACCTTTGGCTGCCACTTCGGCATTGCGCAAAAACGTTAGTGCTACATATTTATCGTTATCGCTTGCTTCGGGATCACTCAGAATCTTCGCTACCTGCTCGTTGTGCGAACGACGAAGCAGAAAAGAGACATCACGAAAAGCCGCATTGGCCATAGCCGTAAGACCTTCCGGTTGAATTTTCAGAACCGGTGTTCCTTCAAACTCGCCTACTGAAACGTAATCTTTCGTAAGCAGATAATACTCGGTTGTATCCGGCCCCAATGGAAATGGATGCTGATACTTGAACGGAGGTGTTGCCATATTTATACTTATTTTTAATACGTAATGTTAGTTAGTGAGGCAAAGATAATCATACTTTCTTAGACCAGCTGCCCGATGCGATGAATTAATTCCTCGCCCAAAGCGGTTTTATCCTCAATATGCTTCAATACAGCCCTTACAAAGGGATTGCTTTCAAAGTCGCCACGCACTTGTTCGAAGTCTTGTTTCATCTCGTCACGCGTTCCATCGGCACCAAAGCCGGTCATCGATGAGAGCGAGAACTCCTTGCGCGCATCGTCATACACCATGCGATCTAGCCCAACCACAGCCTCGCGCCAGGTCTTCACCAATTCAATGATTTCCTTGGCGGTAATCGTTTCGGGATTTAGCCCGTAGAATTCCCGAATCTTATGGTAAGCCCAGGTCCATTCATACGTATAATAACCTTCGTGTATCCGTGCAAAGCAATCGTTGATTGTTTTTAGGCGATCAATCGCACCACTTTCGATGTCTCCCAGCAGCTGCTCTATTTCACTTTTGGGAGCAATCAAGCCCGAGATGTCGACCCATTCTCCACATCCTATTTCCGTATCGGGCTTCAAGCGTTGGCGAATCTCTTCGTTGCTTTGAAAGTGTATCCCTTCGAGACGTTTGATGATGGAGTTGCCTAAGAATTTATGGATGGCTATCTCGTAGTAGCTGATGCCACTATTGAGCGCAGCGTTCTTTATTTTAGCACTCTGGTACGAGTATATTTCAGAGGTTTCGCCCGACACACGCTTCAAGTCTCGCAAGATAGAGAGCCCCTTGAACATCTTTTGAATGGTGTACGGACTTAGCAGGTTGTAATTGATATAGTCGAGCTTGTTTGGATCGGTTCGCTTATCCCGTTTGGGCCATTTCTGTGCATCGCGAATGGTTCCCACGCTGCGAAGATTCACCCCGGGAACCAAATAGGTTGTATTTCCCTGTTCAATAAGATAAGAAAACGGGAGGTTTGAGGTATCGGCATGGTTCACATGTCGCCCCATCACTAGCGAAAATGCACCCACCCGAGCCGGCCATAGAATATAAGAGTCGGATGTAGTCTTAGCTCCTCGCTCCATCGCCCCTTGATGAATGGGGCCCAGTTTATACATATGGTTGCTTTGATTCGAACCCGAACCGGCGTTCATGAACGAGAACATGCCGGCAATGAGCAGCGTCGATTTGTGGTGAGTCACCGTGTAAGGCCCCGCAAAGATGGCACAAGCCTCCCCGTTCTCACCTTGGCAGTTGCTAAAGAAGAGTGAGTCAGAGGCCGAGTAATTATGCCCCAACTGACACGCCTGCCCCACGAAGCATCGGTTCAGCACCGCTCCATCGTCTACCCGAGAGCCCGACGAGATGATGAAGTCATCACAAATCACCCCATGCCCCATGCGTACCGGTGCTTTTTTATTGCTGTTGATGCTGCCATTCTTCAATCGGCACGTACCCTCGATGCGGCAATAGTCGCCAATGCGTACATTTTTAATAGAGCCGGTGTTGAGAATCATCACATGGTTGCCTATGTAGCCCATGTTAGAAGCATGTTTTTCCGCATAGAAATCGGTGATTTTCTTCATCCGGCTTATCAACTCGGGGCGGTGGCGATAAAGTGCCAGTATATATGCTTGGTGTGCCGACAGTTTATCATTCATCCACACCTCTCGCCCTCCGGTTTCATTGAGCACAGCTATGGCTGTTCCATTACCAAAGCACGTAAGCCTATCTACTAAAATAACATCTACGTTTTCAATAAAAGAGTCGTGCCCTATTTCATAATTAGCAATGTAGTTTTGAATGTTTTCAATGCAACAGTTGTTGCCCACCGTTGCGTTGTGCAAAGTGACGTGTCGCAAACCCGAATGCTTTTTAATGCCACCGGGCAATACAAACTCTGAATCGAAGCAGCCCAGTTTCACCTCACCCGAAAAGCGCGTATGGTGAACGTAGTTGGTCGTAAAACTAAGGGCAACAGAAACGTTGTCCCAGTTATCGGCCATGCACGATTGATTTTTCAATTGAAAAACCTCATCCTCAGTCAACTTACGGTATTTTTTCATATTCTTCAGTTACGCTTACTCTTCTTCCTCATCATAGGTCTGATAAAGAAAATCATTATAGGGATATTTTGTTACGTGTAATTGTTTTACCTTTTCGTAAACCGCGCTTTTGAGCTCCTCTATATTGATTCGTTCACGCGCAGAGATAAAGAGACAATTGTCCTCCATCTTTGCCATCCACGTCTTCATCAACTCTTCGAGTGTAACGTTTTCCTTCGTTCGAGGGGTAAGGTCGTCTTCTGCTTTTTCTACGTAGGTGTAAGCATCTATCTTATTAAAAATAAGCATCATTGGTTTTCCACCTCCATCAATGTCGGCCAGTGTTTTATTCACTATCTCAATCTGCTCTTCAAATCCCGGATGAGAAATGTCGACCACATGAAGCAATAGATCAGCTTCGCGCACTTCGTCGAGGGTCGATTTAAACGACTCTACCAAGTCGGTAGGCAGTTTGCGAATAAACCCTACGGTATCTGTCAACAAGAAAGGCAGGTTTTCGATGATGACCTTGCGCACTGTGGTGTCAAGCGTTGCAAACAGTTTATTTTCGGCAAATACTTCGCTCTTGGCAAGCATGTTCATTATGGTCGATTTACCTACGTTGGTATATCCTACCAAGGCTACACGAATCATCTTTCCGCGGTTCTTGCGTTGCGTAGCTTTCTGTCTGTCAATATCTACCAAGCGCTCTTTCAGCAAGGCCATACGCCCCAGAATGATACGTTTGTCCATCTCAAGCTGCGTTTCACCGGGTCCGCGAAGCCCTACAGAACCGGCACTACCCGATCCTCCTCCTTGTCGTTCAAGGTGTGTCCAGAGTCGTTGCAAACGTGGAAGCATGTATTTGTATTGTGCCAGCTCCACTTGTGTTTTAGCATTGGCTGTTTGGGCACGCATGGCAAATATATCGAGAATCAGCGAAGTGCGATCTAGTATTTTCACTTGCAACTCCGCTTCGATGTTGCGTAATTGCTTAGCAGAGAGCTCATCGTCAAAGATGACCATCCCTATTTCTCTCTCTTCTTCCTTTTCGCTGCGAAGGTACTCTTTAATCTCTTGCAGCTTTCCTTTTCCTACATACGTTACCGAGTTTGCTGTATCGAGTTTCTGAGTGAACTGTTTTACTATTTCCGCACCTGCTGTCTCAGCAAGGAATGCCAATTCATCCAGATACTCTTTCGTCTTGCGGTCATCTTGCGTTTGCGTGATAAGCCCAACAAGTACGGCGGTCTCGTTTTGCACTTCGGAGATTACAAAGTCTTTCATTCTTTTGTTATATATAATGTGGCGACAAATATAACGTTTTTCGGAGAATAGTTGCTATGGGGGATGTTATTTTATTCGTGA
>JAGOOC010000005.1:50742-104332 GCA_017992695.1 Bacteroides sp. | reverse complement strand
GTGGTAGGGGTAAATTTTATATAATAGTAAACTGCCATAGGAGGACGAAACAAGAGAGGTAAAACTCACGCTCACTTTTTTACTTTTTACGGGAGATAATGGAAATTAAGGGCATGGAATTTGATTTATTAAATTACTTATTTTATCTTTGTTTATAAGAAAGTTTCTTGGTTAGTTTTTTGTCTTGTATCGTAAAAACAACCTTTTAATTGCTGACAAACAACGATTACAAGAGTTTTCTTCTTATGTATGAATTTCAGGCTAAAACAATGAATGGCTTGTTGCCAAATTACTTGTAAATTTTCACCTTTAACTTTACGTCATGATAAAACACTTAAAAAACAGATGTTTAAGAGCATTAAGACTAATCTTATTTATCTACATTTCGTCCTCCTGTGTCAATAACATTAAAGAAGAGGAAGTACCTTTGATTCCCGGTACTATTCCTATTCAAATTTCCACTCAGATCACATGTACGCAAACACGAGTTGCAAACAATCAGTTCACAGCCGATGATTCAATTGGGCTCTATGTGTTGCCAGAGTCGAAGACTTTAAACGAAAAACGATACGTAGACAATATGCGCTTTGTTTCTAAAGATGGATTGTTTCAACCCGATCAAACCATCTATTACCCCACTGGCAGTGGGAAGTACGATTTTATTAGCTATTATCCTTATCGGGCGAATGCAATTCTTCCCAATGAGAGCACTATCCATGTTTCAGTAAGAGAAAGTCAGAATGTCGATTCAATATACAGTATATCCGACTTTATGGTAGCTAAAACAACGGGAGTTATACCTAGTAACCTGAGTGTAGAACTCAAACACGCACATAAGCTGTGTCAGGTAGGCCTTGTTGTTCAACTGACTGAGGAAGAAGATATCAACGAACTAAAACAAAGCACTTCTATCGTCATTAATAACACGCTCACCCAAGCTACATATAATTTCATTGATGATACATTCTCCTCCGGAAATACTCCAAAAGACATTACACCGAATGGAGAGTGGGTTGTTGATGAAGCAGCTTGTAAGTTGGTAGGTAAAAAAGCATTGCTGATTCCGCAAGAAGTAGGGAACGGCAAACTAACGCTCAAAATTCAAGGAAAAATATTCGCTGTACCGTTGCCGAATGATATGAAGATTGTGAACGGAAGCAACTGCGAACTGACCTTGCATTATAGCTCGAAAATGGGAATCAAAGGAATCTCTCCCAGTATTGGAGAGTGGCAAGAAGGAAGCAAAAGTGACGTAGTAATAGATACCGACCAAAACACGGAAGCACTTCTCGTGTCCGACTTAAACTTTGGGCAAAGCAGTGTATACCATATTGTCGATGCGAACAACACTATTCTTGCAGAGGTTTGTAAAGAGTATCTGCTGAGCAACACTATAAATGCACAAGCCATTGTACTCTATCCTGCCGGATCAAAAGAGGGCACTGTACTTCAGCTGCTTAACACAGCCGGTGCGGTTCATGGAGGAACGGTTGCTTGGGATATAGATACCAACTCACTGATATATACAGCCGGTACTAGTGCTTATATTGCCACACTCTATGCCGACACAGAGGGAAATATCGTGTTTACACAACCTGAAAACACACAACTCATTCTCCCCCAAGCCTCTGTTATAAAGGATATTAGAAGCACCGAAAGCATTACCTATCCAATCGTGAAAATAGGCACTCAATACTGGATGCGCGAAAACCTACAAGCAATTAAATACAACGACGCTACACCTATAAGTTTAATAACTGATTTGACCAAAACAGGGGCTGGATATTACACTAAAGACGGAAATCAGTTTTACAACAAATCAGCAGTTGCCAAAGGGACGCTTGCTCCTTCGAATTGGAAAATACCTTGCAGAGCAGATTGGGATCAACTTGAAAAATACATAGGAAATAATACCGCTAGACTCAAAGCAGGTACGTTATGGCAAAGTTCTGCAGGTGTAAACACAGCCAATAACCTATCGGGCTTTGGGGCACAACCCATTGGCTTATTCTATAAAGCTACAAGTGGAAACGCTAGTATTTATAGTTTTAAGAATAAATACTCCTCCTTTTGGCATATGGATAATGCGTCTACCCCTTTAGTGCTTGGAGCTGTAGGCTTATCGTATGAAACCAATTCTTTTACCACTATTACAGATAGCGATTACGGTGGATACGCCATCCGTTGCTTGAGGGAGTGAAAATGAAGAACGAAGAGGAGGAGTGTCATTGTGATAATCAAAGTGAAATGACACGCTTCTTCTACATGCTGTTGCAAAAGGGTGTGTAGAAAAGATGAAAATGTGCTCCGAAAGTTAGCTAAATAACTTTTGGAGCACATTTCTTTGCTACCAAATCGTTATTCTCTTTCATTACGTTTTCCGTTTTTTAATTTCTCTTCTCAGAAATTATTCGTATGTTTGCTACTCAATCCTCTAACACTAAATCCAAATGAGTGCTAATTACGTGATCACCATCGGTCGTCAATTGGGGAGCGGTGGGAAAGAGATAGGAGAGAAGCTCGCTTCGCGCTTGGGTATCGGCTTCTACGATAAAGAGTTGGTAAGTCTGGCTTCGGAAGAGAGTGGGTTGTGCCGTGAATTCTTTGAAAAAGCCGATGAGAAGGCATCTCAAAGTATGATTGGTGGATTGTTTGGCATGCGGTTTCCACTTACCAGCGACAGTCCCATTCCGTACTCAAACTGCCTAAGCAACGATGCTCTCTTTAAAATTCAAAGCGATGTTATCCGCCGGTTGGCTGCCGAGCGCTCTTGCTTGTTTGTGGGGCGATGTGCCGACTATATTCTTCGAGAACACCCCCGATGCGCAACTATTTTTATTTCCGCTTCACCCAAAGAACGCATTTCACGCTTGTGCCATATTCATTCCATCAGTGCAGAAGAGGCGGAGGAGATGATGCACAAAACGGATAAAAGACGCTCGGAATATTATAGCTATTATAGCTACAAAACTTGGGGAGCAGCGGCTACTTATCATCTTTGCATTGACTCGTCGGCATTGGGCATCGAAGAAACGGTTTTGTTGATAGAAACGTTTGTGAACAAAAAGCTCAAACTATAAAACACTTATCTTTTCTCTATAATCGTATGTAGAGATCAGCTTTTTTATTAGGCAAGCTCATAAATGGCTGTTTCTATCTAAGTTTGCATTGTGTTTTTCTTCAAATGGTTCGGTAGCAGTCAAATGGTTCGGTAGCAACAAGACAGCACCCAGTGCGAATTTTCCCTAAAAAAAGCACCTCATTGAAAGGAATTAAGTATCTTTGCACGTCTTAATGAAACATTTAGAAAAAGATATAAAACAAAGATAGTTATTAATCTTATTTTAAAATTAGAATAAACTATGGCATACAGTAAAGAAAAACTCTTCTCAGACTTTTCTCCCGTATCCACCGAGAAATGGATGGAGAAAGTAACAGCTGACCTTAAGGGCGCTGATTTTGAGAAGAAGCTCGTTTGGAAAACGAACGAAGGGTTCAAGGTTAAACCGTTCTATCGAATGGAAGACTTGGATGGGTTAAAAACAACCGATGCGCTTCCGGGCGAGTTTCCATACCTGAGAGGAACAAAGAGGGATAGCAATGCATGGTTGGTTCGTCAGGAAATGAGAGTAGCATGCCCTAAGGAAGCGAATGAAAAAGCATTGGATATCCTGAATAAAGGCGTTGATTCTCTCTCTTTTCATATCAAATCAAGTGATTTAAGTACCGAATACATTGAAACACTACTCGAAGGTATTAATGCAGAGTGCGTAGAGTTGAACTTCTCGACTTGCCAAGGACACGTGGTGAAACTGGCCGAACATCTGGTTACTTACTTCCAGAAGAAAGATTACGATGTGAAGAAACTGTACGGTTCGATCAATTTTGACTTCTTCAACAAGATGTTGTCTAAAGGCAAGGAAAAAGGGAACATGGTGCAAACAGCTAAGGCGCTGATTGAGGCGACTCAGCCGCTTCCACGTTACCGTGTGCTCAATGTTACAGCATTGTCGCTCAACAATGCAGGTGCTTATATCTCTCAAGAGCTTGGTTATGCCTTGGCTTGGGGTAACGAATACATGAACCAATTAACCGAAGCCGGCATTCCTGCTGCTGTAGTAGCTAAGAAAATTAAATTTAATTTCGGTATCAGCTCGAACTACTTCCTCGAAATAGCCAAATTCCGTGCTGCTCGTATGCTATGGGCCAATATTGTAGCCTCTTATCAACCCGAGTGTTTGCGCGATTGCAAGAACAAGGGTGCCAACGGTGAATGTCGTTGTGCTGCCAAGATGAAGGTACACGCCGAAACATCTACTTTTAACATGACTTTGTTTGATGCACATGTGAACTTGCTTCGTACACAAACCGAAGCGATGAGTGCTGCATTGGCCGGTGTCGATTCAATGACGGTTACCCCGTTTGATGTGACCTATCAGGCTGCCGATGAGTTCTCGGAACGCATGGCTCGCAACCAGCAATTGCTGCTCAAAGAGGAAGCTCATTTCGATAAAGTGGTTGACCCTGCTGCAGGTTCGTATTACGTAGAAAACCTAACTACTGCTATCGCTCAGCAGGCTTGGGAACTGTTCCTCTCGGTAGAAGAAGAAGGTGGTTTTTATGCAGCGGTGAAAGCGGGAACGGTTCAAGCTGCGGTCAATGAAAACAATAAAGCTCGTCATAAAGCGGTTGCTCAACGTCGCGAGGTGTTGCTGGGTACCAACCAGTTCCCCAACATTAACGAAATGGCAGGCGATAAGAGACCGGTAGAGGCTGCCTGTTGTTGCGGTGGCAAGAGCACGTGCGAAAATGATGTACCTACATTGGTGTTCGAGCGTGCTGCCAGTCAATTCGAAGCCTTGCGCCTCGAAACTGAAGCCTCGGGCAAACGTCCGAAAGCATTTATGCTCACTATTGGCAACCTGACTATGCGCCAAGCTCGTGCTCAATATGCCTGTAACTTCCTAGCTTGTGCCGGATATGAAGTGGTGGATAATCTGGGATTCGAAACCATCGAAGCCGGTGTAGAGGCAGCTATGGCTGCTAAGGCCGACATCGTAGTGCTTTGCTCAAGCGATGACGAATATGCAGACTATGCAGTTCCGGCATTCCAAGCTGTAGGCAATCGTGCTTTGTTCATTGTTGCCGGTGCTCCTGCCTGCATGGATGAATTGAAAGCTGCCGGTATCGAGAATTTCATTCACGTTCGTGTCAATGTACTCGAGACATTGAAAGAGTACAACGCTAAATTATTGAAGTAAGATGAGAAAAGATTTTAAGAACTTAGACATATATGCCGCATTTCAGCCCACCAATGGCGCTGAATGGCAAAAGGCTAACGGAATCGAAAGCAATTGGAAGACTCCGGAACACATTAGTGTAAAGCCTGTTTATACAAAAGAAGACCTCGAAGGGATGGAACATCTGGAGTATGCAGCCGGACTCCCTCCTTACCTCCGCGGACCGTACTCGGTGATGTATACCCTTCGCCCCTGGACTATCCGTCAGTACGCCGGATTCTCTACCGCCGAAGAGTCGAATGCATTCTACCGCCGTAACTTGGCAGCCGGACAAAAAGGGCTGTCGGTAGCCTTCGACTTGGCTACACACCGTGGCTACGACCCCGATCACGAACGCGTGGTAGGCGACGTGGGTAAAGCAGGTGTATCAATCTGCTCGCTCGAGAACATGAAGGTGTTGTTCGATGGTATTCCGTTGAACAAGATGTCTGTGTCGATGACCATGAACGGTGCCGTACTTCCCATTCTGGCGTTCTATATCAATGCCGGTTTGGAACAAGGCGCTCAGCTCGAAGAGATGGCCGGAACCATTCAGAACGATATCTTGAAAGAGTTCATGGTGCGTAATACCTATATCTACCCACCAGCATTCTCGATGAAGATTATCTCGGATATCTTTGAGTATACTTCTCAGAAGATGCCGAAGTTCAATTCCATCTCTATCTCGGGCTATCACATGCAAGAAGCTGGTGCTACGGCCGATATCGAGTTGGCTTACACCCTTGCCGATGGTTTGGAGTACTTGCGTGCAGGTGTTGCCGCAGGTATCGATATTGATGCGTTTGCGCCTCGTTTGTCGTTTTTCTGGGCAATCGGAACCAACCACTTCATGGAGATAGCCAAGATGCGTGCTGCCCGTATGTTGTGGGCGAAGATTGTTAAACAATTCAATCCGAAGAATGCCAAGTCATTGGCACTGCGCACACACTCTCAAACTTCGGGCTGGTCACTGACTGAGCAAGATCCGTTCAACAACGTAGGCCGTACCTGTATCGAAGCTATGGCTGCAGCGTTGGGGCACACCCAATCATTGCATACCAATGCACTCGATGAGGCTATCGCACTGCCAACCGACTTCTCGGCTCGTATTGCGCGTAACACTCAAATCTATATTCAGGAAGAGACGAATATCTGCAAGAACGTTGACCCATGGGGTGGTTCTTACTACGTAGAGTCACTCACCAACGACCTAGCTCACAAAGCATGGGAATTGATCGAAGAGGTAGAGAAGCTGGGTGGTATGGCCAAAGCCATCGAAACCGGTCTGCCCAAGATGCGTATCGAAGAGGCTGCTGCCCGTACACAAGCCCGTATCGACTCGGGTTCGCAAACCATTGTAGGCGTGAACAAGTATCGTTTGGAGAAAGAAGATCCCATTGATATTTTGGAGATCGACAATACATCGGTGCGCAACCAGCAGATCGAACGCCTTGCCGAACTTAAAGAGGGACGCGACGAAGCAAAAGTACAAGCTGCCTTGGCTGCCATCACCAAGTGTGTGGAAACCCAAGAAGGCAACCTGCTCGAACTGGCCGTTGAGGCCGCTCGTGTTCGGGCTACGCTGGGCGAAATCTCTTCGGCTTGCGAAGTGATTGTAGGACGTTATAAAGCAGTAATCAGAACCATTTCAGGCGTGTATTCAGCAGAAAGTAAGAATGATGGCGACTTCAAGCGTGCTTGCGAGTTGGCCGAGAAGTTTGCGAAGAAAGAGGGACGTCAGCCCCGTATCATGGTGGCCAAGATGGGCCAGGATGGTCACGACCGTGGCGCCAAAGTAGTAGCAACCGGTTATGCCGATTGTGGTTTCGACGTAGACATGGGACCGCTGTTCCAGACTCCTGCCGAAGCTGCTCGTCAAGCCGTAGAGAATGATGTTCATGTAGTGGGTGTTTCTTCATTGGCTGCAGGGCACAAGACACTGATTCCTCAAATCATGGAAGAACTAAAAAGATTAGGTCGCGAAGACATCATCGTTATTGCCGGTGGGGTTATTCCTGCTCAAGACTATGATTTCTTGTACAAGGCCGGTGTAGCAGCCATCTTCGGCCCGGGTTCTCCGGTAGCCAAAGCGGCTTGCCAGATTCTGGAAATCTTATTGGACGAGTAATCTAACTTACATAAGTTCATTGCATAGAGGCGAGGTATCTTCGGATATCTCGCCTTCTTTGAATCGCATCTTCTGCAATGTATGCCATTTTTTTGTACCTTTGTCTTCTATTTACAGATTGAAGGAGAAAACAGATGATAGTTTGCATTGCCGAAAAGCCCTCTGTGGCACGTGATATAGCTGATATTTTAGGAGCCCGAGAGCGAAAAGATGGATACATGGAAGGAAACGGATATCAGGTTACTTGGACGTTCGGTCACCTCTGTACCCTCAAGGAACCTCATGAGTATACCCCTTCGTGGAAGGCCTGGAGCCTGGGCAGCCTGCCCATGATACCGCCTCGTTTTGGCATAAAGGTGATCAGTAACCCTACGTACGAAAAGCAATTTCGCACCGTAGAGTGGTTGATGCAACGGGCCGACCAAGTGATTAACTGTGGTGATGCCGGCCAAGAGGGAGAACTCATTCAACGCTGGGTGTTGCACAAGGCAGGTGTAACCTGTCCCGTGAAACGGTTGTGGATCTCTTCGCTCACCGAAGAGGCCATCAAAGAGGGCTTCGCCAATCTCAAAGACCAATCGGAGTTTCAATCGCTTTACGAAGCAGGCATGTCTCGTGCCATCGGCGATTGGTTGCTGGGCATGAACGCCACCCGGCTCTACACTATTAAATACGGACAAAACCGCCAAGTACTCTCCGTGGGCAGGGTGCAAACCCCTACGTTGGCACTGATCGTAAACCGACAGTTGGAGATTGAAAACTTCACCCCCGAAGCCTACTGGGAGCTGAAAACCATTTACCGCGACACCTCCTTTTCGGCCACCAAAGGTAAGTTCACTTCAAAAGAAGAGGGAATTGCCTTTCTCGAAACCGTGAAGCAATCGGACTTTACCGTGACCGACGTATCGGCCAGGAAGGGCGTGGAGTATGCCCCTCGCTTGTTCGATCTCACCTCGTTGCAGGTAGAGTGCAACAAGAAGTTCGGCTATTCGGCCGACGAAACGCTGAAGCTCATCCAGTCGCTCTACGAAAAGAAAGTAGCCACCTATCCGCGTGTCGACACCACCTTCTTGAGCGATGACATCTACCCCAAATGCCCCGGCATACTCAAAGGCATCAGCCGTGACTACGAAGCACTTACTGCTCCGCTCGACGGCGCCAAGTTGCCCAAGTCGAAGAAGGTATTCGACACGGCCAAGGTAACCGATCACCACGCCATTATCCCCACCGGACAGCCTCCGCAGAACCTCACCGACATGGAGCGTCGCGTGTTCGATCTCATCGCCCGTCGGTTCATTGCCGCCTTTTACCCCGACTGTAAAGTCTCCACCACCACCATCTTGGGCGAGGTAGACAACATTGAGTTTAAAGTAACCGGCAAGCAGATACTCGAACCGGGTTGGCGTGTGGTCTTTGCCCGCGAGCAAGTCGAAGAGAAGGAGGGCGACGAAGAGCGCGTGCTGCCCCTCTTTGTCAAAGGCGAGAGCGGCCCACACGTGCCCGACCTGAACGAGAAGTGGACCCAACCCCCCAAACCTTACACCGAAGCCACACTGCTTAGAGCCATGGAAACCGCCGGAAAGCTGGTCGACAACGACGAACTGCGCGATGCCCTCAAAGAGAACGGCATTGGTCGCCCCTCTACGCGTGCTGCCATCATCGAAACCCTGTTTAAACGCAACTACATCCGCAAGGAGAAGAAGAACCTCATGGCTACAGCTACGGGTGTGGAGTTGATACAACTCATCCACGAAGAGCTCTTGAAATCGGCCGAGCTCACCGGAATCTGGGAGAAGAAGCTGCGCGAGATCGAGAAGAAGACCTACGATGCCCAACGGTTCCTCGAGGAGTTGAAGCAGATGGTGTCGGAGATTGTGCTGAGTGTGCTGAGCGACAATACCAACCGTCGCATCACCATTCAAGAGGGCGTGCCTGCTGTTGCCGAAGAAAAAAAGGCGGAGCCGAAGAAACGGACACGCAAACCTGCCGCTCCCAAAGAGAAGAAGCCCAAAGAAGACGCTGTGGCGCCTGTGTCTGCACCTGCTGCTGCCGAAACAAGCGATATTCAAGTAGGCCGGCCCTGTCCCCTTTGTGGCGAAGGCGTAGTGATACAAGGAAAAACAGCCTATGGCTGTTCGTGCTGGAAGAGCGGTTGCACCTTCCGTAAGCCCCTTGCTTAATTGCTCAAAGGCGTAACGGCGAATCCCTTTTGTCCTAACGATAATTGCCTCCCCACGTAGGTGGGTAAATCTCCCCACCTTGGTGAGGAGACTTCCCCACCCGGGTGAGCATATCTCCCCACACGGGTGGGGAGGTCTTTGTCTTCGTATGTTTTTCCTCTTGGCTAACGATCATTTCCTTACCCTTACGTAACGTGTGCAATGAAGAGATGTAACCTGTCACTACAAGCACTAAGCAGAGTTCGTCGCTTAGTTCCGTAACACGAACAAAACAGAGCGGTAACCCTCTCTTCATCAGCAACTATCGCCTCTCCCCTTGCCCCGAGTTGCTTTTTTGTGCGATGGAAAAGATAATTGCACGCTCTCTCCATCATTTACCTCGATTTATTCTTTCTATTCCAAAATTTAATTCTATTTTTACCGATGAGGAGTCTACTCCTTACCTTTATGTAATACATTTTAAATCAGCGAATAGTATGGAGAAACCAACGATTGACGAAGTGCAGGATTGGGTACTGACCCTGTACAATACGTGCGAAGAGACGATTACTGCCGATGAGAGGCGCGAACAGCAGAAATACGCTGTGATGGTGCAGCGCCCGCAGGACAAGAAGTTCTTGGTGAGAATGCTCGACGAGTCGTCGCAAATACGCAACAACAAGAAGCTTGCCCGGCGCATTAAAACGCTGATCGACCAGTACGGCGTTCCTAAGTTCTTCAATAAACGCGATACCTTCTTGTTTAAACTCTATCAAAACTTCGGCTATCATTTTGATTTTGTAGCCATACCCATCATAAAGAAGCGTCTGCGCATGGATACCTCGAAGGTGATTATTGACGAAGCCCGTCCGCACCTCACCGAGCACCTTGCCGAGCGCACGCATCAACAGATCGGGCAAAACGTGAACCTGCTGGGCGAAGTCGTTTTGGGCAATGGCGAGGCCGATCACCGCTACCGGCACTACCTCAAAGCACTCGAAGCCAACGATATCAATTACATCTCCGTCAAAATATCGGGAATTTATGCGCAAACGCATGCCTTGAACTACCACGAAAGCTTCCCCGAACTGGTGCGGCGTATGGCTGCACTCTACCAGAAAGCCATCGACTTTCCCTACACCGACGAGCAAGGGGTGAAACGCCCCAAGTTCATCAACCTCGACATGGAGGAGTACAAAGACACCCACTTCACCCTGCGCCTGTTCAAAGCGGTGCTCAGCCTGCCCGAATTCAAGCACTACGAAGCCGGTATTGTGGTGCAAGCCTACCTGCCCGATGCGCTCGACTTTCAGACCGAACTCCTCGACTTTGCCAAGCAGCGCGTAGCCGCAGGCGGAGCACCCCTGAAGATGCGCCTGGTTAAGGGGTGCAACCTCGAGATGGAGACCATTATCTCGTCGCTTCGTGGTTGGCCCAACCCCGTCCGTCACAGCAAGATTGAAGTCGATGCCAACTACATGCACCTGCTCGAACGGGGGCTGGAACTCGAGAATGCCCGGGTGCTCCATCTGGGCGTAGCCTCGCACAACCTCTTTACCATTGCTTATGCCTACCTGCTGGGTCGCAAGTTGGGATCATCGGCCTACATGACCTTCGAGATGCTCGAGGGAATGGCCGACCACGTGTGGCGGGCACAGTCGCAACTGGGCAACCGCGTCATACTCTATACGCCCGTGGTGAAGGATGAACATTTTCTGAATGCCGTCTCGTACTTGGTGCGTCGCATGGACGAAAACACCGCTCCCGACAATTTCCTGACCCACTCTTTCAACCTCAAACCCGGCACACCCACGTGGGATTTTCTTTCGGAGCAGTTCGAACAAGCCTATGCGCTGAAAGACTCCCTGACGCACAGCTCGCCACGTACGCAGAATCGCAACCTGCCCTATGTGCCCGTTCCCCCTGCCGACGGGATGAAGAACGAACCGGATACCGATTTTGATCTTCCGCAGAATCAGCAATGGGTCGAGAAGATCGTTGCCCGATGGAAGAAGAGCACAACCGACAAACCCGAGATGATCCCCCTGCAGATAGGAGATAGAACGATAGTGACCCAACAGCGACACCGCTACAGCGACCGTTGCCAGAACGATGAGGTGTGCCTTTTTGAAATGTCGCAGGCCGATACCGAGCAGGCGAAGGAGATCATCCGCATAGCCGATGCCGACCCGGCAGGATGGCGCGAGACAACGCTTGAGCATCGCCATCGAATCTTATACAACGTTGCCAACCGACTGGCCGAACTGCGGGGCGACCTGATAGGCTGCATGTGTGCTGTGACTGGAAAGACGGTAGTCGAGGGCGATGTTGAAGTGTCCGAAGCCATTGATTTCACCCGTTTCTATACCACCACGATGAAACGCTTCGCTGCGATGAACGATATCAAGATGCGCCCCAAAGGAACCATACTGGTTGTATCGCCTTGGAACTTCCCTTGCGCCATCCCCGTGGGTGGTGTTGCGGCAGCATTGGCCGGTGGAAACACGGTGATACTGAAACCGGCCACCGTGGCTGCTCCCGTGGCGTGGCTGTTTGCGCAAGCCTTCTGGGCAGCGGGTGTGCCCAAAGAGGCGTTGCAGGTCATTATCACCGATCGCCCTGCACTCCGTGTGCTCACTACCGCCCCCGAGGTTGAACACATCATTCTGACCGGTGGCACAGACACCGCCCGCAACATTGCGCAACTCAACCCCACCACTCCGCTCTCGGCAGAAACGGGTGGCAAGAATGCGATGATTCTCACCGCCTCGGGCGATCGCGACCATGCCATCATGAACGTGGTGAACTCTGCCTTTGGCAATGCCGGGCAGAAGTGTTCGGCCTGCTCGCTACTGTTGGTAGAACGATCGGTATACGAAGACAAGAGTTTCCGCGAGAAGCTGATTGATGCCACAACCAGCCTGAAGGTAGGCAGTGTATGGGAGGTGGGCAACGTGATTGGCCCGATGATTACTAACAAAAATGAGAAGTTGCTGCAAGCCTTAACGCTAGAGCCGGGTGAGTCGTGGCTGGTTCCTCCTCGCTTTCTGGACGAGAAACAATACATACTGGCCCCCACCATCAAGTGGGATGTACAACCGGGAAGCTATTCGTTTACCACCGAACTGTTTGCTCCCCTACTGAGTGTAGCTTGCATAGAAAACCTGCAAGAGGGCATCGACTGGGTAAATGGATTGGATTATGGCTTAACCTCGGGGCTGCAAAGTTTGGACGAAGCGGAGCAGAAGCTCTGGCGAGACTCGCTGATGGCTGGTAACTTGTACATCAACCGAGGCATTACGGGTGCCATTGTCAATCGGCAACCGTTCGGGGGGATGAAGCGCTCTGCCTTTGGTGGCGGGCTCAAAGCGGGTGGCCCCAATTATGGAACTAGTTTTGTATACATCACCGATAGTCCCGGTAGTGCTACCGATTACAAACGCAGCTATGAGGAGGCGTGGCAGCAAGAGTTTTCGCGTTCGCGCGATATCAACAAACTTTGTGGCGAGCAGAATCTATTCCGCTACCTTTCATTAAAGAACATGGTCTTGCGAGTAACCCCAACCGATACTGTAGAGCAAATAAGCCGGGTGATCTATGCCGCACAATTGTGCCGAACAAGTCTGGTTGTCAGCATCGATCCCGGAGACCATCGCATCGTTGAATTGCCGTTGAACGGTTGTACAATTAATGAAGAGACGCTTGAGGAATTTCTGGGTACGCTGGCCGACTATGAACGCATCCGTACTTGTACGCCCGATATAGACCGGCGCATTTACACCGAAGCTGCCCGTTTAGATAAGTATGTAGCTACCACCCCACCGGTAAAAAACGGAAGGGTAGAGCTACTTCATTACATCAAGGAGCAAAGCATCGCGTTTGAGTATCATCGCTACGGCAGCATTACAGATGTGCCGCCCGTCGATTAGCGGTAAGCGTGGTGAAACTCCACCACTGCCTCTATCCCTTTTCGGAAGATGTCTAACGAGAAGTTTTCATTGGGCGAGTGAATGGCATCCGATTCTAATCCGAACCCCATCAGCACTGTTTTAATGCCCAACACTTGTTCAAATGTTGAAATAATAGGAATACTACCGCCTCGACGCACAGCCAGCGGTTTCTTGCCGAAGGCGATCTCAAATCCCTTTGCGGCAGCTTGATAGGCGGGGAGGGAGATGGGGCAAACGTACCCTTGTCCGCCATGCATGGGAGTAACCTTTACCTGCACGGTGTCCGGGGCTATGGAGCAGAAGTAATCGGTAAATAATTTCGATATTTGATGATGATCTTGGTGTGCAACCAGTCGGCAAGATAACTTGGCAAAAGCCTTCGAAGGCAACACGGTCTTCGAACCCTCGCCGGTGTATCCGCCCCAAATGCCACATACATCGAATGAAGGGCGGCAGCTGTTGCGCTCTAGCGTGCTGTATCCTTTCTCTCCGGCCAGCTCTTTTACGCCAATGGCTGCTTTGTATTTCGCTTCATCGAAAGGGATGTGGGCAATCATCTCGCGCTCGGCAGTGGGTACCTCTTCTACGTCGTCATAGAATCCGGGGATGGTAATCCGTCCGTCGGCATCTACTACTTGGTTAATCATGCCGCAAAGCACGTTGATGGGGTTGGCCACTGCTCCGCCAAAGTGTCCCGAATGCAAGTCGCGGTTCGGTCCTGTTACCTCTACTTCCCAATAGGCCAATCCACGCAGACCGGTAGTCAGTGATGGCAATTCGGCTCCTAGCATGCTGGTGTCCGAAACCAAAATGACATCGGCCTGAAGTAGCTCTTTGTGTCTTTCGCAGAAAGCCTCAAGGCTGGGCGAACCGATCTCTTCTTCTCCCTCAAAAATGAACTTGACATTATTCTTCAAGAGTTCGTTCTTTACAAGGTATTCGAATGCTTTTACTTGAATGAAAGACTGTCCTTTATCATCATCTGCACCACGAGCCCAGAGGTGCCCGTCGCGTATCTCGGGTTCGAAAGGTGGGCTTACCCAAAGTTCCAACGGTTCGGCAGGCATCACGTCGTAGTGAGCATAGACCAGTATAGTCTTTGCTGCGGGGTCTACTATCTTTTGTCCGTACACGATGGGGTTTCCTTTAGAGGGCATTACGATGGCTTCATCCGCCCCAGCTTCAAGCAGCAGTTGTGCCCATCGTTCGGCACATGCCATCAAGTCGGCACGATGCTCGGGTTTGGCACTAATGCTTGGGATGCGAATGAGGCTGAACAGATCGTTCATCATCTTTGGCTCGTTGGCAGCTATGTATTTTTGTATTTCGTTCATTTAATTCTGGTAAAGGATGGGTTATAATTGTGTCATTCTATCTATCAGGTAGTAATCGAGTATAGTCATGGCAGCCATGGCTTCTACAATAGGCACCGCGCGCGGTAGCACGCAAGCATCGTGTCGTCCGCGAGCCTTCATCGTGGTGTCTATACCGTCGATGTTCACGGTCTCCTGTTCCATCAGTACAGTTGCCACGGGTTTAAAGGCTACTCTGAAGAAGATATCTTGGCCGTTGCTGATGCCCCCTTGAATGCCTCCAGAGTGATTGGTGCGTGTTTCGATGTGTCCGTTGTTGTTGTAGAATACATCATTTTGCTCCGATCCCTTTTGCTTCAATCCTTTGAACCCGTCGCCGTATTCAAACGCTTTTACTGCGTTAATGCTGAGCATGGCTCCGCCCAAAGCTGCGTGTAGCTTTCCGTACACCGGTTGTCCCAACCCAATGGGGCACCCTTTGATAACGCAAGTGGCTACCCCTCCGATGGTGTTACCTTCGCCTTTTGTTTTGAAAATAAGGTCTCCCATCTCTTTGGCCTTTTCCTGATCGGGGCAGCGCACAGGGTTGTCTTCGATCGTTGTGAGGTCGTAATCGGTATAGCTCCCTTCAAGCTTGATGTGTCCCACCTGAGACGTATAAGCCGTAATGGTAATGCCCAATTGGTTCAAGGCCAGCTTAGCCAATGCGCCACCTATCACGCGTGAAATGGTTTCGCGTGCCGAGGATCTTCCTCCACCTCTATGGTCACGGATACCGTACTTCACATGATAGGTATAGTCGGCATGCGAAGGGCGGAACACCTCTTTCAAATTGTTGTAATCGTTGGGATGTTGATTCTCATTCCATACGATAAACCCGATGGGGCACCCGGTCGATTTTCCTTCAAAGATACCGGAGAGAAACTCCACTTTGTCATCCTCCTTGCGTGGAGTCGTAATGGCCGATTGTCCGGGTCTGCGACGGTTAAGCTCGTTTTGCACAAACTCCTCATCAATGACGATACCCGCGGGAAAACCATCAATAACTCCTCCAACTCCCTTTCCGTGCGATTCGCCGAAACTGGTGAGTTTTAAAAAATTGCCGAATGAATTGAACATATGATTGATTTTTAAGTTGTTTTATATGCAAATATAACAAACTTTTCCCAAGAAAGATGTTTCCCTTTTTGAATTCTCTGCTTAAGTACACACTATTTTAATTGAGTGGTTTCAGTGATTCTTAAATTTAGGACATAGAATACATAGAATGGAACTTGCTTGAAAGGAAAAAAAACCGTTACTTTGCACTGTTTTTTGTACTACTTAATAGTATCTAATTTCTTTATAATGAATAGAGAAGAGAAACTATATTAATAACTAAACGTGATTATTATGAAAAAAAGTTTATTGTATTTGTGTGCATTGATTTGTTCAATGGGTTTGTTTACGGCATGTAATAATGATGATGACGATGTCTTCCCAGTAGATGAAGAGCTGGTTGGTGTTTATAAAGGTACTTTGGATATTGTAGTAAATGAAACGCCTATTGCCAATCAATTACCTAAGAATGTAACAATATCTAAGGCTGGAGATAATCAGATAAAAATGGAATTGAAAGATTTCACTTTTGCTGGTATGAATATCGGTACTATTACTATTGAACGTTGTGATTTGAAGCGCTCGGGTGATGTGTATTCATTTGCAGGTTCTCAAACGTTAACATTGCTTGCTCCTATTGGAACTTGCCCTGTAACGGTAAAAGGAATAATTGGAAAAGGTAGCCTTCAAATGGATATCGATGTCGATGTTCAATCACTTGGACAGTCTGTTCAAGTAGCTTACTCTGGTGAAAAATTGAGCGGAAATGAGAATGCCGAGGCTAAAATCATCACTTTTGCCATTGACAATGCTTTCGTGTTGGAACAACCAACTATTAACGAAGAGCAAGGAACAATTACTTTTAAAGTGAATGAAGCTGCTACAGCAGATGAATTGGGAGCAATGATTCCTATATTTGCTATTTCTGACAAAGCGACTGTGACTCCTGCAAGTGGAGTAGCACAAGACTTTTCCGGTGGGAAAGTGGTGACTTATACGGTTGTTGCTGAAAATGGTACGGTAAAAGAGTATGTGGCTTCCATTTCAGGTAATATGAGTATACTGAAGTATTCTTTTGAAGAATGGGGAGAAGCTGGAAAAAACAATAATAAATACCTGACTCCACTTCCTACGACTGAGTTAGCTTCTAGTAATGTTGGCGTGGAAACTTTGGCTTCGTTCGGTTTTAAAGGAGGTTTTCCTGTGTTGCAAGATACGGATGCAAAGGAAGGTGGATTTGCTGTAAAGTTAGTAACTCTTTATACGCAAGGAGCGGGTTTCGGGTTGGCGCCTGTCGTTACTGCCGGATCTTTATTTACAGGAGCGTTTATCCTTAATGCTGGTGATAAGTTGGCGAGCACAAAGTTTGGTATTCCCTACAAAAAGAAGCCTGTCAGGTTTAAAGGTTGGTATAAATACACTGCAGGAACTCCCTTCTATAATGGATCTAAAGATGCCATAATAGATAAAATAGATGAATGTTCTATTGCAGCCATATTGTATAAAGTAAATGCTGATAATGAATTCTTGACTGGACATGATATCAATACATCTGATAAAATAGTCGCTAAGGCTGTATTACAAGACGGTACAGCGAAAGCTGATTATACAGAATTCAATATTCCATTCACTTTTGTAGAGGGTAAAACTTATGAAGCCGGTGCTAAATATAAAATGGCTATTGTTTGTTCTTCAAGTAAAGAAGGAGATAAGTTTAAGGGAGCAGTAGGCAGTACGCTTATCGTTGATGAGCTAGAAGTTATTGGTGAGTAATATCATTTTTTGTTTCAATGCGGTGAAACTGCGGTTCCACCGTGTTGAAACAAAAGTTTCACCATGGAGAAACAATTGTTTCAATGCGTTGAAACAGCAGCACGCATAGCGCCCTTCATCGGGTGGCTTTACTTCCTTCTAAAAAGGGCATCAATTACAAAAGTAATTGATGCCCTTTTTAGAAGGAAGTAGTGTTGTTTAGAATGCGTAACCGAATCCTACATTCAAATAGATAGGATACATGGCAAAAGTAACGGTATCAAAATCTTTTTGGAAGATATCGTTTAACCCCCACTTTAAGTCGGCATATACAGTTAAATGCTTGAATGCTTTCCATTCCCCTCCGAGCTGCATACCCCATTGAAAATTACGTAAGTTGTTTGAGAAATCATAGGTAGCTACACTCTCACCGGTGAAGTCTACTCTTGACCCCGTTTGGTCTGGGGTACGTAAATGTCCTTCATAAACATGTCCGGAGAAATCTCCATCTAATAAATAAGAGACGTAAGGACCTGCTGAAAGTGTCCAACGTTTACTGATATTGTAATTTGCCAACACAGGAACTGTTAAGTAGGAGTTCTTTACCTTCGTTTTTACTCTTCCTGTCCATAATCCTTCCAGTTCACCTCCATTGGTATTGATGATTTTCATACCATAGTTTTTGGTGATGGCTTCGGTTGTCATATGCTTGTTTTCCAAGCTAACTCCCAGGGTTACCCCCCACTTCTTTGTTTCGTCAAGCCATTTGGTGGCACGTCCTTCAATAGAGATGGCGATCCCCGGATTGTACCCTTCGATACTACGAATCTCGTTTGGCAATGGCAGAGGAGAGGTTCCGCCAATATTAAATCCAGCCTTAATACCATATTCCCATCCGTGTAAATACGACTGAATGATACCTTGGTTTCTCTCTTCTTGCGCATACGCAGGCCTCGTTCCGATGCAGATGGTAAGCAAGATAAGTATGCTTATTGTATATTGTCTTTTCATGTTTTTTTGTTTAATTTCGACTGTCTTCTTCGGTTATAAGTTCTAATTCGTCTATATAAAGAGTGCTACCCACAGCTCCTTTAAAGTATGCTCCGTCAATGCTCGAAGAGAGCACGATACTAAGTTTGTATTTCCCATTTTTCAGCTTTTCATTATCAATACTTTTTCCATTTACCGATTCAAAAGTGAGCTGAAACTCTTCCCAATGCTCTGACTCTATCACGTCTTCTTGTTTGATTCGAGCGATAGAGACCAATTTGTCTGAAGTAAGTGAGTTTTCACCATTCAACATAAATGAGTTGTCGTCTGCTTCGTACATAATGGCATAGATGTCGCACTTATCTTTCAAACCGCTTTGTGGCTGTCCGCTTTCAGTATAAACAGGTCCTGATTTAAATTTATAATATCCTTTTAGCATTTTCGGATGCTTGTAAAACTGAAATCCGAATCGAGTGGCTTTAGGAGCATTAGCCAATGCAGTGGCTAGGTCGAACGAACCGATAAACAGATTGCCGGCAGCAATATACATTTTAGCCATGGCTCCAAAACTGCCGGTACTGCGTGTTTCCAACTTTACACATTTACCCACATAACCGTTGGTTGTTTGAACGGTAGGGTAGTCTGACGCTGCTTTCGCCATGCCGGTAAGTTTATAGCCGGGATTGCCACTGGCCCATTGTAGCACTTTGGACGCACCCTGTGAGGTTCCTTGCTCGAACTCGTAGAACACATCAAACGGAGAGCTAGAGCCGACCAGCAAAGATTCAAAATGGAATGATGAAGGTAGCTCGGATGGGATGATTTTTACGGTATAAACCGGTTGCCATTGTCCGTCTTCAGAAGTAACAGTAAACTTGCGTGTTTGTGAAGGAGCACTAAAGTCGTAAGTAGACTTAGTGTCGCCCGAAACAGTTTCGTTGGCTTTTATACTTGCTCCTTCTGGTAGGGTAAACACGAGGTTTTGCTTTGATAGATTTGCTGATTTATGCACGTAAATATTAACTAATTTGTTATCAGCATCAACATTGCTTAGTTGTACGTCTTTTCCTGTACATCCATCAATCGCTGCTTCTGAGTTGAGTGCTTCGTCTTGTATGCACGAGGTGACCATAAATCCAAGAAAAATACAGATTATCAGATTCTTAATTTTCATTGTAATTCTGTTATGTATTTATTAATAATACGTAATAATGAGGGATGTAATTACCTAAACTCTATAAAACGACACAAAGTAACGATTTTATTTGATAGCAGACAAGGCTTGTTTTATATTCTTTCTGTTCTAAATTTAAGATATTAATGGTTCAGATCTTTACACGAATGCATCAAACAGCCTTTATTTTTATGTGACCTCGCTTATTAATCGATATTTTTATGTAAATTTGTAGCAACAAACCCCAAATAGACTTATGACAGAATCAGAAAGGAAACAAATAATCGCTTTAGTAAAACGCGAAGTAGTTCCAGCCATAGGATGCACAGAACCCATTGCCGTAGCACTCTGTGTGGCAAAGGCAACCGAAGTTTTGGGTGTAAAGCCTGAAAAGATCAATGTTAAACTCAGCGCCAATGTACTGAAGAATGCGATGGGAGTAGGCATACCCGGTACGGAAATGATTGGGCTACCTATTGCGGTAGCCTTGGGTGCTATTGTCGGACGCTCAGCTTATCAATTGGAGGTGTTGAAAGATTCTACCCCTGAAGCAGTAGAGCAAGGTAAGCTCTTTATTGACGAAAAGCGCATAAACATCTCTTTGAAAGAGAACACTGCCGAGAAACTTTACATTGAAGTGGCTTGCCAAGCAGGCGAACACGCAGCTACAGCTATTATAGCCGGAGGACATACTACCTTTGTATACGTAGCACGTGATGGCGATGTACTGCTTGATAAACAGCATGCGGTTGATGAAGAAGGTGAAGAGTCATCGCTCGATCTCAATCTGCGTAAGGTATATGACTTTGCGCTGACTACCTCTCTGGATGACATACGCTTCATTCTTGAAACAGCTCGAGTAAACAGAGCCGCAGCCGAACAATCGTTTAAAGGAAACTACGGACACGCTTTGGGAAAAATGCTACGACGCACGCACGAGAACAATATCATGGGCGATAGTGTGTTCTCTAAGATACTTTCCTATACTTCGGCAGCTTGCGATGCTCGCATGGCGGGAGCTATGATACCTGTAATGAGCAATTCGGGTAGCGGAAATCAGGGAATATCAGCCACGTTGCCAGTGGCGGTTTATGCTCAAGAAAATGGGAAGACGGAAGATGAATTGATCAGGGCGTTGATGCTGAGTCATCTTACGGTGATCTATATTAAAGAGAGCTTGGGACGGCTGTCGGCACTGTGTGGTTGTGTAGTAGCGGCTACGGGTTCGAGCTGTGGCATCACGTGGTTGATGGGTGGTGGATACGATCAGGTTTCATTTGCCGTTCAAAACATGATAGCCAACCTTACCGGAATGATTTGTGATGGAGCAAAGCCCAGTTGTGCACTCAAAGTTACTACAGGCGTTTCTACAGCAGTGCTTTCGGCCATGATGGCTATGGAAAATCGTTTCGTAACCTCTGTAGAAGGCATTATTGATGAAGATGTAGATCAAAGCATCCGCAACTTGACTCGCATTGGCTCTCAAGGAATGAATGAGACAGATCGGGTAGTACTCGATATTATGACTCACAAAGGCTGCTGACAATGAAAAAGATAGCAAGTACCTTCTGTTTGCTTATGCTGTTTGGAAACATACTATGTGCCCAAACTGATAAGCTGCCTGCGCTTCTTAAAGAGAAGAAGAGTGGGAAGGTCATGTTCAACCGCGAGAACGCTGTCGAGGAGATAAAACGTCAGCGCTTGGCCCACAGCAACGCTATTTGGGCAAAGTGGGGAGGAAAACCTTGCCCTACTTTCGCCTATAAAGATTTGAATGGTGTACTATGGAGCAATGAAACTGTACAGGGAAAGATGACGCTGATCAATTTCTGGCACGCTGAAAGTGCTCCGTGTATCCGCCAAATACCTTGGCTAAATAAGTTGTTAGTAAAATTTCCAAAGGTTAACTTTATCGCTTGTACATTCAACGATGCTGCACAAATAAAAGAGGTGGTCGAGCAAACTCCCTATCTCTATCATCAGCTCACCAATGCATTGCCTTTTTTTCAAGCCTTTGGTATTGTTATCATGCCTACCACTGTGATATTAGATGAGCATGGAAAGGTATATGCGGTAGTAACAGGAACCAATGAGGGGATAAAGCATACGATTGAAACGAAGCTGAAAGAGAAGTTTTAAAAGATAGACTTGATGTGGCGAGAAATAAATAAATGGTGAATGATTAGCCCACGCAGCCTAGAGTGCTGCTGGTAATCATCCACCATTATTCTAAATGGATCATTAATGTCTATTAATGACAGCCTCCGCCACATCCACCGCAGCCATCGCCACAGTCGTCATCGCTACAACCGTCACTGTCGCATCCGCATCCGCATCCACATCCGCCTTCACTTTCACCACTCATCATGTTAACCATGCCTTGAACCTCTTCGTTTGTAGCCAAGCGGTTTTCGATCACTTGACCGATAAAGGTAAGCGAAGCACCTGCAAGTGGGTGGTTCATATCGATTACAACTGTTTCGGGTTGTACCTCTACTACTGTTCCGTTCAGCCGACGTCCTTCCGAGTCCATCAATGGCACCACGTTACCGGCGTAAATACGCTCATTGTCAAAGCGTCCATCAATTTCAAAAATACTTTTGGGAAGATCGAGTACGTGCGCGTCGTCATATTCGCCATAAGCATCTTCCGAAGCAATGGTGAATTCAAATTGATCTCCTTTATTAAGTGGCGCTATCTGGCTTTCGAAGGTATCGAGCGTAGTACCCAACCCTGAGATGAACTGGAACGGGTGTTCAGCCGTCGCTTTCTCCATTAATTCTCTTTCACCATCTTCGGTAGTATACAACTCGTATGCTACAGTGATGTACTTGTTTTCTACTGTTTTCATCTGTTATAGTATAATGTAATTAAATAAATCGGAGTAAACCGATTGACAAAGATACGATTAATATCTATTTTACTTGAAGATAATTGCTGCATATTTTAGATAATTAAGTGCTTTTAAGCCCAAATACTTGTGCGAATGGCTTTTTTACATAACTTAGAACTAGAATAAAGTGATAAAAGCTTCGTTTATATCCTCTTTTTCTTACGATTGAATGCTTTTCTTTGTTTTTTTTCTTCAATTTGTTTGGAGATAATAAAAAAGCACTTACCTTTGCAACATAAAACAAGAGTCGTTATGAACAAGGATACAACTATTAACCTAGCAGTTCTACATCTAATTAGCGTCGTGATGGTCATTCCATCAAGAGGGTGAGAGAGGTTATGTATTTGTATCAAACAGATATAAAAGATAGTAATTAGGGCCTTTCTCACTACAAGTGGGAGAGGCTTTTTTAATTCATATAAGGAATGCTGAAATGAAAAAACAACTACGCAGTTCGATTAGCACACAGGGTCGCCGCATGGCGGGTGCTCGTGCACTTTGGGTGGCCAATGGAATGAAAAAAGAGCAGTTAGGTAAACCTATTATAGCCATTGTCAACTCTTTTACTCAGTTTGTACCGGGACACGTGCACCTGCATGAGATTGGACAACTGGTGAAAGGCGAGATTGAAAAGCTTGGATGTTTCGCTGCCGAATTTAATACGATTGCCATTGATGATGGCATTGCCATGGGGCACGACGGGATGCTCTACTCGCTTCCTTCGCGAGACCTCATTGCCGATAGCGTGGAGTATATGGTCAATGCGCATAAAGCAGATGCCATGGTATGCATCAGTAATTGTGACAAGATTACTCCGGGCATGCTGATGGCTGCTATGCGACTAAACATACCGGTGGTCTTTGTATCGGGCGGTCCTATGGAGGCAGGCGAACGGAACGGTCAACAGATCGACCTGATTGATGCAATGATGAAAGCGGGCGATGAAAGCGTTAGCGATGAAGAGGTAGAGGCTATCGAAAACAGTGCTTGCCCCACCTGTGGTAGCTGCTCGGGCATGTTCACCGCCAACTCTATGAATTGCTTGAATGAAGCCATTGGTTTGGCACTGCCGGGCAATGGTACGATTGTAGCCACACACCTCAATCGCAAAAAACTATTCATGGATGCAGCCAAACTGATTGTTGAAAACACCTATAAATATTACCGCGATGGCGATGAAACGGTGCTGCCTCGCAATGTTGCTACCCGACAAGCCTTTCTCAATGCCATGACGTTGGATATCGCTATGGGCGGTTCAACCAATACAGTGCTTCACTTATTGGCCATTGCTCATGAAGGCGAAATCGAATTTACGATGGATGATATTGATGCGCTCTCGCGTAAAAGCCCTTGCCTTTGCAAAGTGGCTCCCAATTCACCTAAATACCATATCCAAGATGTGAACCGTGCAGGAGGCATTATAGCTATTTTAGGCGAACTGGCTAAAGCCGGTCTCATTGAAACCAATGTGCACCGCGTAGATGGTATGACTCTGGCACAAGCGATTGATCGTTTTGCCATTACCAGTCCCAATGTATGCGATGAAGCTATCTCTAAATACAAGAGTGCAGCTGCCGGAAAATTCAATTTAGTAATGGGCTCACAAGAGACCTACTACAAAGAGTTAGATGCTGATCGTGCCGAAGGCTGTATTCGCGACATGGCTCATGCTTACAGCAAGGATGGTGGTTTGGCTGTTCTTAAAGGAAACATTGCGCAAGATGGCTGTGTAGTCAAAACAGCAGGTGTGGATGAAAGCATTTGGTGCTTTTCCGGACCGGCCAAGGTATTCGACTCGCAGGATGCTGCTTGTGAAGGTATTTTGAAAGGCAAGGTTGTAAGTGGCGATGTAGTAGTGATTACACACGAAGGGCCCAAAGGTGGTCCGGGCATGCAAGAGATGTTATACCCTACTACTTACATCAAGTCACGCCATTTAGGTAAAGAGTGTGCTTTGATAACCGACGGTCGCTTCAGTGGAGGAACTTCGGGGCTAAGTATCGGACACGTCTCTCCCGAAGCAGCTGCAGGAGGCAATATCGGGAAGATACAGGATGGCGATATGATTGATATCAACATTCCTGCTCGAACCATCAATGTGCGACTAACCGATGAGGAGCTTGCTGCTCGTCCCATGACGCTTGTTACCCGACAACGCCATGTACCCAAAAGCTTGAAAGCTTATGCGAGCATGGTAAGCTCTGCCGATAAGGGAGCTGTGAGAATGATAGATTAATGTTATCACTTAATTCACCCATAGAAAGATGAGTAAAGAGATTATTTCAGGCGCAGAAGCTTTGATGCGCTCTTTAGAACTGCACGGTGTAACGACACTTTTTGGATATCCGGGCGGTTCTATCATGCCCGTATACGATGCCCTGTTTGACCATCGAGAGAAATTAAACCACGTACTCGTTCGTCACGAACAAGGTTCAGTTCATGCTGCACAAGGATTTGCTCGTGCATCGGGCGAAGTGGGTGTTTGTTTGGTTACCAGCGGTCCTGGTGGTACCAACACAGTAACGGGTATTGCTGATGCTATGATGGACAGCACACCGATTGTGGTTATTGCAGGTCAGGTGGCTACACCTTTTCTGGGAACCGACTTCTTTCAGGAGGTTGACTTGGTAGGCATCACACAGCCCATCGCTAAGTGGAGTTATCAGATACGCTCTGCCGAGGATGTGGCTTGGGCAGTAGCCCGTGCCTTCTATATCGCCAAAAGCGGACGCCCCGGGCCGGTGGTGCTCGACTTTGCTAAAAACGCGCAAGTCGAAAAGGTTGAATACATCCCCACTAAACTCGATTTCATTCGTAGCTACGTTCCCGTGCCCGATGTAGACCCAAAAGCGATACAACAAGCAGCCGAATTGATTAATCAAGCCAAACGCCCGTTGGTGCTGGTAGGACAAGGTGTTGAGTTGGGTTATGCACAATCCGAGCTGCGTGCATTTCTTGAGAAGGCCAATCTACCTGCCGCATGCACCCTACATGGGCTTTCTGCTTTGCCCACAGCGCATCCGTTAAATAAAGGAATGCTCGGTATGCATGGTAATCTTGGCCCCAACATCAATACCAATAAATGTGATGTACTTATTGCCGTTGGTATGCGTTTCGATGATCGGGTCACCGGTAAGTTGGAAACGTATGCACGTCAGGCAAAGGTCGTTCACTTTGATATTGATCCGACCGAAATTAATAAGAATGTACACGCCGAAGTAGCTGTATTGGGCGATTGCAAAGAGACCTTGGCTGCCGTAACTCAGCTGTTGAATCCCAATACTCATTCCGAATGGATTGAAAGTTTCAAGCCTTATGAAGCTGTTGAGGAAGAAAAAGTGATTCGTCCCGAACTCTACCCTATGGGTGAGGCTCTTACCATGGGCGAGGTGGTGCGTGCAGTAAGCGAAGCTACAAACCACGAAGCAATATTGGTGACAGATGTTGGCCAAAACCAGATGATGGCTGCCCGATATTTCAAGTACAGTAAAGACCGCAGCATTATTACTTCGGGTGGGTTGGGTACTATGGGCTTCGGACTCCCCGCAGCTATCGGTGCCACCTTTGGCCGCCCCGATCGCACCGTTTGCTCGTTTATGGGCGATGGTGGCTTGCAGATGAACATTCAAGAGCTTGGAACCATTATGGAGCAAAAGGCACCGGTAAAGATTATTGTGTTGAACAATAATTACTTGGGAAACGTTCGTCAGTGGCAGGCGATGTTCTTCGACCACAAGTATTCGTTTACCCCGATGATGAATCCCGACTACATGAAGATTGCTTCGGCCTACGATATTCCTGCTTCCAGAGTCATCTCTCGCGAAGATCTAGTTGAGGCTATTCGGGAGATGCTAGCTACCGACGGACCTTACTTGCTCGAGGCCTGCGTGATAGAAGAGGGCAATGTGTTGCCGATGATCCCCCCCGGTGGATCCGTGAATCAGATGTTGTTAGAGTGTTAATAAAGACAAGAATATGGATAAGACATTATATACTTTAATCGTTCATTCGGAGAATATAGCCGGTTTGCTGAATCAGGTAACGGCTGTGTTTACCCGTCGTCAGATTAATATTGAAAGCCTGAACGTATCGGCTTCTTCCATCAAGGGAGTGCATAAGTATACCATCACCGCGTGGACAGATCAAAGCACCATTGAGAAAGTAGCTAAGCAAATCGGAAAGAAAATCGATGTATTGCAGGCACGCTATTTTGCAGATGATGAGATCTATTCTCACGAAATTGCTTTGTATAAGGTTTCCACGCCCGAGTTTCAGGCCACCCCCGAGGCTTCGAAAGTAACCCGTCGCTACAATGCCCGTGTTGTAGAGGTAAACCCTGTTTTTGCTATTGTCGAAAAGAACGGAATCAGTGAGGATATCACCGCACTTTACGATGAACTAAAGGCGCTCAATTGTGTGTTGCAGTTCGTTCGCTCGGGACGTGTGGCGATCACTACCAGTTGTTTCGAACGGGTCAATGAGTTTCTCGCCGATCGCGAAACGCAATACAGTATGAATAAAAAAGAGTGTAATCGTGAGTGAAAACAATCAAATAGGAACCTATCGGTTTGTAGCCGAACCCTTTCATGTCGATTTTAACGGTCGGCTTGCCTTAGGGGTATTGGGCAATCATCTGTTGAATTGTGCAGGCTTCCATGCAACCGATCGTGGTTTTGGCATAGCTACCCTACATGAAGAAAACTTCACCTGGGTACTCTCCCGGCTAGCTATTGAACTCGATGAAATGCCTTATCAATACGAGGAATTTAGCATTCAGACCTGGGTTGAGAATGTCTATCGGCTGTTTACCGACCGAAATTTTGCGATTCTCAATAAAGATGGAAAGAAGATAGGTTATGCGCGATCGGTTTGGGCCATGATTAATCTCAACACCCGTAAACCAGCCGATTTGTTGGCACTGCATGGAGGCAACATTGTCGATTACGTGACCGATGAGCCATGCCCCATTGAGAAACCCTCGCGCATTAAGCTCAGCACGCAAGAGGTTGCAGCAACACTAACAGCGAAATACAGCGACATTGATATCAATGGACATGTAAACAGCATTCGTTATATTGAGCATATTCTCGATCTGTTTCCTATTGAACTCTATAAAACAAAGCGGATTCGCCGTTTTGAAATGGCCTATGTGGCCGAAAGTTATTACGGTGATGTGCTCTCTTTCTTTCAGGAAGAGATAAGTGGCAATGAATATCATGTAGAGGTAAAGAAGAACAACGCAGAGGTTGTTTGTCGGGCAAAAGTGAAGTTTGAATAACTATAGAATAGATAACAATAACTAGGCGAGGCAACTCGTCACTAAAAATTAGAAATTAAAATGGCACAAATGAATTTTGGTGGTGTTACTGAAAATGTAGTAACCCGTGAAGAATTTCCATTAGAGAAAGCACGTGAAGTATTGAAGAATGAGACCATCGCTATTATTGGTTATGGCGTACAAGGGCCCGGTCAATCACTGAACTTGCGCGACAATGGTTTTAATGTAATTGTTGGTCAGCGTAAAGGTGGTAAAACATGGGAAAAGGCGGTTGCCGATGGTTGGGTACCAGGCGAAACGTTGTTCGATATTGACGAAGCCTGTCAGCGTGGAACCATTATCCAATACCTGCTTTCAGATGCAGCTCAAATTGAAGTATGGCCTGTGGTGAAGAAAAACCTTACACCGGGTAAGGCGTTGTATTTCTCTCACGGCTTCGGCATCACGTACAAAGAGCGCACAGGTATTGTTCCTCCTGCCGATGTTGACGTGATACTGGTTGCTCCGAAAGGTTCCGGTACATCACTTCGTACCATGTTTCTTGAAGGCCGTGGGTTGAACTCTTCTTACGCTATATTCCAAGACGCTACGGGTCGTGCTTTTGATCGTGTAGTAGCATTGGGCATCGGTGTGGGTTCGGGTTATCTGTTTGAAACCACTTTTAAACGCGAAGTTTACTCTGACCTTACAGGTGAGCGTGGTACGCTGATGGGTGCTATTCAAGGCATATTACAAGCTCAATACGAGGTGTTGCGCGAGAATGGTCACACTCCTTCCGAGGCGTTTAACGAAACGGTAGAAGAGTTGACTCAATCCTTGATGCCTCTTTTCGCTAAAAATGGTATGGACTGGATGTATGCCAACTGTTCAACCACGGCTCAACGTGGTGCACTCGACTGGATGGGCCCGTTTCATGATGCAACGAAACCCGTATTTGAGAAACTCTATGCCGAAGTAAAATGTGGAAACGAAGCACAACGTTCAATCGACACCAACTCTAAACCCGACTATCGTGAAGGTTTGGATGCTGAGTTGAAAGCCTTGCGCGAAAGCGAAATGTGGAGAGCAGGTGCAGTGGTTCGCAAACTGCGTCCCGAAAACAACTAAGACTCTTTGTTGTGAAGTATAAATGAGGTGCTATTTTATCCTTGGCGATAAGATAGCACCTCATTGTTTTTATGAACCGTGCATCAATTTCAGGGCTTGCAAGCATCTATATATTCGATTAACTTTCGATAGAAAGGGTGCTTGCCGAGTGTGGCTGCTTCGCCCAGAATAACCAACTTCATACGAGCACGGGTGATGGCTACATTCATGCGACGCAGATCGCTAAGAAACCCGATTTGTCCGCTTTCGTTGGCTCTTACCAGGCTGATAAAGATCACATCTCGCTCTTGTCCCTGAAAACCATCGACTGTGTTGACGGTAATAAGGCTGCGAAAGGGGCGAAAGAAACTGTTGCTGTGTATTTTATTGCGCAGGTATTGCACCTGTGCTTTGTAGGGCGAGATAAGTCCGAAATCGGTTCGCTCCTCAAGTATCCGGGTCTTGCCAATGCGTTGTAAATACGCTTCCAACTCTTGCAACAGCAAGTCAGCCTCCGCTTTATTGATACGACCAAAGCTCTCTCCAACAAACTCTTCACGAAAATCCATCTCCGATGTGTCGATCCATACCATGGGGGTGTCGTAATCTAAAATGCCTCGATAACGCATCTCGAGAGCAGCTTCGAGCGCTCCTTGATAAAACCATTCGGAAGGGAAACGCATGATTTGCTCGTGCATGCGGTATTGCACTTTCAGCAAAGAGACTGCGGCAGGTTTGCCGGTGACCACCTTTTCCATAAGCGTCTGATCCAATCCTCCACGAGCCGCTTCGATGCATTTGATCGTAGGTGGCAACTGACAATGATCGCCTGCCAATACCACACGGTCGCATCGCCGGATCGCAATCCAACAAGCAGCTTCAAGTGCTTGGGCTGCTTCGTCAATAAAAAGGGTAGAGAAGCGGCGACCGGTGAGCACGCGGTGGTTGCTGCTAACCAGCGTAGAGGCGACTACCCGAGCACCCGAAAATAGCTCTTCGTTGATGAATAGCTCTAACGCAGTGGCTCGTTCTTTGAGGTGGTTAATACGACTGCGAACCCCGTCACGGTCAGAGGCGTTGCCGCGTCTTAGCTGTCTGCTTGTTTCACGGATAGACTTGCGAATTCCCCACAGTTCGGGGTAAGACGGATGACTCTCGAAACGATGCTCGTAGGTGAAGGAGAGCATTTTTTCGTTGACTCGGGTAGGGTTACCAATGCGTAACACCGGAACGCCCCGATCGACCAGTTTCTCTGCAATCCAGTCAACGGCCGTATTGCTTTGCGCACACACCAGTACCTGATTCTCGCGGTGCAAGGATTCGTAAATGGCTTCGACCAGCGTTGTTGTCTTCCCTGTGCCGGGAGGTCCATGCACAATGGCAACATCCTTCGCGCAGAGTACTTTATTGACCGCGTGCTCTTGTGTCGTGTTCAGCCACGGAAAGCGAACGGGATAGAGCTCGCGACTTTGCGCAGGCAGGGTGCCCAAGAGTATGTCGCGCAGTTCGGCCAGTCTGTTGCCTTTGGCGCGCACTACCTCTTCGAGAGCATCGAACATGGCACGGTACGATGTTTCGTCAAAATAGAGTTGAACGCCTAAGCGATCGGTTGCCTGCACCTCAAGAAGCGCACCGGCACTGGGTAGTGCTACCATCATGCGCTCCTCATTGGCAAAACTCACCGTAGCGGTAAAGTTCATGTACTGAATTTTCCCATCGTACCCCTGTCGGAAGAAGCAAACCGGACGACCGAATTCAAAGGCATGTTCAATCTCTTTATCTTCGCTTCGCACGATCTCTACTACGAGCTGATTGAGCGAATTATAATAACTCCTTGCCACACTGACCGGATACCAGCATAAACCTCTTTTCACTTTACGAGCTACACCCATCGTCTCCGTTTGACGTTGAAATTCTTCTTTCTCATAGGCATACTCCATGCGGAGTAATAGCTGTTGGTGTTGCAGGTCGGCGATTGAAGAGAGATTCTTTTTAGTCATATTGTTGATGAATTATGCTACGACAAAGGTACTAATACTTCTTGTTTTCCTAAACTTTCCACGTTCTCTAATCGTTAATATAGTATATTTAATTTAATAAAGGAACCGAATGGTATATGACAAGAAAATGTTAGAACACTTCTACGCCACTTATAAAGGAAAGATAGAACGTGTGAGAGCTGTACTTGAAAGACCCTTGACATTGTCTGAGAAGGTATTGTATGCTCATCTGTATGATGAATCCAAGGTGAATAGCTACGAACGTGGCGAGGATTATGTCAACTTCCGCCCCGATCGGGTAGCCATGCAGGATGCCACAGCACAAATGGCCCTGTTGCAGTTTATGAACGCCGGACAAGAACAGGTAGCTGTACCCTCTACCGTACACTGCGACCACTTAATACAGGCCAACCACGGTGCGAGCGAAGATATAACTACGGCCAAAAACACCAATGAAGAAGTGTTTCACTTCCTGCGCGATGTCTCTTCTCGTTACGGTATTGGTTTCTGGCAGCCCGGTGCAGGTATCATCCATCAAGTGGTGCTTGAAAACTATGCCTTTCCGGGTGGAATGATGATCGGGACGGATTCGCATACCCCCAATGCAGGTGGATTAGGAATGATTGCCATTGGTGTGGGCGGTGCAGATGCTGTTGATGTAATGACAGGCATGGAGTGGGAACTTAAAATGCCCCGTCTAATTGGTGTGCGGCTCACCGGAAAGCTCAGCGGTTGGGCAGCCCCGAAAGATGTGATTTTGAAACTAGCCGGTATTCTTACTGTGAAGGGGGGTACCAATGCGATTATCGAGTATTTCGGTTCGGGGGTAGAGTCGCTCTCGGCAACCGGCAAAGCGACCATTTGTAATATGGGGGCCGAAGTAGGAGCAACCACTTCGATCTTTCCTTATGACGAGTCGATAAGTCGCTATCTCTGTGCTACCGGACGCGAAAGCGTTGCCGCTATGGCCGATGCGATGAAAGAGGAGTTGTGTGCCGATAAAGAGGTATGGGAAAACCCCGAACAGTATTACGATCGCCTTATCGAAATTGACCTCAACGTGCTTGAACCCTATATCAATGGCCCCTTTACACCCGATGCTGCCACACCAATCTCTCAGTTTTCTGAGAAGGTATTGGTCAACGGTTATCCCCGAAAAATGGAGGTAGGTCTTATCGGATCGTGTACCAACTCCTCTTACCAAGACCTCAGCCGTGCAGCTTCAATTGCGCAGCAGGTGTTGGAGAAAGACCTAAGCATGGGTGCCAAGCTTATTATTAATCCGGGTTCGGAACAGATACGAGCTACAGCCGACCGCGATGGCATGATGACCCTTTTCAAAAAACTTGGAGCCACCATCATGGCTAATGCTTGTGGTCCTTGCATCGGTCAGTGGAAACGCCATACCGATGATAATACGCGCAAGAATTCAATCGTTACCTCTTTTAATCGAAATTTCGCCAAACGAGCCGATGGAAACCCAAACACGCATGCCTTTGTGGCTTCACCCGAATTAACTTTAGCACTCACCATTGCCGGAGATCTCTGCTTCAATCCATTGAAAGATCGTTTGCTAACTCGTGACGGAGAGCGCGTGAAACTGGACGAACCACATGGAGACGAACTCCCGGTGCATGGATTTGTAACTGATGCAGAAGGCTATGTTGCACCTACAGGATCTCAAGTGTCTATTGCGATTAATCCGAACTCTCAACGCTTGCAAGAACTCATTCCTTTTGTTCCTTGCTCCCCTGCCGACTTTATCGATATGCCTCTTTTGCTTAAGGCACAAGGCAAGTGTACAACCGATCACATCTCTATGGCTGGTCCTTGGTTGCGCTTTCGCGGACATCTGGAGAACATATCTGACAACTTGCTGATGGGGGCTGTAAACGCATTCAATGGTGAAACGAATAGCGTGTGGTGCCGATTGACTAATACCTACGAAGCTGTCTCAACGGTTGCCAAGCAGTATAAACAGCATGGAAAAAGTTCCATTGTAGTAGCCGAGGAGAATTACGGCGAAGGATCGAGCCGCGAACACGCTGCCATGGAGCCTCGTTTCCTTAATGTGAAAGCCATTCTGGCCAAGAGCTTTGCCCGTATTCACGAAACCAACCTAAAGAAGCAAGGTATGCTTGCCATCACCTTTGCCGAAAAGGGCGACTACGATCGCATTAAAGAGCACGACCTCCTTACGGTGGTTGGGTTAGAGACCTTTGCACCTGATAAAAACCTGCAAGTGATTGTTCACCACGAAGATGGAACCAAGGATACAATAGAGGTGCTGCATACTTATAACGAACAGCAAATTGCCTGGTTCCGTGCCGGATCTGCACTAAATGCAAGATAATCTATGAGGATAACGAAACAAAAAGATGGCACGTTGCTCGTGCCCGATAGCCCTACCATCCCCTTTATTACAGGCGATGGGGTAGGTGCTGAAATCACTCCCGCTATGCAAGAAATTGTAAATGCGGCAGTACAGTTGGCTTATGGTAGTAGTCGTCACATTGAATGGAAGGAGGTGTTTGCCGGACAACGTGCGTTTGACGCTACCGGCTCGTGGCTCCCCGATGATACGATGAAAGCCTTTCAAGAATACCTGATTGGTATTAAAGGACCGCTTACCACCCCTGTGGGTGGGGGGATACGCTCACTGAATGTAGCGTTACGTCAAACCCTCGATCTGTATGTTTGTCTTCGCCCGGTTCGTTGGTTTCGTGGGGTAGAGTCGCCCATCAAAGAGCCGCAGAAAGTGAACATGCATATCTTTCGTGAGAATACCGAAGACATCTATGCGGGCATCGAATGGGAGGCCGGTTCTCCCGAGGCCAAGAAGTTTTACCGCTTTTTGCACGACGAGATGGGGGTAACTAAAGTTCGCTTCCCCGAAACATCAGGCTTTGGCGTGAAGCCAGTTTCGAAAGAGGGTACCGAGCGACTGGTACGTGCTGCCTGTCGCTATGCAATCGAGTTTGGACTACCTACTGTAACGCTGGTACATAAGGGAAACATCATGAAGTATACCGAAGGTGGCTTCAAAAAGTGGGGGTACGAGCTGGCGCAACGTGAATTTGCTGAACCATTGGCAGACGGTCGCTTACTAGTCAATGATTGCATAGCCGATGCTTTCTTGCAGAACACCCTGCTTCGCCCCGAAGACTACTCGGTAGTAGCTACACTCAACCTCAATGGCGATTACATTTCAGACCAACTGGCAGCTATGGTGGGCGGTATTGGTATTGCACCCGGTGCCAATATTAACTACATCAGCGGGCATGCCATCTTCGAGGCTACACACGGCACAGCACCCGATATTGCCGGAGCCGACAAGGCAAACCCTTGCTCATTACTGCTTTCGGCCGTTATGATGCTCGAATACATGGGATGGCAAGAGCCTGCCGACCTGATTGTAGATGCCCTCGAGCAAAGCTTTGCTCACCGACGTGCCACGCATGACTTGGCGCGATTTATGCCCAATGGACACTCGCTTGGCACCGCTGCTTTTGCGCAAGAAATTATCAAAAGAATCAATGATTAAAATGACAAACTCATGAAGAAAGAATATCTTGTTTACAAACTCTCTGAAGAGATGAAGAACGCCGCACACATTGCTACCGATCTTTTTCCGAAGTTCGATGTGAAACGCGGATTACGCAATGACGACGGAACGGGTGTATTGGTTGGACTCACCAAAGTAGGCAATGTAGTAGGTTACGAACGCATTCCCGGTGGCGGACTCATGCCCATCCCCGGCAAACTGTTTTATCGCGAATATGATGTAGAGCACATGGTGCACAGTATCATAAAAGAGAAGCGTTTCGGGTTCGAAGAGGTGGCTTACCTGCTTCTATCAGGACATTTGCCCGATCAAGACGAACTTTCCTCGTTTCGCGAGCTCGTAACTGAACACATGTCACTCGAACAAAAAACAAAGATGAACATCATTGAGCTTGAGGGCTCGGATATCATGAATATTCTGGCACGCAGCGTGCTTGAGATGTATCGCTTCGATCCTAACCCCGATGATATTTCATGCGATAATCTGATGCGTCAGAGTATAGAGTTGATCTCGAAGTTTCCCACCATTATTGCCTATGCTTATAATATGTTGCGGCATGCCACTTTCGGGCGATCGCTTCACATTCGCCATCCGCAGGATGACTTGTCAATTGCAGAAAACTTCCTTTACATGTTGAAAAAAGGTTATACTCCATTGGAGGCCAGAACGCTCGACCTTTTGCTTATCCTTCAAGCTGAACATGGTGGTGGTAATAACTCTACCTTTACCGTGCGCGTGACCTCCTCTACTGGCACAGATACTTATTCTTCTATTGCTGCCGGCATTGGGTCGCTCAAAGGGCCGCTTCATGGGGGTGCCAATATTCAAGTGGTGGATATGTTTCATCACTTGCAACAAAACATTGTCGACTGGACCAGTGTGGAAGAAATTGATGCGTACTTCACCCGTATGCTGAACAAGGAGGTGTACAACAAGACCGGACTTATTTACGGTATTGGACACGCTGTTTACACCATTTCCGATCCGCGTGCACTGTTGCTTAAAGAGCTAGCTCGTGACTTGGCCAAAGAGAAGGACAAAGAACGCGAGTTTGCCTTCCTCGAACTTTTGGAGGAGCGTGCGATTGAGACCTTTGGGAGAATCAAGAATAACGGAAAAACAGTATCGAGTAATGTTGACTTCTATTCGGGCTTTGTGTACGAAATGATTGGTCTTCCGCAAGAAATCTACACTCCGCTTTTTGCCATGGCTCGTATCGTAGGTTGGTGTGCGCACCGCAATGAAGAGTTGAATTTTGAGGGCAAACGGATCATTCGTCCGGCCTACAAGAATGTGCTTGATGAAGCCAAATACGTGCCGTTGAAATCGCGGTAGATTTTAGTTTGTTTACACGTGTAACGGAAATGATTACTTAATAAACAACTAAGATGATGCGGTATTGATCTGGTAATGAATGCGTAAAGGAGTACGCTCTTTTATAAGAAAAGAGTACGTACTTAACAGTGTGTTAATTAGTATTTTAACACACTGTTAAGTACGTACTCTTGTATTTTAAGAAAACCGCTATCTATAAGTAAGCGATTAAAAATAGTGTCATCTGTTTATCGATTTAGATCGATAACTTCCGCAGTACATTCACCAGTTCTCTGTTGATGGGTTTCTCTTTTTTGATTGCCTTACTGAAGGGCACATATACGATTTGATCGTTTTCGATACCTATCATCACATTGCGTTGGTCTTCCATGAGGGCATCAATGGCTGCAGAGCCCAGTCGGCTTGCCAGAATGCGGTCGTGCGCCGTAGGGCTTCCACCACGTTGTAAGTGACCTAAGATGGTTACTCGTACGTCATATTGAGGATATTCGTTTTTCACGCGTTCAGCGTAGTGCATCGCTCCACCTGTCAGGTCGCTTTCGGCAACAAGTACAATGCTGCTATTCTTAGATTTGCGATAACCGCTTTTGATGAACTCTTCCAATTGGTCAAACTCTGTGCTGAACTCGGGGATGATGGCTGCTTCGGCTCCCGAAGCAATGGCGCCGTTCAATGCAAGGAATCCGGCATCGCGTCCCATTACTTCGACAAAGAACAAGCGTTCGTGCGAGGTAGCCGTATCGCGTATTTTATCGACAGCACCCAAAATAGTGTTCAGTGCAGTGTCATACCCGATGGTGGTATCTGTTCCGTAAAGATCGTTGTCGATAGTGCCCGGCAAGCCGATACAAGGAATGTTGAACTCCTGAGCCAAAATGCGTGCACCTGTCAGCGAGCCGTCGCCACCGATGACTACTAATGCATCAATGCCTTCGGCCGTCATGTTATTGTAAGCTATTTGTCTTCCTTCGGGGGTTTTGAACTCTTTACAGCGCGCTGTCTTCAAGATGGTTCCTCCCAATTGGATGATATTGCTTACGTCTTGACTTTTGAACTCCTTTATTTCGCCGGTGATCAAACCCTTATATCCTCTATATATGCCTTTTACCTGGAACCCGTTGTAGATAGCTGCCCGGGTTACTGCCCGAATGGCAGCATTCATGCCGGGGGCATCGCCACCGGAAGTTAAAATACCAATACATTTCACTGTTGTTGCCATAATAAACTTATTTTGATTTTAATTTTAAATGATGCAAAGGTAACAAAAAGCCTTGGCAAATTTATTTCTTTGTTGCTAAACTGCGGTGTTCACTAATAAATAACATTAATCCTCTTCTTGTTCGATGCGCGACTTAATTACGTTGGATATCTTTTCCATAAGCCACTTAGGCGTCGATGTGGCTCCGCATATGCCAATCGATTGTGCATTAGCCAACAAGGAATTGTCTATCTCCTGCTCATTATCAATAAGGTGTGAGTTTGGGTTGACTTTGAGGCATTCGCTGAACAGCATTTTTCCGTTTGAACTCTTCTTGCCGCTAACAAAAAAGAGGAGGTCGTGCGAGGCGGCAAACTTGCGCAAGTTGGGCATGCGATTCGCTACTTGACGGCAGATGGTATCGTAATACTCGAACGAGGCTCCCGGGGCAATGTGTGCTTTGATGTAGTCTACTATTTCCCAGAACTCATCGAGCGATTTGGTTGTTTGCGAATACAAGCGTATGCTTTTGTTGAAATCGAGACTTTTCACCTCCTCGAGCTTTTCTATGACGATGGCTTTGCCATTGGTTTGCCCAACCAACCCTAATACCTCGGCATGTCCATTTTGTCCGTAGATGATGATTTGCTTCTCCTCTCCATGCTCTTGATTAATCTCCTCCTGATGCTCTTGCTTCACTCGTTTTTGCAAACGCAACACCACGGGACAGGTGGCATCAATGATTTCGATATGGTTGTGGCGAGCAATTTCATACGTTTCAGGTGGTTCGCCGTGAGCGCGGAGTAGTACTTTGGCGTTGTACAACTGTTTGAACTCTTCGTGGTTGATGGTAATTAACCCCATCTCTTTGAGGCGTTCTACTTCACGACTGTTGTGTACGATATCGCCCAGGCAATAGAGGGTTACCCCTTTTGCCAACTCTTCTTCAGCCTTGTTGATGGCTGTAACCACACCAAAGCAAAAGCCCGATCCTTTATCTATCTCTACCTTTGTCATAAGCTAAGCTTTCTTATCACTTGATTGTAGTGGTCAAGCAGCCAATCGCGTTGTTCCTCAATGGTCAAGTTCGTATTGTCGAGCGTCAATGCGTCCTCGGCTTTACGCAGCGGACTTACTTCGCGATTTTGGTCAATATAGTCGCGTTGTTTCACATTCTCCAAAATGCTGTCGAAGTCGGCCTCCTCTCCTTTAGCTTGGAGCTCGTCGTATCGGCGTTGTGCACGCACTTCGGCCGAGGCAGTAACGAATATTTTCAGTTCGGCATCGGGAAATACGGTTGTGCCGATGTCGCGGCCATCCATTACAATTCCTTTTTCACGCCCCATGGCTTGTTGCTGTGCCACCAGGGCTTCGCGTACAAAGTCCAAGGTGCTGATGGGGCTTACTTTTGATGAAACCTCCATGGTGCGGATTTTATTTTCTACATTTGTTCCGTTCAAGTAGGTAATCGGGCGCCCCGTTTCGGGGTCCATGCGAAAGGTAATGTGAATGTGGTTGATTTGACTTTTGAGTGTTTCTACATTCATCTCATCTCCGCAGAAAAGACCATTCTCTATACTATATAAGGTAACCGCACGATACATGGCACCACTATCTATATAGATGTATCCGATTTCTTTAGCCAAATCTTTGGCCATAGTGCTTTTGCCGCAAGAGGAGAACCCATCGATTGCTATTGTTATTTTCTTCATCTGATTCTTATATATAATACTGATTTTCGAATCCTCAATCAGTTGTCACGATCTCGTTATGTTCTCGTTAGCAAACTTAAAAAGAGTGAAAACAACCCGAATCTATCCTTTTTTAACACACTGATCGAAAAATCTGCTCAAATATACTGCATTTTTAAAATATCTCCGTTATATTTGTGGCAGAAAAGCTTTTGAAGCTTAAAACTGGGACACACCTTTAATTATTTATATTTTTATGGAAGTTAAAAAATCACCCAAAGCAGACCTGGAAGGGAAAAAAACCACCTGGATGCTTGTCGGATACGTGATTGTATTAGCCTTTATGTTCGTAGCGTTCGAATGGACCAAGCGTGACATAGTGATTGATACCAGTCAAGCATTGTCCGATCTTGTATTTGAAGAGGAAATCGTTCCCATTACGGAACAGAAACAAGAAGTGGCTCCACCGCCTCCTGAAGTCCCTGCAGCAGCAGAAATTCTGAATATTGTCGATGACAAAGCAGATGTAAAGGAATCAGTGGTTGCTTCGACCGAAGACACCGGACAGAAAGTAGAAGTAAAATACGTACCGGTTAAAGTGGTAGAAGAAGAACCCGAAGAACAAACTATTTTTGAGGTAGTAGAGCAAATGCCTGATTTCCCCGGAGGTATGGGTGCATTGATGCAGTTCTTGAGTAAGAACATCAAGTATCCTACAATTGCCCAAGAAAATGGAACTCAAGGTCGCGTTATCGTTCAGTTCGTTGTGAACAGAGACGGTTCTATTGTAGACCCAAGAGTAGTGAAGAGTGTTGACCCTTACTTGGATAAAGAGGCTCTTCGTGTAATTGGAACAATGCCTAAATGGAAACCCGGTATGCAGCGTGGTAAACCTGTTCGTGTAAAGTATACGGTTCCTGTAATGTTTAGATTACAATAATATTGTATAGCATAAAAAAGAGGCTGCCGTAAAGCAGCCTCTTTTAGTTAGTGCTTTCCCCTTATCAACTCCTTTAACTGATTAGTATGTTTACTTCGTCTCAATTACTAGATAAAATAAATACCCACGTAGAAGCGTTACGGTTTTCTCGAAGCCCGAAAAGATTGTATGCCCCCGTTGAGTATGTCTTGTCTATGGGTGGAAAACGCATTCGCCCGTTGCTTATGCTTATGGCTTATAATCTCTATAAAGAAGATGTAGAGCGTGTTTATGGTCCGGCAACCGGTGTGGAGGTTTATCACAACTACACCTTGCTTCACGACGACCTGATGGATAACGCCGACATGCGAAGAGGCAAAGCAGCAGTTCATAAGGTCTGGGATGACAACACAGCCATACTCTCGGGCGATGCTATGTTGGTATTGGCTTACCAGTATATAGCCGATTGCCCTGTTGAGCACCTCAAAGAAGTGCTCGACCTGTTCAGTCAAACCGCTCTTGAAATCTGCGAAGGACAACAAATGGATATGGACTTTGAACTTCGTGATGATGTGCTTGAAGAAGAATACATCGAAATGATTCGTTTAAAAACTGCCGTGCTACTGGCTACCAGTCTTAAAGTGGGTGCTATATTGGGAGATGCATCTCGTGAAGATGCCGACTCTTTATACCGCTTTGGTATCCAAATCGGAGTGGCGTTTCAGCTGCAAGACGATTTGCTTGATGTATATGGCGATGCTGCTGTTTTTGGCAAAAACATTGGAGGCGATATTATCTGTAATAAGAAAACGTACATGCTCATCAAAGCCCTTCAACATGCCGATAAAGACCAACAGCTGAAGCTAAAGAATTGGTTATCAGCAGAGCAATTCGAACCGAGCGAAAAAATAGAATCCGTAACACAGCTTTATGATGAAATTGGTGTCAAAGCAGTTTGCGAGAACCTCATGCAACAATACTACGAAGCAGCGATGAAGAGCCTCTCTGCGGTAAATGTGCCTGAAGAGAAGAAAAGCGAATTAATCCTTTTAACGAAGAGCTTAATGTGTAGAGAGCTCTAGCTTTAAATCACTCAACGAGATGCCTTACAGACGATTACCAAATACTGACTTAGCAAGGATTCGAGCGCTGAAAGCGGCGGTCAGTAAAGGTGATGTGTCTGATTTTCGAGATTTACCCCTGTCGTTGAACACGCTCTCGGAAGCTCGTTCTTTTTTGCGTAAATTTGAAGCTGCACAAGAACACTATATGCAGTGTCTCGATCGTCAAACTAAAGCCAGCCGAAAACACCAGGCGTGCGTGAAGACAGCGCGTTTATATCTTTCTCACTTCATACAGGTGCTTCATATGGCAGTGATTCGTGGCGAGATAAAAGAGACACATAAAAAGCTATATGGATTATCGATGACCGACCATACTGTGCCCGATCTAACCAATGAAGCCTCTATGGCTGTTTGGGGGAAGAACGTGATTGAAGGCGAACAAAAGCGAACGGCTCAAGGCGGAGTTCCTATTTACACCCCAACCATCGCCAAAGTCAAGGTGCACTATGAGTTGTTTTTAGATAGTCATGAACGACAGAAAAACCTCCAAGCATTCACATCTGATAGTTTGGGAAAACTCGCTGCCATGCGTAGCCGAGCCGATGAACTGATACTGGATATTTGGAATCAGCTCGAAGAGGCTTATCAAGGAGTTACTCCCAATGACGCTCGGTTAAACTTATGCCGTGATTACGGTTTGATTTATTATTATCGTACAGGCGAACAGCCTGCTGAATAAACCCTATGGTACTTGTAGATTCTCATTCTCATCTTTTTCTAGAGACATTCGCAGAAGATTTGCCTCAAGTGATGGAGCGTGCTCGTGCAGCAGGCGTCTCCCATATTTTCATGCCTAATATTGATTGTACAACCATCGAGCCCATGTTGTCGGTATGTGCTGCATATAAAGGCTTTTGCTTTCCGATGATTGGATTGCACCCCACCTCTGTTCATGCGTCTTATGAAAAGGAACTGGCCATCATGGAAGCTCATCTGGCTGCTCCGAACGAATTTGTAGCTATTGGCGAAGTCGGTATGGATTTGTATTGGGATAAAACATTTCTGAAAGAGCAGCGTGCCGCTTTTGAAAAGCAGATCGAGTGGGCACTGACTTATGATTTGCCCATTGTTATTCATTCAAGGGAGGCATTTGAGCCCATCTATAAGACTTTGCTTCCTTATAAAGACACCTCATTGAGAGGTATCTTTCATAGTTTCACGGGGAGTTGCGAAGAGGCCTCTCGCCTGCTCGAGTTTTCGCAGTTTCTAATTGGTATAAATGGAGTGATTACCTTTAAGAATTCTCAACTGCCCATTGCGTTAAGGGAAATTCCACTCCAGCGAGTTGTTCTCGAAACAGATTCTCCTTACTTGACCCCAATGCCCAATAGAGGCAAACGCAATGAAAGTGCCTATGTGAAAGAGATTTTGATTAAGGTGGCTGACGTTTATCAAAACACACCCGAAGCAGTTGCTCAAAGCACTTCCGAAAATGCTTTGAAAATGTTCGGAATGCTCAAATATGATCAGAAAGATTTTAAAATATATTAATTTGAACTGTTTCTTAAAGATAAAAAAGGGATAATGCTGTGGAAGAAGAAAAAAAAGAATACATTTGTAGCTGAAATAGCTTTTGGCTCAAGATTTGGAATGAGTCGTGGCCAGAAAGTTTCGGTGAAAATAGTAGGAGAGGTGCTCGAGTGGCTGAAGAGGCACGCCTGGAAAGCGTGTATACGCCAAAAGTGTATCGCGGGTTCGAATCCCGCTCTCTCCGCGAAATTCATGATAAATAATGACAATAATAATAAATTTAATTAATTAATTAATCTTAAAAATTAGACACACAATGAAAAAGTTATTTGCAATTGTTGCTGTGATGGGAGCCTTAACATTTAGCTCCACTCAATTTGCTCAGGCTCAAGATGCTCCTGCAGCAGAACAAACTGAACAGGCTGCTGTTACTACAGCTGCTGGCGAAACTGCTCCTGCTGCTGCAGAAGAGGGTGGTATTCACAAAGAACTCAAAGTTAAATTCATTGAAGGTACTGCATCTTTCATGAGTTTGGTAGCAATCTCTTTGGTTATTGGTTTGGCATTCTGTATTGAGCGTATTATTTACTTAAGCTTGGCAGAAATCAACACGAAAAAATTCATGGGAGCTATCGAAGCTGCTTTGGAAAAAGGAGATGTTGAAGCTGCTAAAGATATCGCACGTAATACGAGAGGTCCTGTAGCGTCTATCTACTACCAAGGTTTGATGAGAATCGATCAAGGTATCGATGTAGTAGAAAAATCAGTTGTATCTTACGGTGGTGTACAAGCAGGTTTCCTTGAAAAAGGATGCTCATGGATCACGCTGTTTATCGCAATGGCTCCTTCTTTAGGATTCTTGGGTACAGTAGTAGGTATGGTTATGGCGTTTGATAAGATCCAACAAGTAGGTGATATCTCTCCAACAGTTGTTGCAGGTGGTATGAAGGTGGCTTTGATCACAACTATTTTTGGTCTTGTTGTTGCTTTGATTCTTCAAGTTTTCTACAACTACATTCTTTCTAAAATTGAGTCTCTTACAAGCGAAATGGAAGATTCTTCTATCTCTTTGCTTGACATGGTGATCAAATACAACTTGAAATACAAAAAATAAACTGAGTCATGAATAATAAGTTAACATATAAATTATCGTACTACGCACTGTATGCGATGTTTGCTGTTATTCTGGTCGTGTTGGGGATCTTCTACACGGGTGGTGAGATGACCTCTCCTATTGTACCGGAAATGTCAAACCCTGTGCATACGGATGCACTTTTGTATCTAATGTACGGATTGTTTGGAATCGCTGTTGTTGTGACTGTTATCGCTTTTGTATTCCAATTTGGTACTGCTTTGAAAGATAATCCTGCGGGAGCTATCAAGTCTCTGATTGGTATCATTCTATTAGTTGCTGTTTTGGTAATTTCTTGGATGATGGGTAACGATGAACCACTGCTGATGCCTGGATATGACGGAGCTGAAAACGTTCCTTTCTGGTTGAAGTTAACAGACATGTTCCTTTATTCTATTTACTTCCTGTTGGCTGCTACTGTTCTAGCGATCTTTGGAAGTAGCATTAAAAAGAAATTATCATAATCAATTGGGGTAACTCAATTTAAAAAAAGTAATTGAAATGGCAAAAGGAAAAAGAAAAGTTCCTGATATTAACTCCAGCTCAACTGCTGATATTGCCTTCTTGTTGCTTATTTTCTTTTTGATTACAACCTCTATGGATACTGACCGTGGTTTGGCTAGACGTTTGCCACCACCCCCAGAAAAGGATCAGAAAGAGAATGATGATAAGATTAAAGAGCGTAACGTATTGCAGATCTACTTGAATAAGGACGATCAATTGATGTGCGGAAATGAGTACATCCAAATTGCGCAATTGAAGCAGAAAGCAAAAGATTTTATTGTGAACCCGTACAATGACGAAACGCTTCCAGAAAAAGTATCGAAAGATATTGAATTCTTCGGAGCAACGTTAATTACAGAAAAGCATGTAATCTCTTTGCAGAATGACCGCGGATCTTCTTATCAGGCATATATCAGTGTTCAGAACGAATTAGTAGCTGCATACAATGAGTTGAGAAACGAATTGGCTCAAGAGAAATGGCAGAAAAACTATGCCGATCTTGGCGAGGAAGAGCAAAAAGCTGTTCGTGAAATTTATCCTCAGAAGATTTCTGAGGCAGAACCTAAAAAATACGGAGAAAAGAAGTAATGGGAAAGTTTAATAAAACAGGTAAACGTGAAATGCCTGCGTTGAACACTTCTTCTCTGCCTGACCTTATCTTTACCTTGTTGTTCTTCTTTATGATTGTAACAACAATGCGTGAGGTATCATTGAAGGTTGAGTTTAAGGTTCCGCAAGGTACAGAACTTGAAAAGCTGGAAAAGAAATCATTGGTTACGTTCATCTATGTAGGTAAGCCTACGCAGGAGTTTCGTAAGAAAATGGGTTCTGAAAGCCGAATTCAGTTAAACGACAGCTACGCTGAAGTTTCTGAAGTACAGGATTTCATCATCCAGGAAAGATCAAGCATGAAAGAAGCTGACCAAGCTATGATGACAGTCTCTTTGAAAATCGATGAGGAAACCAAGATGGGTATCGTTACCGATATTAAAAATGCACTTCGTCAAGCTTATGCATTAAAGATTAACTATTCTGCTAGACCACGTGAATAAGCAAAATAGAAAGTATAGATAAAAGAAGGGCGCCTAAAAGCAATTTTAGGCGCCCTTCTTTTATCTGTTTGGTCTCTTTCTTGACTCTATGACGCTTCGTCTGCGTAATCTTTTTTCCCATCTGTTTGACTTATCTCTCTTTTCACTCTATCCTTACGTTGTATACTTCGTGGTATATTCTTTGTTTTACTTCAATGAAGTCACGGTTAGGTTCAAGGCTGCCGTATATCATGAGGTGCATCGGTAAGAAGGCGTCACTTGCTCTATAGGGGGGTTGTTGATACTCATTCTCCCAAAGAACAAATCCGTGTCGCTTGTAGAAGTTGATGCGACGCTGTGCCATCTCTTCGATTGGAGCTTCTACCTCGAGTACGATGGGTCGTTGGAGTCTCTGACATACATGTTGCAACGTCTTTTCTCCATACCCTCCGTTGCGTTGGCTGGGGTCAATGGCAAAGTGTTCTACATAGTAGAACTGTTCAAAGTTCCAATAGGTAAGAAGGCCGATAGAAGCATCATTATCAAAAATGATGTTGTTATGAAAATGATTCACTTGATCGGTATACTCGCGCAAGTTTTGGAGTTCGCGGTACTCTTCGGGAGGAAAAGCAGTAACAAGTAGCTTCTCCATGAATGCATAATGCTGTGTGTCAGCCGTGCTTATTGGTTGTAGTCGGATCATAAATGCAGTTTTGGATATAGGTATGGTTTAGGGTATTGACTTTGTTTCTAAGAAATGCCGTTTTACACCAGCAAATGCTACTTGTTGGTGTAAAACTCAATGATTCTACGAAGTGCTCGCTGACAAACCGGGCAGAAAGCAGGATACTCGTTAGTACGCATGCGACAATTATCCGCCGGACGGTAAATGCCTTTGGCCGAGTAGCCTCCTCCCTCGTATACACCCACTGGAAAAGAGGCTTTGCTAGATTCGGGTGTAGGTATTGGGGTGTCCTTCGTAAGCATATCCTGCCATTTCTCTGCAAAGTGAACCCGAGTCGTTATGTTTTGCTCCCAAGGTTCTACCGTTAGGGGATAGGTGTCTGTCATGACATCGTCTTCATAAAAATACTCATCACCTAAACCACCGAAACTATGGCCGAACTCATGAACTACAACTGGTTTAAAGGTAGGATGATGGGCAGCCGTGAGGGTGTATGAATTATAAATACCACCACCTCCATATTCAGCGGTGTTTACAATGATAATGATGTGCTCATAAGGGATGCCCGACAGTGCTTCGTGAATAGCTTTCACCCGACTGGTAGTGAGGTACCGATCCGAATAAAAGGTGTCGAAGTGCGAACTGAATGCCGTATGTTTCCACTCTTTCTTCCGAGGTACACTTACACCGCTCTCTTTCGACGGGCTGGCTACCGCTACTATATTAAACTTTTGCTTCATCGATTTGAATGGTTCGTAAAAGAACAAGCTTTCGCAAGTAGCGGCAGCATCTTTATAAAAGCGATCCATTTCTGCCTCGGTATACCCTTCGGCTAAGATGGCAACGTCTATGCAATCTTTTTCGCTCCCACTTTGTAGCAAGTATTTGTGCGGAGTGATGTGCGATGCTCCTCGCTCGTGAATCAAGATGTCAGTGGGTTTTACCGTGTGTTTCAAACTTGCAATCACCTCCTGAGAGGCATTGTGCAAGGTAACCTCAATTTCTGCAGCTCGTTGTGGATAGGGCACTAAAAAAGTATTCTCAAAGGCTTTGGCTGTGTGCTTTGCCTCATCTGTGCTGAGCCACTCTTGAAAAAGTGATGAAAACGAGGTTCGATAGAGACACTCTTTGGTTGCAAGATCTCTTACAACAATCTCTCCGTTTCCTTTGAGTGGAAGCTTTGCTAAACGATGTTGTCGCCCTGCCCAAGTGGGTAGCTGTGACAGCTCATCCACATAGATCGATTGTTTGCCCGCATCTCCACTAAAGATGTAGTCAATACGTAACGTTTTATTTATGAAATGATCAGCAAAACGTTGGGCATATAGCTCAGTAAAGAGCAATAAGCAGAGTAGAACGGTGAGATATTTCTTCATATTTGTTGTATATTCATGTTTTACAAAGGTACAAACTATTCTTGACTTATTCTATTTCAGCAAATAAAAGTAACAATTCATAGTATTTATTGCATGGAAAAGAGCTAACTTTGCATAAAAGATTCATGTTTAAAACAAATTGATTTAATAATGGGACATCATCAACTGGATGCTTTGGATGAACAGATTCTGAAGTTGATTGCCGGTAATGCGCGTATTCCTTTTCTGGAAGTGGCTCGGGCGTGTAACGTTTCTGGTGCAGCCATACATCAGCGTATTCAGAAGCTCACGAACCTGGGCATATTGAAAGGCTCTGAATTTATAATCGATCCGGAAAAGATTGGGTATGAAACGTGTGCGTATATTGGGATTTATCTCAAAGATCCCGAATCGTTCGACTCTGTGACGAAGGCGTTAGAGAATATCCCGGAGGTTGTAGAGTGTCATTTTACGACAGGAAAATACGATATCTTCATTAAGATCTACGCAAGAAATAATCACCATTTGCTGAGCATCATTCACGATAAGCTGCAGCCGTTGGGGTTAGCGCGCACCGAGACGTTGATCTCTTTCCACGAGGCCATCAAGCGACAGATGCCAATCATCGTGGATACCAACGAAGATTGATCTATTTTCGAAGGTAATCGACAAAAGCATAGGAGCAGAGGTGTTTTTCATCCATAGGATGAACTTCTCTGCTTTTTTCATTCCATAAAGCAGAAGAAACCTTTGGAAAGAAAGCATCTGCTTCTGCGGCTGTATCGTCAATTTCGGTGAGGCATAGTTCATCTGCCAAAGGCAGGGCTTGTTCATAAAGGCTTGCACCACCAATAATATACACCTGCTCTTCTGTTTTACAACTTTCTAACGCTGCTTCGAGTGAGGTAAACACCTCGGCTCCGGCACACACTGTAGCAGGATTCGAGCTAAGAACTACGTTTCTTCGGTTGGGCAATGCCCCTTTGGGAAGCGACTCAAAGGTTTTGCGCCCCATGATAATGGTGTTTCCGGTGGTCAGAGCCTTGAAACGTTTCAAGTCATTGGGTAGCCAGAACAACAGCTTGTTTTGAAACCCGATGGCGTTGCACCGATCAATGGCGGCAATGATAATTAGCTTCATAGATTATGAATGATTAAATAGCTACTTTTCCGGGGATGTGCGGATGTGGATGGTAATCGACTAACTCAAAATCCTCAAAGGTAAAGTCGAAAATACTCGTCACATTGGGATTAATCTTCATCTGTGGTAGCGCTCGCGGTTCGCGGCTGAGCTGCAATTGAACTTGCTCTAGGTGGTTGAGGTAGATGTGAGCATCGCCCAAAGTGTGTATGAAGTCTCCGGCTTTCAACCCGGTTACCTGTGCCATCATTTGCAGCAACAGTGCATAAGAGGCGATGTTGAACGGCACACCCAGAAAGATGTCGGCACTGCGTTGGTAAAGTTGCAAGCTCAGTCGGCCGTTGGCTACATAGAACTGAAAAAAAGCGTGGCAGGGTGGCAGGTTCATGTTGTCCAAATCGCCCACATTCCAAGCACTTACAATGATGCGACGCGAGTCGGGGTTGTGTTTAATGGTTTCAACCGCTTCGCTAATTTGATCGATAAATCCTCCCTTATAGTTGGGCCACGAACGCCATTGATAGCCATAGATGTGTCCCAAATCGCCCTTTTCATCGGCCCATTCGTTCCAGATGCGCACCCCATTCTCTTGCAGATACTTCACATTGGTGTCTCCCTGAAGAAACCAAAGCAGCTCGTGTATAATCGACTTTAAGTGTAGCTTTTTCGTGGTTAGACAAGGGAAACCTTCATCCATGTTAAAGCGCATTTGATGCCCGAACACACTCATAGTGCCTGTGCCTGTGCGGTCGCTTTTCTCTGTACCCTCTGTTAGTACGCGGTTCAATAGATCTACATATTGCTTCATGTTGCAAATTTAATAATAATAATTGTCCTATTTATAGGTGCGACATATAAAAAAACACGATTACAGAGCAAACTCATAAAAATGGGGTGAATATATTAGCGAACCACCCAACGAATTTGCGCCAAGGCGAACGTTTTCTCCAATATTCGGGTGTAAGCTGTATGCAATCTTTGATGTCGTCATCGAACATTTCATTGAGCTGATCCGTCACCTCTTTATCGAAGATGAAAGCATTCGTTTCGTAGTCATAGCGCAAACTTCGGCTATTTAGATTGGCACTGCCTACAGTGCAAAACGTGTGGTCTACCATCATGATTTTAGAGTGATGAAACCCTTCGTTGTATAAGTAGATGGTTGCTCCGCGTTTCATCAGTTTGTGCACTTTATAGAGCGAAGCATCCGGAGTAAACGGAATGTCGGATTTGGAGGAGATCATGATTTCGACCTTTGTTCCGCGGTCAATAGCCATGTTAAGCGTTTTGCGGATGGAGGACGTAGGTACAAAATAAGGATTTACGATGCGCACATTGTGTTGTGCCGAATAGATAGACACGGCATAGGCATGGCTCATAATGCGAGGGCTCTGTTCGGGCGAGCGGTCAACAATAGCCACTGTGGTGTTGCCCACGCTATCTTTTGCTTGAAAGTAAACCTCTCCTTCGATACGCTGCTTGGTGGTTTTGTTCCAGATGGCGAGGAAGATACGTTGAAGGTCTTCCACTGCCGGCCCTTCAATACGCACGTGCATATCGCGCCAAGCACCAATTTCGGGCAGCCCTTGTATGTAGTAATCGGCAATGTTCATGCCTCCGGTATAGCCAATTTGTCCGTCGATCACAGCAATTTTGCGGTGGTCGCGGTGCAAAGCGTGGTTGATGTATGGGAAGATAAAAGGGTCAAACTTCACGATTTCGATGCCCCGTTGGCGAATAGAGTCAAGATGTTCTTTCTTAAGAGGCTTGTTGTTCGACCAATTGCCAAAGGCATCGAACATGGCACGCACCTCTACGCCCTCTTTGGCCTTCTCTTCCAATAGGTCGAAGAGGGCATTGGCGATGGAGTCGTTTCGGAAGTTGAAATATTCCAGGTGGATGTGATGTTTAGCTTGGCTAATACGAGCAAAGAGGTCGATAAACTTTTCGTGACCGCTTTTTAGTAGTTCGACTTTGTTGTGGTGGGTGATGGGCACACGGGCGTGTTCGAGGAAGTCAAGCAAAACAGTATCGCTTGGCAATTGACCCATGTCGTGTAATTGCACCAGCAAACTGTCTTTCCTTTCTGTGCAGATGCTGTGTGTGGAAACAAGTAATAATAGGATAAATAGATATTGCCTCAAACCGTTCTTTTATTGTAGTTTAGAAAAGCAACAAAGATACAACTTTTTTTGTTCTTGAGCGTCTTAGTTGGGAGGTGTATTATTACTCCATTGTCCATACTTTGCATATTCCTAGAAAAAGAAGCACAACAGCGGCTATGAGCAACGAATAGGGGTCAATGCTCGTAGTGCTTTGTTGCACCATAGAGACAAAAACATCGCGTAGTGTAGTGATAACTCCTTGAAGTCCATCAAAGACAAAGAACAGCACCAACGCCACCAACGTGACAAATAGCGCCCATGCCTGTGCCAATCTGTTTGTTTTATGCGGCAGGTTTTCCATCACCTTGCGGCTGAATCCGTTGTCTGCTACCTCTTTCTTCTTCGTGGCGAAGAAGTCGGCTATGAGCTTATCATCTGTTTTCATTATAACCATTCCTTTTTAAATACGTTGCTAATTTTTCTTTCCCCCGCGAGAGGTGGCTTTTTACCGTTCCCGAAGGTATACCCGTTATGATGGATATTTTGTCTATGCTCACATCCTCCATGTAGAATAACGTGATGCAGGTGCGTTCCACTGCTTTCAGTCTGTTGAGTGACTGGTATATATCCATCTGTTGCCCCAGGTTATTTTGCTCGATGCTGTTCATGGCATCCACCTGTTGGGTGTCCAGATCGCTCGTCTCTTTTCGGCTGCGAATATAGTCATAAAAAACATTGTAGGCAATACGATAGAGCCATGTTGGGAAGCTAGATAGGTTTTTAAAAGAGGCAATATTTGTATAGGCTTTTATAAATGTATCTTGTGCCAAATCGTCACTCAACTCGCTGTCGCCACCGGTTTGGTTCAAGAAGAATCGCCGGATAGGCGATTGATACTTCTGCACCAACTGATCGAAGGCCTTGGTGTTTTTGAACACCACGACCTGCGCAACTAACGATATGTCGTTGAGTTGACTCATTTCTGCTCGTTAGTGGGGGATTGTTTGCGCGCTACTAACAACTGTCCGATGCCACTAAACATCACCAACAAACCGATACATCCGATGCCGAAACTTCCGGTAATGGCCCATAGGAAGATGAACAGTCCGATGCCTGTACAGATGTTTTTGATTCCTTTCGAGTGAGTGTCTAGATTCATGCTCTCTTTGAATACGCCTTCGGGGATGGGTTGCCCGCTTGCCAAAGCTTGTTCTACCAACTTATAGCGTGCTTTGCGGCTGCGATAGCGAAAGTAGAAAGCAATAAAAACAATGAATAACGGAAAGCCGAAGATGAAGAAAAAAGTCACGAAAACGATACCGACAACAGAGCCGGAAGCGCCTTTCGAAGACACCAGATCGTCAAAGATGTCAAAACTGTGACTGTAGCTGTTGTTGTCTACACCCTCACTGCTGCCTACATAGGTGCTATCATCAGGCGTATCGGTAAACTCGGCCGTATAAACGGAATCGTCGTTATCTGCAGAAGAGACGGTGACTTCAGTGTTTTTTCCGTCTTTGTCGGCAGCGTTTCTTTTGCTCACGCTGACCTTAACCTTGCCAACAGAGTCTTTAGAGAGGGTTGTTGCCTGTTGTGCCATTGTCAGCAAACAGAAACTAAATGCTGCCATCAGGGCAATGAAAATGCGTTTCATATCTTTTGTCTTTTTTGTTTCTTTGCTAGTTAGACGTAGTTAGCCGCTTCGAAAGTTGCAAAGAGACAAAATTATTTTGATATTTGCGCCTATTAATAAAAGAAAAATGAATTTACCCGCACCGTTTGTCTTATCAAACCGCGCCCTACTGGGCAACGAAGCGTACGAAGAACTACTTGCTGCACTCCAACAAGAGCCTCCTGTGAGTATCCGAATGAACCCTGCCAAGCAGCCCGATGAGCCCATCCGCGCCTCGCTTTCGGAGGTTCCTTGGTGCTCGACCGGACACTACCTCGATCAGCGGCTGACGTTTACTTTTGATCCCCTTTTCCATGCCGGGTGCTACTATGTGCAAGAGGCCTCATCGATGTTCTTGGAACAGGCGTTGAAACGCTACATGCCCGATGATAGGGTGACCATGCTCGATCTATGTGCCGCTCCTGGTGGCAAGTCGACCCATGCTCGCAGTGTGCTCCCCGAAGGAAGCTTGCTGGTAGCCAATGAGGTTATCCGTAACCGCTCGCAGATTCTTGCCGAAAACCTGGCTAAGTGGGGGCACCCCGATGTGGTGGTCACTAATAGTGATCCGTCTGACTTCACCTCGCTGACCTCCTTCTTCAACGTCATCCTCGTCGATGCTCCCTGCTCGGGCGAGGGAATGTTTCGCAAAGACCCCAACGCCATCGACGAGTGGAGCCCCGAAAACGTAGAGATCTGCCAACAGCGCCAGCAACGCATCCTCTCTGATATCTGGCCCTGTTTGCGCCCGGGCGGCATATTGATTTACAGCACCTGTACCTACAATACAAAGGAGAACGAAGAGAATGTTCAATGGATGTGCAACCGCTTTGGCGCCGAGGTGCTCGAGGTGGATGTGCCTTCTGGGTGGGGCATTACGGGTAACTTGTTGCCCGATGCCGATTTCCCCGTTTATCGTTTTTTTCCTCACCACACCCGGGGCGAAGGGTTCTTTCTTGCTATCCTTCGCAAGCCCGAAACGGGTAGCGAGGACCATGTGCCTACATTTTTCTCCGCCGATAATACCGCCTTTAAGCGAAAAGACAAGAGAGCGGTCGCTGCACCCGTGCTTGTGTCTAAAGAGCATCTTGCCACGGCTAAGGCGTGGTTGCTTCAGCCCGACGCGTATCAGTTGTCGATCAGCGGAACCATCGTTTCTGCCTTTAACCACAGTCAGCTTCAACAGCTTGCGACACTCTCTTCTGTTCTGCGCATTGTTCAGGCAGGCATTATCATAGGCGAAGTCAAGGGCAAAGATGTTATTCCGCATCACTCTCTTGCCATGAGTAGTGCTCTTCGGCCGGGTAGTTTCCCTACGCGAGAGGTAAGTTATGAACAAGCCATTGCTTACCTACGAAAAGAGGCCATCTCCTTACCGGAGACAGCCCCTCGTGGTTATGTACTTCTTACCTATAAAGCTGTGCCGATTGGTTTCGTTAAAAACATTGGTAACCGCGCCAACAATCTCTATCCGCAGGAGTGGCGCATTCGCAGTGGTTACATGCCCGAAGAGGTACGAATGCTTTTCTAACTTCGACAGGAACCATTGCTCCGAATCGACCG
>JAGOOC010000005.1:0-50642 GCA_017992695.1 Bacteroides sp. | reverse complement strand
TTAAAAACATTGGTAACCGCGCCAACAATCTCTATCCGCAGGAGTGGCGCATTCGCAGTGGTTACATGCCCGAAGAGGTACGAATGCTTTTCTAACTTCGACAGGAACCATTGCTCCGAATCGACCGAATCGTTGCACCGTACGAACTGAACCTTTCAAGGTGATTGTTCGAACGGTTGCTCTGTGTGGATTGAATCGTTCGAAGCAATCCGACCAACCCTTTGCAAGAGTAGTTTCATCATGGTGAAACTTTTGTTTCTCCACGGTGCAACTTTTGTTTCACCCTGATGAAACTGAAGTTGCAAACCGTTGAAACACCTTGAAAGAACCTTTCAATCGGAAGCTTTCCTTTGTCGTCAACCGACCGAAGCCCTTACAACATTCCTTTGTATATCCGTGCCACTGCCTTTTGATACTGATTCTCGAGCAGCAGGTAGTTCTGTCGGCTCTGATAAATCACCGAAAGCTCCACGAAATACTCAATCATGTTAATCTGCCCCCCGTCCAGTGCCTGCTTCAATAGCGAGAGATCCTGTTGTGCTTCAAACGTTTCTCGGTACTCCTCCATCGAAGCGTGCAGGCTTTTGGCCTCGGTGTAGGCCTGTGTCAGCTCAGAGGCTACCTGTGTGGTAGCACCTGCTTTGAGCAGGTCAATGTTGAGCGACTGTGCCCGGGCGGCTTTCACCTTGTTGCGGTTTTGGAACATCGGAAAAGAAAAACCTACCACCACGCCGTTAAAAGACTCGCCCGACTCCGTGTTGCGTCGATAGCCCAGCTCCAACTTCGGCAACCAGTTTTGCTGATTCACGCTAATCTGCTTCTGTGCCACCAAGCTTTCGCTTGCCAGGGTTTGCAGGGTGGGGTCGGTTGCTACGGCTTCTTGGCGCAGTGCCTCGTAGTTGGCGGGCAAAGCAACAGTTGGATAGGCTGTTAGGTCAGCTGCAACGGGTTGATTGCCATTGAGTGCCGTGAGTGTCTCGAGCTTGTTGCGCAGTGCCGTTTCGTTCATCGCAGCTTCCGTTTTTACATTCAGTAGCTCGAGGTTTATCTTGTTCGTCTCCAATCGATTGGCATCGCCTGTAGCCAAGCGGCGTGCGTAGAGGACCGATAACTCCTCGGCGTTGCGGCGGCGTTCGTCGAGTATCTCTTTCTGCTGCTTCAGCCAGATGATGTCCAGGCAAAGCTCTTTGGCTTGCAACAAGATGGTTTGGCGCACGCTGCTGTGCTGCCCATCGAAAGCGGTAGCGCGCAAGCGGTTGAGCTGCGCGCGGCCGACATACAAAGTTGGAAAATCAAACTCCTGCGACACCACAAGCTCGCCAATAGTATGGCTCCTCTCTTTGGCTCCCCATAGGTGAGCGTAGGAGAGGGTAGGATCGGTCAGGTTGTTTTCACTCTTCGCCTCCAGCTTTTGCGAGGCGATGAGTTGCGTATGCGCCTGCAACTCCTTGTTATTGGTTTCGATGGACTTGAGCACCTGCTCAATGCCAGGGTTGTTCTGAGCCGTTGCCCCAATGGCCAGCGCCATAAACGCAACGGTGGTGAATCTTTTAATCTGTTTCATATGCATGGGTTAGATGTGAATGGGTTCGGTAACATCAATAGAGAAGTGGGCACCGCGCTCTTGTCGACGCATCAGCAGGTAAACAATCGGGATGATGAAACCGTTCAAGAAGGTCGATGTTAACAATCCGCCCAAGATGACCTTTGCCATCGGACTTTGAATTTCGTTGCCTGGAAGCGAACCGCTCAGTGCCAGCGGTACCAGTGCCAAGGCCGATGAGAGGGCGGTCATCAAAATGGGGTTCAGTCTGTCGAGCGATCCGCGAATGACACTTTCACGCACGTCCATCCCCTCTACCTGCTGCAAGTGCGTGTAGTGACTGATGAGCAGCATGCCGTTGCGCGTAGCAATACCAAATAGCGAGATAAACCCGATGATGGCCGGAATGCTGATTTCACCCGTGGTAACGAGCAGGGCAAATACCCCTCCGATAAGTGCCAACGGTAGGTTAATCAAGATAATGGCCGACTCTTTGAGGCTGCGAAACTCGTGGTAGAGCAGCAAGAAGATAACCACAATGCTCAAGAACGAGGCCAGTGCCAGCGTGCGGCTGGCTGCCTGTTCGCTTTCGAACTGTCCGCCATACTCCATGTGGTAACCCTCGGGCAGCGTCACTTTTCGGTCGATTTGCTGCTGCATATCTTCAACTACACTGCGCAAGTCGCGCCCGGCAACATTGGCCGATACTACGATTTTGCGTTTCACGTTTTCGCGGCTGATGGTATTGGGGCCCATGCTCGATTGCACCTCGGCTACGGATGACAAGGGCACTTTTAGGCCATCGGCCGTGTCTATCATCAGGTTATGAATCTTCTCTGCCTCGTCCCGGCTTTGGTTCTTCACTTTCACGATGAGTTCGAAACTCTTCCCCTCTTCGTACACCTGTGAAATCACTTCTCCTGCCAGCGCCGTGTTGATGTAGGCGCCAAACTCGGGCAAGGTAATGCCATATTTGGCAAGCATCTCGCGTCGGGGCACAAGCTTGAGTTGGGGACGCTCTACTTGTTGCTCTACGTTGAGGTCGGCCACGCCTTCCACATCGGATATGGCTCCTTTTATCTCGTTGCCCAGCGCAAACATGCGGTTCAAATCGTCTCCAAAGAGTTTGATGGCTATGTTGGCCTTGGTGCCCGACAGCATGGCGTCGATGCGGTGCGAAATGGGCTGACCAATTTCGACATTGACCCCACTCAGCGTAGCAAGCCTTTCGCGTACCTCTGCAGTGAGCTCGGCACGCGAACGATCTTTCAGTTCAAACGGTGCTTCAATCTCGGAGGTGTTTACCCCCAAGGCATGCTCGTCCAGCTCGGCACGACCGGTTTTGCGTGCCACGGTCTGAATCTCGGGAATGCCCAACAGAAGCTCCTCGGCACGCTGCCCCAAGCGGTCGCTCTCTTCGAGCGAGATGCCCGGAAGCGAACTGATGTTGATGGTGAACGACCCTTCGTTAAAGGGCGGCAAGAACGATCGGCCCAACGTAAAGAAGCACCCCAAGGCTACCAAGAAGAGCACGATGGTGCTGCCCAGCGTGATGCGTTTATGAGCAATCACCCAGCACAAGGCACGTTCGTACACGCGCTTTAAGTGGCGCACTACGAAGGGTTCGCGTGGAATCTCATCGCCCTTCTCTCGCCCCAGCAGATAAGAACAGAGCACCGGTGTCAAGGTTAACGCCACTACAGTCGAGGCGAAAAGTGCTACGATAAATGCTACCCCGAGCGGCACCAGCATGCGCCCCTCCATGCCGGTAAGGAAGAAGAGCGGCACGAAGCTCACCACGATAATGAGCGTAGAGTTCAAGATCGGCATGCGTACCTCTTTCGAGGCATCGAACACCACCTGGCGGATGCGCAAACGTTCTGCTGCGGGACGCATTTGGTTTTCGCGCAGCCGCTTATAGACATTCTCTACGTCAACAATGGCGTCGTCGACCAATGACCCGATGGCAATGGCCATACCTCCGAGGCTCATGGTGTTGATCGTCATGCCCAGCCAGTGCAGCGTCAGGATCGAAGTCAATATAGCGATCGGCAGGGTAACGAGCGAGATTAGCGTAGTGCGCACATTGGCCAGAAAGAGGAAAAGCACAATCACCACAAAGAAACCCCCTTCGAGCAGCGACTTCTGTACGTTTCCGATGGAGCTTTCAATGAAACGACTTTGGCGGAAAATATCGGTAGAGACCTTTACGTCGGGTGGCAGATTCTTCTGCAAGTCACTCAGTGAAGCAACGATCTTGTCGGTTAGTTGAAGGGTGCTGGTGGCGGGCTGCTTGGTTACGGTGAGTAGCACAGCAGGCTTTCCACGTTCCGAAGCTGTGCCCAGCTTAGGTGTTTTGGCCCCGATTACGACATCGGCTATATCATCAAGCATCACAGGGGTGGTGCCGATGCGTTTGATCACGGCACGCCCCAACTGCTTGACATCGGCCGTAGAGAGTACGCCACGCACGATGTATTCGTTGCCATACTCATAAAGCACCCCACCGTTTGCGTTCAGGTTCATGCCCTGTGTAGCAGCGCGCGCCTCGGTCATCGATACGCCATAATGGCGCATGCGTTCGGGGTCTAACTGAATTTGGTACTCCTTGAGTTCACCCCCCAACACGGCAACTTGTGCTACCCCTCCGGTAGAGAGCAGGCGCGGACGGATGGTCCAATCGGCCAGTGTGCGCAGGTCGAGCATCGAAGTTGAGTCTGCCGTGAGTCCGATGATCATGACTTCGCCCAAGATAGACGATTGCGGACCCAAGGTCGGTTTTCCTACGTTAGCCGGCAGTGATTCGGCGGCTACGGCAAGTTTTTCGCTCACGATCTGTCGGGCCAGATAGACATCTGTTCCCCAGTCAAACTCGACCCATACCACCGAAAACCCGGTGGTAGAAGAGGAGCGAACGCGACGAACACCGGTCGAACCGTTCACGGCCGTCTCTACGGGGAAAGTAACCAGTTGCTCCACCTCTTCGGCTGCCATGCCACCGGCTTCGGTCATGATGACTACGGTGGGAGCATTGAGATCGGGGAATACGTCGACTTCGGTATGCATGGCGGTGTATGTGCCGCCAATAAGCAACAGCATTGAGGCGACAAGCACCAGCATGCGGTTGTTCAGAGAGAAGTGTATAATCTTATTTAGCATAATGAATTGAGTTTTGTGCGGGAAGCATTAATGTTCATGGCTGTGTCCGGGTATCGCTTTGCTTACCGATGCCAGGCGCACCTGATAGGCTCCTTCGGTGACTACGCGGTCTCCTGGCTTTACGCCCGACAGGATTTGCACGCTCTGTCCGTTGTCAGCACCAAGTTTCACTTCCTGCTTTTTGTATCCCTCTTCATCCAGTTGCAGGTAGACGAAGAAGCTGCCTTGCTCTTCGGTCAATGCCGTGCGAGGCAGTACAAGGATACCCTCCATTGGTTTCGACAGCAAGTAGACTTCGACAAAAGCCCCGGGGATGATATCGCCGCGGTTGTCGAACTCGAACGTAATGGGAATGTAGAACGAACCCTCGCCCGTGGCTTTGCCGTAGGAGAGCAGCCGCCCGTTCAGTTCGTGCAGGGCATATACCTTATTATCATAAGGGGTCAGGAAATTGGCCGATCCGATGTTGTGCAGTGCCGAGTAGTATCGTTCGGAAACTTCGGCACGCAGAAACAGCCGACGGTTTTGCGTGATGCTTACCAGTGGCTGGCCGATGCTTACGTAATCGCCCTCATTGACCAGAATGCTCTTTATGAAACCGGCGATGGGGGCCGTAATGGCTTGTCCGCCTGTGGAGTGGTTGCGCGCAAGTGCCTCGTAGCTTAAGCGAGCATTCTCGTAGTTCTGCTCGGCTTGAGCAAACTCTTTGTCGGAAACAATTTGGCTTTTCACCAACGCCTTCATGCGTTCGTACTCCTTTTTCGAGCTTTCGTAGGCAATGCGGGCGCGCTGCACGGGGTCGCCATCGGCTATGTTTTTAGAAGAGAGGGTAACCAATGTTGTGCCTTTCTGAACGCTCATGCCCTCGGTTACTTGTCCGCGAAAAGAGACTACACCGGCCACGGTAGCTACGGCCACCGATTCATCGCCCTGTGCTGCCAGCACCTGTCCGCTGGTTTTAATCACCTGCTCGAAGGTCGTCGGTGCGATGGTGTTTACCTTTACCCCTGCTGCGGCTGCTTTGGCTTTGGGCAGTATGATTTCGTCGGCATGTTCATTGTCCTCGAGCAGAGCTTCTTTACTGTGATTCTCGGTCTCTGTTTCGTGATTGTGGCCTTCGTGATCGTCGGCTTTTTTGCTGTTGCAGGAGCCCAACGCAAATAGCGCAAGAGCCCCTATAAAGAGAAATTTCTTCATTAGGATGCCATGATAAAATGAATAATCGGATGTAAATAAGTCGTTGAAGCGTAGGTTACGCTACGACACACGGGGGCGCACGAAGGCCAAAGGCGCGAAAGACATTCGCGCCGTGAAGTCGTTCCAGGTAGGCTGTATCGCTGTCGATACAGCTTTCCAGTGGTCGGAGGAGGATTTCAATAAGGTGATTGGTAAAGAGTGTAGCCACAAACACATAATGTGGGTGTACGCTATCCAGCTGTAAACTGGGGGTTGAGGAGTCGAAATGAGCCATACAGGCACTGTCACAACAGGCATCTTCGTCGGCGTGATGCACAGGGCATTGCTGCGCTTCTGTCAAGTCACTTTTTAGGCAGATGGCTCCTTGGGCGTGGTGATGATGGGGTATAACGGGCATCATCAACATCACCATGCTGACGAGAAAGAGAAGTAGGGAAATGCTCCGTTTACGTATCATATTGCTCTTACTATTACGTGCAAAGATAATGCATCTTGCTGAACCGATACAATTACCAGCTGATTTTTGGGAAATACTTCGATAGACAGCCTCGTAAAATACTAAGTGTAATGGGTTTTACTAACACTTCGTTTGCTCCGCAACGCATTGCATTCTCCTTATCCGAACTAAAAGCGTAAGCCGTTTGCATGATAATCGGAATCGTTGTGTTCTCCAAGCGGATCACACTGGTAGCCTCTAATCCGTTCATGATCGGCATTTTAATATCCATAAGAATGGCTGCTGCCACCCCGTTGTTTTCGCGGAACAATTGAATGATCTCTTCCCCATTTTTAGCCCATAGAATGTCGCACTTCTTTCCAATAATGGCTTTGATTAACTTAAAGTTGCTCTCATCATCTTCGGCTACTAAAATCAGCGGGCGGAACTCTTTTATCTCTTCGTTTTCCATAATAATCACTGTTTTCATCAATGCTACCTGTTCGAATGCACGATTTCAGCGCGCAAGTTATAAAATAAAATGATATAATTGAGTATCTTTGCGCCTCAATTTAAACAACCCATATGATTTCAGTAGACGGACTGGCTGTAGAATTCGGCGGCACCACCTTATTCAGTGATATTTCCTTTGTAATTAATGAGAAAGACCGCATCGCCCTAATGGGTAAAAATGGTGCAGGCAAAAGTACATTGCTCAAAATACTTTCGGGTACGCGCCCACCCACTCGGGGCAAGATTTCGGCTCCGAAAGAGTGTGTCGTTGCTTACTTGCCTCAGCACCTGATGACCGAGGATGGCCGCACGGTGTTCGAAGAAACAGCGCAGGCTTTTGCTCATTTGCATGAGATGGAGACCGAGATGGCCGAAATCAATCGCCAACTCGAAACGCGCACCGATTATGAGAGCGATAGCTACATGGAGCTCATCGAGCGGGTATCTACGCTAAGCGAAAAGTTCTATTCGATTGAAGAGACCAACTACGATGCCGATATTGAGAAAGCACTGCTGGGTTTGGGCTTTAGTCGGGACGACTTTAACCGCCAAACCAGCGACTTTAGTGGTGGATGGCGCATGCGTATTGAGTTGGCCAAGCTGCTACTGAAGAAGCCCGATGTGTTGTTACTGGATGAGCCTACCAACCACCTCGATATTGAATCGATTCAATGGCTCGAGGATTTCCTGATCAGTAGTGGAAAGGCAGTGGTGGTCATCAGTCACGACCGTAAGTTTGTCGATAACATCACTACCCGCACCATTGAGGTAACGATGGGGCGCATCTATGACTATAAAGTAAACTACTCCCAATACCTGCAATTGCGTGCTGAGCGTAGGGTGCAGCAACAAAAGCAGTTTGATGAGCAACAGAAATTCATAGCCGAGACAACCGAGTTCATTGAACGCTTCAAAGGCACTTACTCCAAAACACTGCAAGTACAGAGCCGGGTGAAGATGCTCGAAAAACTGGTGCTTCTTGAGGTCGATGAAGAGGACACTTCGGCCCTGCGTCTCAAGTTCCCCCCTTCGCCTCGTTCGGGCAACTATCCCGTAACCATGGATGCGGTGGGTAAAACCTATGGCGACAAGACCGTATTCAGCAACGCTTCGCTCACCATCGAGCGTGGCGATAAGGTAGCCTTTGTAGGCAAGAATGGCGAGGGAAAATCGACATTGGTCAAGTGTATCATGAAAGAGATTGAACACGACGGCACGCTGACGCTGGGTCATAATGTGCAGATCGGCTATTTTGCACAGAATCAAGCATCGATGCTCGACGAGAACCTCACTGTGTTCCAAACTATTGATGACGTAGCCGTGGGCGATATTCGAAACAAGATACGCGATCTGCTTGGTGCGTTCATGTTTGGCGGACCCGAGGAGTCGATGAAGAAGGTCAAAGTGCTCTCGGGTGGCGAACGCACCCGCTTGGCGATGATCAAGCTTTTGTTGGAACCGGTCAATCTACTTATCCTGGATGAGCCCACCAATCACCTCGACCTGAAAACGAAAGATATACTCAAACAAGCACTTGTCGATTTCGACGGCACGCTCATTGTGGTATCGCACGATCGTGACTTTCTCGATGGACTGGTAACCAAGGTGTACGAGTTTGGCAACAAGCGCGTTACCGAGCATCTTTGTGGCATCTATGAGTTCCTCGAAAAGAAAAAGATGGATTCATTGAACGAGTTAGAGAAAAAGTAATCTTTTTTATCTTTTGATAAGATTTTTAGGCTAACAACTTATGTGAAAAGATGCTTTCTTTGTACCCTAAGATTTTAATCAAGCATAATAATTTAAAAATTTAATCGTATGAAGAAGTTAATGATTTGTGCTGCTTTCGTTGCAGCAATGTGTACTTTCTCTACAGTCAATGCACAAGACGTGAAGAAAGAAACTAAAAAAGAGTGCTGTGCTAAAAAAGCAGAGTGCACGAAAGATAAGAAAGAATGCACAAAGAAAGCAGAGTGCACAAAGAAAGATGCTAAAGCTTGTTGTTCGAAAGAAGCTGCAAAAAAGAAATAAGCACTTTGTTTACAACATACAAAAAGAGAGTATAGCCTACGTGCTATACTCTCTTTCTTGATTCTTACTGTTTAGTCTTGGAGATTCTGAAACTTGCGACTTACCTTCATCAAGTTGATGAGATAGGTTACTGTGTTTTGTGCCTCTTGAATCATGGTCAGATAGACCATGCTTACTTTGATGCTTCCGGTTTGGCTCTGGATGCGTTTCAGTTCTTCGCGCTTCAGGTGCGAGAGTTGTGCATTCAGATCGTTTCCTTTACGAACCTCATTCTCGAAACCGGCATAATCATTCGCTTCCAGTTTCTGGCGACAGGTGCGGATGAGTAGTGTGATCTCTTCGGCCACGTCGGCAAACTCCCCTTTTTGCATGGTGTCAAGCGGGTTAAAGTTGTTGTCGATGTGCTCTAAGCAGGGCTCGCATAGGCGGGCAATGCTGTATATTAACTCGCTAGCAAAGTCGTTGCCTTGGTAGTAATACAATCCCTTTTCGAGTACCACGTTGTTGTCGAGCTTGAACATGGCTGCTGTGCCGGTTCGCTTCATCTGCTTAACGAGTTGTTTTTGGAGTTTGGTGCTACCCATTGCACGGCGCAACCCGCGCAGGTTTTCGTGTATAAAGGAGGTAACGGTGCGTTCAAAAGTCTCTTCAGCATAGGTCAACACCTTAGTCAGCTCTTCGCGGGTATGAATACGCATCAACTCCAATGCTTCGTCGCTGCTATTGCTCTTCATGAGTCGCTTCAGTGTTTCATTGCTCTGTTCCTTGGCTTGTTTCTTCTTATAAAACAGTTGGCTGCGAATCAGCGTAAAGACTGCCAAACCGATAAGAAGAAGGATGGCCGCAATGCCACCGAAGTAAATGAAAACGGCTACGATAAATGCAATGGTAAAGGCAGCTATAGCGGTAAAAAACCATCCGCCTACAACGCTGAGCACACCGGTGATGCGGAATACAGCCGAGTCGCGACCCCACGCACGGTCCGAAAGCGAAGAACCCATGGCTACCATGAACGTAACGTAAGTCGTAGAGAGAGGCAGTTTCAACGATGTACCCACAGCGATGAGCAAACCTGCCAATACAAGGTTTACAGAGGCGCGAACGAGGTCAAAGGCTGCACCGTTTTCTAAGATGGCTTCGTCTTTGCGGAAACGGGTATCCATCCAAAGCTTCGCGCGTTCGGGAACGATGTTAGACATGCTGTTGGCCATTCCGAGACTCATGCGTACCAAGGTACGTGCCATGGGTGTGCTACCAAAATTTTCCTCACCTTCGTCTTGACGAGAAAGATCGACCGATGTTTTTATTACATTGTGTGCTTTCTTTGAGGTGCACAGTGCGTACACCATAATGGCGCCAGAGCCTAAGAGGAAGTACCACGGCGTTTTAGCCGGTCCCAGCAAGGAGGTCATTAAGAAGCCATCCGGTCCGGCTGCCGTTCCGTTAGCCACGTAATCAATGAATGAAGAGTATCCTGCCAGCGGAACACCGATGAAGTTAACCAAGTCATTGCCGGCAAAAGCCAGTGCCAGGGCGAAAGTACCCAGCATAACGATAACCTTGAATACATTGACTTTGAGCCAGTGAAGGATCTGCATGATGATCGTAAAGCCGATAAAGAATACACCGATAATCAGCATGGTGTTATCCGTCATCCATTGGATGTACGCTTTGGTCATGAACGAACTGTCTTTGAGTCCTTTGATGAGCATAAAGTAAATGATTGCCGTTGCAGCAATTCCGCCAAAGATGGCAATGCTGTACTTCATCTTCTTTTTATAGTTGAACGTGAACACCACGCGTGCTAACCACTGCACCAGCATACCGAAGAAGAAGGCGATGGCTACCGAAAGGAAGATACCCATGATAACGGACAGCGCTTTGTCGGTATTGATCAAATCGCCCATGCCCAACGCATCGTTGTTGTAGATCTTGATTAGAGCCAAGGCAAACGTACCACCCAGCAGCTCGAATACGAGTGATACGGTGGTAGAGGTGGGCATACCCATTGAGTTAAACACGTCGAGCAGCACTACATCCGTTAGCATCACAGCAAGCAAGATGCACATGATTTCGGCAAAGAAGAAGTGTTCCGGCTGAAAGATACCGTGCCGGGCAATGTCCATCATGCCATTCGATAAAGCTGCTCCGATGAATATACCGATGGAAGCAATGAATATAATGGTCTTGAAAGAGGCTGCCTTTGCACCTACAGCGGAGTTTAGAAAGTTAACTGCGTCGTTGCTCACACCGACCATAAGGTCGAATACCGCGAGCACGAAAAGAAAAATAACGATACAAAAATAAATAGTCTCCATAAAAATATGTTCTGTTTCTGGCTGCAAAGAAACGCAATTCTTGTTGCATCACGGTTTCATACATATTACAGATGTGTTTCATTTCGGGAGTTACGGGTGCATTTCGTTCTTTCTTTTCAGGTAGTTATAGAACGCTTGTTGGGCGCGAATCGGTTTCTTGGAGGCATCATGCTTGAATACATTGCGCAGATTCCCGTCAACGAAACAGGCTTTTTGATTGTCGCTCAGTTGCACTTTGAGCATGTAGATCAGTTCAAGACGGAGGTCGTGATCGAGTATCGGAACAACGGCTTCGATGCGGCGATACAAGTTGCGACGCATCCAGTCGGGCGATCCCAAGAAGAGGCGAGGCTTGCCGCTGTTGTGAAAATACCAAATGCGCGCATGCTCCAAGAAGCTATCGACAATTCGGGTCACGCGTATGTTTTGGCTGTAGGTTTGTCCGGGAATCAGGCAGCAGATACCGCGAACGATGAGGTCGATCTGAACGCCACTTTGTGAGGCTTCGTACAAACGATTGATCATGATGGGGTCTTGCAGGGCATTCAACTTTAGAATGATTCGTCCGAAGCGTCCGTTTTTAGCTTGCTCCATTTCATGGTCAATGAGTTTGTTCAGTTCGGGTATCAGGTTGAAGCGTGGTACCAACAGGCGCTTGAATACCGGATTGCTTTTGCCCATTAAGATGCGAAATAGGTTGTGCAAGTCGTTAACGATGATGGGGTTGCAGGTGAATAGTGCACAGTCGGCATAAAGCGTAGCGGTCTCTTCGTTGAAGTTTCCGGTACTGATGTAGGCATAGCTGCTTACCTTTTCTCCATTGACGCCGCGTCGTCTCACCAAGGCTACTTTGGCGTGCACTTTCAGTCCGGGAATGCTATATATAATATGTATACCGGCGGCTTTCATCATTTCGGCAGTGGAGAGGTTGTTCTCTTCGTCGAACCGTGCTTTCAGTTCTACGAACACCGTTACCTTCTTTCCGTTCTGCGCAGCAGCGATCAGGGTGTTAATCACTGCCGAGTTTTCGGCTACGCGGTATTGGGTGACCATGATTTCGCGCGTGCAAGGGTCGTGCACGGCTTCGAGCAAAAAGCGAATGAAGTGTTCGAACGTATGGTAAGGATAATGAAGGAGCAAATCCTTGTGGTCCACATAGCGAAAGATAGATCCCTTTTCACTTAGTCGGTTTAGTTTGATGGGATGAGGCTTCTCGTTTCGTTCGATGGCTTTGTTGGGGTGGGGCAGGTGGCGCAAGTCTTCCAGATTAAGGTGTTTTTCGCCGGGCATCAGTTCGTCGGGTTGAATGTGGAAGGCATCGACCAGAAAGTCAAGAAAGTCTCGTGGCATTGCCCGATCGTATACAAAACGACACACCGCACCTATCTTGCGTTTCTTCACCTTCTTTTTCACCTGCTCCACTAGTTCGGCAGTGCAGGTAGTATCTTCAATTAAGATATCTGCATCGCGCGATATCTTGACGCAATAGCTGCAATCGACCTCGTAACCGGGAAAGATGAGCGGCAGATTGGCTTTGATGATGTCTTCAATAAACATCAGGTAATAGTTCTCGTTGTGTCGGGGCAGCTCGATGAAGCGGGGCACTTTGCTGTAAGGCAGCTTCATTACGAAATAGCGATAGGCCGAATCGGCCGGTGGAGTAGTGGGAGCAGACGCAATGATCTCCGTATTTGTTTTGGGTATGAGCCGCACAGCCAGGTAAAGGCGGTTATCGCGCAGGAACGACACGATCTCTCCGCTGGATACCGGTACGGGTTGCAGGTAAGGGAAGATTTCTTCCCTAAAGAAATCGCGTATGAACTGTCGGTGGAAAGGTTCTACTTGATTGTTGTGCTGATAGAAGATGACATTGTTCTGGCGTAGTGCCGGCAATATCTTTTGTTCATAAATACGGATACGGTCTTCCAGTTGGCGGTTTACCTCCAAATGAATCTCTTCCAGTAACTCCCTGGCCGATTGTACCGTTTCCTCATCGCTCAGCGTGGCTCCCGATGCCACCGCTTTATGATCCGCCACGCGTATCTTATAGAACTCTTCAAGGTTGGATGAGTAGATCGAGATGAAATTGATGCGTTCGTAGAGTGGCAACTGGTCGCTGTCGGCCTCTAACAGCACGCGGTGGTTGAACGACAACCAACTGATGTCACGTTTAAAATACTGATAATTGCTCTCCATTGCCTCAAGATTTTCCCAAATATACTATCTTTGTACAGATAAACAAAGAAAGTATGACAAGAATTGGATTATTATCAGATACCCATGCCTTTTGGGACGAGAAGTATTTGCAGTATTTTGAGTCGTGTGATGAGATATGGCATGCAGGAGATATTGGCTCGGTAGAGGTAGCCGAGAAGCTGGCGGCTTTTCGGCCGCTGCGTGCGGTGTATGGCAACATCGACGGTCAGGAGCTCCGCCAGATGTTTCCGCAAGTCAATCGCTTCACGGTCGATGGAGCCGAGGTGTTGATGAAACACATTGGTGGCTATCCCGGCAACTATGACCCCTCCATCAAAGGAAGCCTGTTGGTGCGTCCGCCTAAACTCTTCATCAGCGGACACTCTCATATCTTAAAGGTGAAGTTTGACCGCACATTGAATATGCTTCACATCAACCCCGGTGCGGCAGGGCTTTCGGGCTTTCACAAGGTGCGCACCATGGTGCGGTTTCTTATCGATAACGGTGAGTTCAAGGATTTGGAGGTGATAGAGCTGGCCGGATAACAGGCACGAACCGGCCGGATAGTGCACACGAACTGCTGGTTTTATTTTGTCATATCAGAATTCTTTCCGTTCTTTGTCGCCACATTGCCTAATACAAATCCATTATGAAAGGAATCATTCTTGCCGGTGGTAGCGCCACACGCCTCTATCCGTTATCCAAAGCCATTTCGAAACAGATTATGCCGGTTTACGACAAACCGATGATCTATTATCCACTTTCTACGCTGATGCTGGCGGGAATTAGAGAGGTGCTTATCATCTCTACCCCTCGTGACCTGCCGATGTTTCGCGAATTGTTGGGCACAGGCGAAGAGCTGGGCATGTCGTTTAGCTACATCGTACAAGAGCAACCCAACGGACTGGCGCAAGCCTTTGTGCTTGGAGCCGACTTCTTAGCCGGAGAGCCCGGATGCTTGATTCTTGGCGATAACATGTTCTACGGACAAAACTTCTCCTCCATGCTAAAGCGTGCTGCGAGCATACAGCAGGGTGCTTGTATCTTTGGCTATTATGTGAAAGATCCCCGTGCTTACGGTGTAGCCGAGTTTGATGCGAACGGCAAGGTGATTTCGCTCGAAGAGAAACCTCAGCATCCTAAAAGCAACTATGCCGTGCCCGGACTTTACTTTTACGACGCTACCGTTACAGCCAAAGCCGCTTCACTGAAGCCTTCGGTACGTGGCGAATATGAAATAACCGATTTAAATAAACTCTATCTTGAGGAGGAAACACTGCAAGTCGAACTCTTTGGTCGAGGTTTCGCTTGGTTAGATACCGGAAACTGCGACAGCCTGCTCGAAGCTTCTAACTTTGTGGCTACCATTCAAAACCGTCAGGGCTTCTACGTTTCGTGTATCGAAGAGATTGCTTGGCGCAACAAATGGATCTCTACCGAACAACTGAGGATTCTGGGGCAAAAGCTCGACAAGACGGAGTATGGAAAATACCTCATGGAGTTAACAAATTAACCAATCAACTATAACTTAACGTATGAAAACTTATCTCGTGACCGGCGGAGCCGGATTTATCGGAGCTAACTATTTAAAATATATCTTGGCGAAACACACTAACATCAGAGTGGTAGTGTTAGACGCACTAACCTACGCCGGATACTTGGGAACCATAGCCAAGGACATTGACAACGAGCGTTGCTTCTTTGTCAAAGGAGACATCTGTGACCGCGCACTGGCCGACAGCCTCTTTGCAGAGTATAAATTTGACTACGTGGTTAACTTTGCAGCCGAAAGCCACGTCGATCGCAGCATCGAAAACCCACAACTGTTTCTGATCACCAATATTCTGGGCACACAAAATCTGCTCGATGCTGCCCGTCGCGCTTGGGTAACCGGCAAAGATGCGCAAGGTTATCCTACTTGGCTTAAAGGCGTTCGTTTCCATCAGGTTTCTACCGATGAGGTTTACGGTTCGCTGGGCGCCGAAGGGTTTTTTCACGAAACCACACCGCTTTGTCCGCATAGCCCATACAGCGCTTCAAAGACAAGCGCCGACTTGGTAGCCATGGCCTATCACGATACCTATAAAATGCCGGTTACCATCACGCGTTGTTCAAACAATTACGGGCCTTATCACTTCCCCGAGAAGCTGATTCCGTTGATTATCAAAAATATCCTCGAAGGAAAGAAACTACCGGTATACGGCGACGGAAGCAACGTGCGCGACTGGCTGTACGTAGAAGATCACTGCAAAGCGATTGACTTGGTGGTGTGCAAAGGTGTTGATGGCGAAGTGTATAACGTAGGCGGCCACAACGAAAAGACCAACTTGGAGATTGTGAAGCTGACCATTGCCACCATTCACCGGCTGATGACCGAACACCCCGAATATCGGAAGAAATTGAAGAAACAGGAGAAGAATGCGAATGGCGAAATCTCAATCGATTGGATGAACGATAGCTTGATTACGTTTGTCAAAGACCGTCTGGGACACGATCAGCGTTATGCTATTGATCCTACAAAGATTACCCAAGCTTTGGGATGGTACCCTGAGACTAAATTTGAAGTAGGTATCGTTAAAACGATCGAGTGGTATCTTCAGCACCAAGAGTGGGTCGAGAAAGTGACTAGCGGTAATTATCAGGAGTATTACGACCGCATGTATACTAAGCACTAAGAGCAGTATACTAAGCACTAAGTGCCAAAGCAACAGATAAAAGAACCCCAAATAGCAGCATATTGCGCGAAGTCTCGCCCAATATGCTGTTTAACTTTTTACCCTTTCCTATTTTTACCATGCTTCGCCATGTAGCGTAGTGCAACGGAAGATACACAAGAACAGGCACCACCGCCCAGCGGTAACCCGTAGCCACGAACCACAAGCAGATGAGTGAAGCTGCCACACCCAGCCCCAAGTAGAGATACCGCCCGAACGGTTCGCCAAAACGAACCACTACCGTTCGCTTTCCACTCGTTGCATCGGCCTCCCGATCGCGGTAGTTGTTTACCACCAGCAGTGTATCTACCAGCAAACCACATGCAAGGGCTGCCATCGTTACCCCGGGTGTCCACGCCAATGCCTGTACGTAATACGTACCCCCAACGGGCACGAATCCAAAAAACAAAAGTACCAGGACATCGCCCCAACCGTTGTACGATAGCGGATAGGGGCCTGCTGTATAAAAGAAAGCAAAGAGCACACAAAGAAGCCCCACGATGAGCAACTCCCAGCCGGCGAAAAACAACAGTGTGCTGCCCGTCAGGCAAGCCAACAGCAGGGTGATGAGAATGCCCCACGTCATGGCCCGAGGTGAAATCCACCCCTGTGCGCAGGCGCGTTCGGGGCCCAAGCGATCTTCGCGGTCGCTGCCTTTTTTAAAGTCGAACAGGTCATTGATAAAGTTAGCTGCCACTTGCATCAAGCCGGCAAACAGAAAGCAGACAAGAGCAGGCAGCCATTGAAAACAGCCATCGGCTATGGCCAGTGCGGTGCCCATCATTACGGGAATGATGGCAGCAGTCAATGTTTTGGGGCGTGCAGCCAATAGCCAAGCCTGGGCTGAATTACGTGTGAGTTCTTTCATGGTGCGGTTGAGATTTGAGCGTTTGGGAGGCAAAGATACTTCAAAATCTCCTATCTTTGCCTTCCCAAACGTAGAGAATTATGAAGAAATCACTATACCTCTTTGCTGTTCTTCCCTTCTTGCTCTTCTCCTGTAAGTCTTCGAAGCAGATGGTCTCCTCGCCACGCCCGGTGTCGAGTGTCGCCTCTTCGGCTTATCCGGGCATCGATCGGGTGCGGCATTATGAGTTTATCCATCACGATGTGCCTCAGGCTTTTGATGGATTTCGTATCGCTTTTATTTCCGACTTGCACTACAGAAGTTTGTTTAAAGAGAAAGGGTTGACAAGCCTTGTACAGTTGCTTAACGCGCAGCATGCCGATGTGTTATTGATGGGAGGCGACTATCAGGAAGGGTGCCGGTATGTGCCCGAGCTTTTTGCCGCACTTGCTGAAGTAAAAACGCAGATGGGCACGTATGGAGTAATGGGAAATAACGACTACGAGCGGTGTTATGACGAAATCGTTGGCGAGATGGAACACCATGGGATGCACGTGCTCGAACATAAAGTAGACACCTTGCGTCGCAACGGTGAGCAGATACTCTTGGCAGGCGTGCGCAATCCGTTCGATTTAAACAGCAACGGCCGGTCGCCTACACTTGCCCTTTCGCCCGATGATTTTGTGATACTGCTTGTTCACACCCCCGATTATGTAGAAGAGGTATCGGTAGCTCATACCGACCTTGCCCTTGCCGGACATACACATGGCGGACAGGTGCGTGTGCTTGGACATGCCCCCATCATTCCTTCGCGCTATGGCGCTCGTTTTCTCACCGGATTGAAGTACAGCACAGCGAAAGTGCCGATCATTATAACCAACGGCATTGGCACATCAAACAAGAACATCCGCATCGGCGCACCATCCGAGGTAGTACTTATCACGTTGCGTCGTTCCAATTAAGGTTTATCCTGCTTACTCTAGGGTGCTTTGGTGTAGGAAAAATCACTTCCCCACCTATGTGGGTAGACCTCCCCACCTAGGTGAGCACCTCTCCCCACGTAGGTGGGTAGATCTCCCCACTTGGGTGGGGAGGCAATTGTGCTTTAAGCAAAAGGCTGATTGTGTAGCAGGAAAACTTGTTGCTGCTTACGTTTCAGTAGCACTATGCCTGCTTCATGAACGGTGTGAGTAAGCTATGAACCAGAAGGTTTCCCGGCTATACGTTTGCTTCTTTTTGGATTTGTTTAAAGACGGAGGGGTGTAGAAAGTACCTCACGTCTTTGCCTTGAGCCAAGGATTGGCGAATGAAGGTAGAACTGATCTCGAATGTGGGCGAGTGCACCAACCGAACGCCCTCTGGAAGCTCGTCGGGGTTTAGCGTGCAGCCCGGGCGGGGGTAAATGAGTATCCGGTTCTCGGCGATAAGCCGTTGCGGCTCGCGCCATTGGTCAAACAACGCCCAGTTGTCAGAACCGATAATGAGCATAAACTCCCGTTCGGGATACATCTCCTTTAATTGGTCTAAGGTGTGGATGGTGTAGGAGGGGCGAGGAAGATGGAACTCAACGTCCGAAGCCCGAAACTTGGAGTAGCCTTCGACGGCGAGTTGCACCAGCTTTAAGCGCAACTCATCCGGCCAAAGGTCTGTTTGCTCTTTCAATGGATTGTGCGGGCTCACCATGAACCACAGTTCATCCAATCCCTCGAACTCACACAGGTAGTTGGCCAATGCCAAATGTCCGATGTGTATGGGGTTGAATGAACCACTGAAAATTCCGGTGAGCTGCTTTTCCATGATAGGGATGATGTGTTGGTGTTACTTTTCTGCCAGAAAAGCGTTGATTACGTGCAGCGTTTCGGCCTTGGCTTTCTCTAAGTCGTCATTGATGATTACTTTATCGAATTTAGGCGCGAAGGTGAGCTCGTATTCGGCTTTGGCCACGCGGCTTTCAATCACCTCGGGCTCGTCGGTGGCGCGGCTCACCAAGCGGTTGCGTAGTTCGGCTACCGACGGTGGCTGGATAAACACCGACAAAGCACGTGCTCCGTAAAACTTCTTGATGTTGCATCCGCCCACTACATCTACGTCGAACACCACGTTCTGACCGGCAGCCAATTGGGCTTCGACCTGCGCTTTGAGCGTGCCGTAATAGCGGTCGGTATACACCTCCTCGTATTCGAGGAATTCGTTGTTGGCAATCCGTTCCCGAAACTCTTCGGGAGAGAGGAAAAAGTACTCTACCCCGTGCTTCTCCGTGCCGCGCGGAGGGCGACTGGTGGCCGATATGGAGAAGGCCAGGTTCAAGTTTTGCGTCAACAGGTAATTAATAATGGTTGACTTTCCGGCGCCCGATGGAGCCGAGAAGATGATTAATTTTCCGTTCATAATCTATGGGTCTCTTTTACTTACATCACGTTCAGTATCTGTTCTTTGATCTGCTCCAACTCGTCTTTCATCTGCACCACTACTTTTTGCATTTCAGAGTGATTCGACTTGCTACCCAGTGTGTTGATTTCGCGCCCCATCTCTTGTGCAATGAAGCCCAACTTCTTGCCTTGTCCGCTACCACCTTCCATGGTGCTCACAAAGTATTTCAAGTGGTTGTTGAGGCGTTGTTTCTCCTCGTTGATGTCGAGCTTCTCGATGTGGAAAATGAGTTCTTGCTCCAAGCGGTTCTTGTCATAATCTATGCTCAGGGTTTTCTCCAGTGCATCGGTGATGCGCTCTCTTACCTTGTCCACGCGCTCTTTCTCGTAGGGAGTAATCGATTCTAACAAGTGAGCAATGTTTGCAATCTTCTCGCGAAACTTTTTCTCCAAGGCAGCCCCCTCTTGTTTACGGAAGTCGAGCAGGTGCCCGATAGCCTCTTGAATGCCGGCATACACGGTTTCCCATTCGTCTTCGGTGAGTTCGATCACCTCCGTTTTGCTCATCACCTCGGGCATGCGCAATAATACCTGAAACCAATCGGTTGGCACAGGGATGTTGAGGCTCTCCGAGATGTTCACAATCTGGTTGTAATAGCCCTCTACTAATGCTTGATTAATGGGTGATGCACTCTCTTGGCTCTCCTTTTTATCCACCCACAGGCTGAAGTCTACCTTGCCTCGTTCGAGCACCCGCGCTATTTCGTTGCGAATTTCAATCTCCTTTTCGCGATAGGCAGGAGCGATGCGAGCCGACAAATCCATCGCCTTGCTGTTGAGCGACTTAATCTCTATATTAATTTTCTTGTCGGATAGTTCGGCGGTAGCTTTGCCGTATCCGGTCATGGATTGTATCATAAGATGTATGTTAGTATGTAACTGCAAAAGTACATGAATATTTTAAAATAACCGCCCCAAACGGTAGAAAATGCAACTTGACGTTCCTTGTCTCCTTTTTATTCATCACGGAATGTGCTTTAATTGACAGCAGTATGCGGTAATCTGGAAATAATGAACTAAATTTGCGTCAAGTTTACTAATTTCAAAAATCTATGTCGTGTATCTTACATATTGAGACCTCTACCACAGTGTGTTCGGTAGCCGTTAGTGAAGACGGACAGACTATTTTCGCACAAGAAGACCTCAAAGGTCCTTCACATGCTGTTTTATTGGGCGTTTTTGTAGATGAGGCTCTGTCTTTCATCGACAGCCATGCCATTCCGTTGGATGCCGTAGCGGTGAGCTGTGGCCCGGGATCATATACCGGACTCCGTATTGGCGTTTCCATGGCCAAGGGCATTTGCTATGGACGCAATGTGCCCCTAATCGGTTTGCCTACGCTTCAAGTGATGAGTGTGCCCGTGCTGCTGCATCACGATCTGCCCGAGGATGCCTACCTCTGCCCCATGATTGATGCCCGTCGCATGGAAGTCTATGCAGCTGTATACGACCGAGCGCTGAATGCAGTGCAAGACACGACAGCTGTTATTGTAGATGAAAATTCCTTCCTGGATCTCTTGAACGAACGTCCCGTCTATTTCTTCGGCAACGGTGCTGCCAAATGTCGCGAACAGATTACACACCCCAATGCGCACTTCATCGATAACATTCACCCGTTGGCTAAAATGATGCTTCCGCTTGCCGAACAAGCCGTGGCGCTCGAAGACTACAAAGACGTGGCCTACTTTGAGCCCTTCTACTTGAAAGAGTTCGTAGCCTCAATGCCCAAAAAACTGCTGTAAAGAGCTGGTTGGGAGCTTTTAATTCCTGTTTTTCAATTTTTTAAAAGAATGAATATGATCTATAATACACAACAGAGGAGAATGCCTCTTCCCGAATACGGCCGCAGCATTCAAAACATGGTGAATCACGCTTTAAGCATCGAAGATGCCGCCGAGCGTCAACGGTGCGCCAACTCCATCATCAACATCATGGGCAGTATGTTTCCGCATCTCAGAGATGTGCCCGATTTCAAGCACAAGCTTTGGGATCATCTGGCCATTATGTCCGACTTTAAACTCGACATCAAGTACCCCTATGAGATTATCCGCAAAGAAAATCTGATTACGAAACCCGATGTCATTCCTTATCCCAGTAGCAAGATTCGTTACAAGCACTACGGACGTACCATCGAAGTCCTGATTAAAAAGGCTACCGAGTTTCCTGAAGGAGATGAGAAGAACAACTTGGTGGCCTTGATCTGTAACCACTTGAAAAAAGACTATATCGCTTGGAACAAAGATACGGTAGACGATCGGAAGATTGCTGATGACCTGGCCGAACTATCGAAAGGAGAGCTGCGCATGGACGATGACATCATTCGCCTTATGGCTCAACGTTTGGCGCAAAACTATCGTCCGCGCACCAACCAAAACAGTGGCAGAAGTAATAATAACCCCAGACGGAAATACTAATCCCCCAAAAAGATGGCTTCATTTGTAATTGAAGGAGGGCACAAACTTTGTGGCGAAATTCACCCGCAAGGTGCCAAAAACGAAGTGTTGCAGATTATCTGTGCCACGTTGCTAACCACCGAGGAGGTGACAGTGAATAACATTCCCGATATCTTGGACGTAAATAACCTGATTCAGCTGATGAGGGATATGGGCGTGACGGTAGCCAATAAAGGGCTCAACACCTATAGCTTCAAGGCCGAGAATGTAGACCTGTCGTACCTCGAAAGTGATGAGTTTCTGAAGAAGTGTTCGAGCCTTCGGGGTTCGGTGATGCTGCTTGGCCCGATGGTAGCCCGTTTCGGCAAAGCGATGATCTCCAAACCCGGAGGCGACAAGATTGGGCGCCGACGGTTGGATACGCACTTCGTAGGAATACAAAGTTTGGGAGCCAACTTCAACTACAACGCCGAGCGCGGTGTGTACGAAATCATGGCCGACGAACTGCGCGGCACAGACTTGCTGCTCGATGAGGCTTCTGTAACAGGAACAGCCAACATCGTGATGGCAGCCGTGCGTGCCAAAGGCGTAACCACCATTTACAACGCAGCCTGCGAACCCTATTTGCAACAGCTGTGCAAGATGCTTAACCGCATGGGTGCAAAGATTAGCGGCATTGCCTCTAACCTGCTCACCATCGAAGGTGTCGACGAGCTGCAGGGCACTGTTCATACCGTTTTGCCCGATATGATCGAGGTGGGTAGCTTCATCGGCATGGCAGCCATGACCAAAAGCGAAATTACCATCAAGAACGTGTCATACGAAAACCTGGGTATCATCCCCGAAAGCTTTCGCCGATTGGGTATCCGGCTCGAACAGCGAGGCGACGATATCTACATCCCCGCTCAAGAGAGTTATCAGATTGAGTCGTTTATCGACGGCTCCATCATGACCATTGCCGATGCCCCTTGGCCGGGATTAACCCCCGACCTGTTGAGCGTATTGCTGGTAGTGGCCACGCAAGCCAAAGGCAGCGTACTCATTCATCAAAAGATGTTTGAGAGCCGCCTGTTCTTTGTGGATAAACTGATTGACATGGGTGCACAGATTATTCTTTGTGACCCTCATCGCGCGGTGGTTATTGGTCATAACCACGGATTCAAACTGCGTGGTGGCAACATGACTTCGCCCGATATTCGTGCAGGTATCGCCCTGCTGATTGCTGCCATGGGTGCCGAAGGAAGCAGCTGTATCAATAACATCGAGCAGATAGATCGCGGCTACCAGAATATTGAGGGTAGATTGAACGCTATCGGCGCCCGAATCACACGCATATGATAAAGAAAGAAGACGTATATAAAATAGGAATGTTCAATAAGCCGCACGGCATACACGGAGAGCTATCGTTCACCTTTACCGACGATATCTTTGATCGTGCCGATTGCGACTACCTCATTTGTGAGCTCGACGGAATCTTCGTGCCCTTTTTTATTGAGGAGTACCGCTTTCGCTCAGACTCCACCGCGCTGGTTAAGCTGGAGGGCATTGATAGTGCCGAGCGTGCCCGCATGTTTACCAATGTTGAGGTTTACTTCCCTGCCAAGTTTGTGGAAGAGGTAACACCCGGCGATCTGTCGTGGGACTTCTTTGTGGGTTTCCGCATGGAAGACCTGCACCACGGCCCCTTGGGCGAGATTGTTGATGTAGACACTACCACCATGAACACCCTGTTCGTGGTCGATAAAGAGGGAGAAGAGCTCTTGGTACCTGCACAGGAAGCATTCATCGTAGGGGTCGATCAAGAACAGAAATTAGTGACGGTCGATCTGCCGGCCGGGCTGCTATCACTCGACGAAGTGGAGGAAGTGTAATGCAAAAGAGAAAGAGACGCAGTAAAGCCTTTTGGAACAATTTTAAGTTCAAGTACAAACTCACGGTCTTCAATGAGAATACGCTTGAAGACGTGGTGAGCATCCGTGTGTCCAAACTCAATGGCCTTTCTGTGCTACTCTCTGTGTTGGCAGTGCTTTTCTTGATTGCCTCCGTCATTATCGCCTTCACCCCGTTGCGCAACTACCTGCCCGGCTATATGAACAGTGAAGTGCGCGCACAGATTGTAGACAATGCGTTGCGGGTAGACTCGCTTCAGCAACTGCTCGAACGCCAGAACCTCTACATCATGAACATTCAAGATATCTTTAACGGTAAGGTGAGTGTAGATACGGTACACTCCATCGACTCCTTGGCCAGAATACGCGAAGACTCGCTCATGGAACGCACCGAGCGCGAAGCCGAGTTCCGTAGGCAGTACGAAGAGACCGAGAAGTATAACCTCACCTCGATCACCGCCCAACATGATGTAGACGGACTGATCTTTTACCGCCCTACCCGAGGGATGGTTTCTGGACACTTCGATGAGAACAAGAAACATTACGGAATAGATATAGCTGCCGACCCCAAAGAGAGCGTATTGGCGGCACTTGATGGCACGGTGGTGTTTAGTAACTATACAGCTGAAACCGGTTATGTGATCGGTATACAGCACAACCAAGATTTCGTTTCCTTCTACAAACACTGCGGTTCATTACTGAAGCGTGAGGGCGATAAAGTGCAGGGCGGTGAAGCCATTGCTTTAGTAGGAAATACCGGAACACTCACCACAGGCCCCCATCTACACTTCGAGTTGTGGCACAAAGGGCGTGCGGTCAATCCGGAAAAGTACATTGTATTCTAAGTCATGAATAAAGAAATAATAAAGAAACAGATAGCCATTCTCGGCTCTACCGGCTCTATAGGCACGCAAGCCTTGCAGGTGATCGAACAACATCCCGAGCGGTATGAAGTGTACGCCTTGACGGCTCTTAACAAAGTAGAACTCCTTATTGCACAGGCGCGCAAATTTCAACCCGAGGCAGTGGTTATTGCCAACGAAACAAAATATCATCAGCTCAAAGATGCACTGGCCGATCTGCCTATTAAAGTGTATGCCGGAGCCGATGCGCTGTGTCAGATTGTAGAGTCTCAACCTATTGATATTGTACTTACAGCCATGGTAGGATATGCCGGGCTGAAACCAACTATCAACGCCATACGTGCGCGCAAAGCCATTGCACTGGCCAACAAAGAGACGCTGGTGGTAGCCGGTGAGTTGATAAACGAGCTTGCACAGCAGTATCGCACACCGATATTGCCCGTCGACTCCGAGCATTCGGCCGTGTTTCAATGCTTAGCAGGCGAGGTAGGCAATCCGATCGAAAAAGTGATACTCACTGCTTCGGGTGGCCCTTTCCGCACCTTCACCCTGGAGCAGTTGCATCATGTTACCAAAGCACAGGCCCTGAAACACCCCAACTGGGAGATGGGCGCTAAGATCACCATTGATTCGGCTTCGATGATGAACAAAGGGTTCGAAGTGATTGAAGCGAAATGGCTTTTTGGCTTACAGCCCAACCAGATAGAGGTAGTAGTGCATCCGCAATCGGTTATTCACTCCATGGTACAGTTTGAAGATGGATCGATGAAGGCCCAATTGGGCATGCCCGATATGCGTCTGCCCATTCAGTACGCTTTCTCTTACCCCGATCGCGTTCGTTCGTCGTTTGAGCGCCTTGACTTTACGCAGTGCACCAACCTGACTTTTGAACAACCCGACACGGAACGCTTTCGCAACCTTGCATTGGCTTACGAAGCCATGTATCGCGGAGGCAACATGCCCTGCATCATCAATGCGGCCAATGAAGTGGTTGTTGCCGCTTTCTTGCGCGATCACATCAGCTTCCTTGGCATGAGCGATGTAATCGAACAAACCATGAATCGGGTTAGCTTTGTCTCTGCACCTACTTACGATGATTATGTAGCTACCGATGCCGAAGCGCGACGCATAGCAACTCAACTTATTCATAACAACTAATTTATCATTCATAATTTAAATAAATGGAAACATTCTTAATCCGTGCCCTGCAACTGATCATGAGCCTTTCGCTGCTCGTTATTGTTCACGAGGGCGGACATTTTCTTTTTGCTCGCTTATTCAAAGTACGTGTCGAAAAGTTCTGCCTTTTCTTCGATCCTTGGTTCACGCTGTTCAAATTTAAACCGCGCAAGAGTGATACCGAATATGCTATAGGCTGGTTGCCCTTAGGCGGTTATGTCAAAATCTCCGGTATGATCGATGAGTCGATGGATACCGATCAGATGAAACAACCCGAACAGCCTTGGGAGTTTCGCTCGAAGCCGGCTTGGCAGCGTTTGCTCATCATGGTGGGTGGGGTATTGTTTAACTTCCTGCTCGCTCTCTTTATCTACTCCATGATTCTATTTGCTTGGGGTGACGAGTATATTCCTGTGCAGCAAGCACCGCTGGGCATGGAGTTTAACGAAACCGCCAAGAAGGTAGGCTTTTGTGATGGCGACGTGCTGATTTCGGCCGATGGTGTGCCTTTTGTCCGCTACGATGGCGATATGCTTAGTCAGATAGCCGATGCGCGCGAAGTAACCGTACTGCGTGATGGCGTAAAAGCCTCTGTCTTCATCCCCGAAGATATGATGCAGCGTTTGATGGGCGACAGCATTCGCTTTGCCTCTTACCGTTTCCCCTTTGTTATCGATAGCCTGATCGCTCAGTCGCCGGCTATGACTGCGGGCATTCAAGTGGGCGACAGCATCATTGCGCTGGATGGCAAGCCCATCGCTTATGCCGACTTCAAGGCTGCCATGGCCGATCGTCAGCAGCGTGCGGCTGCTTTGCGTGGCGATAGTATTGATCCGCATCTTGTCGCTTTGACTTACGTGCGCGGCGGGGTAACCGATACCCTTACGCTGCGTACCGACTCTGCTTTCCAAATAGGCGTTTTCCCAGTGGCCAACATCAGCCGGCTGATTCCTGTGGTGAAAACGAACTATAGCTTTGCCTCCTCCTTTCCTGCCGGTGCAGCGCTTGGCGTGAAGACACTCAAGGGTTATGTGGGTAACATGAAATACCTCTTCTCGAAAGAGGGTGCCAAACAGTTGGGAGGTTTCGGTACTATCGGTAGTATCTTCCCGGCTACATGGGATTGGCATCAGTTCTGGTACATGACTGCCTTCCTTTCGATCATACTGGCATTCATGAACATTCTTCCCATACCTGCGCTCGATGGTGGGCATGTGCTGTTCTTGTTCTACGAGATTATTGCGCGTCGCAAACCCAGCGACAAGTTTATGGAGTACGCTCAAATGGTGGGTATGTTTCTGCTCTTTGGCTTGCTCCTTTGGGCGAACTTTAATGACGTTCTTCGGTATTTCTTTTAAGAAGTAACTCTCTACCCCTTACTATAGGCGGATGTTTCAAACCTCGTTTTGAAGCATCCGCTCTTTTTTTATATCAGTGATTAGTTTGAATGCTCTTCTCTAAGTCATTGATATCGTTTTGGCTAACCAAAGATGGATAGCGTTTTATGTTTGTCTAAGAAAGATGAAGTTTATAAAGAATTGGTTACCTTTGCACCGCTTTAACACAAAATAAATAATACTGGATATGATGAAGTATACCCATGCGAAAGTCAGCAAATACATGTGGCTCGTAGCTCTTTTTTTGTTTATATCTTGCGTAGATAGCAGGTATGATTTAGGCGATCTCAATACAGACGATTTAACGGTGGGCAAGGAGTGGTCGATTCCGCTAGGCACGGGCGTTATTAAAGTAAATGACGTGATTGATCTGGACCAAATTACTGAGTTAGACACCACAGAACTAGGAGACTATTACATGCGCTTTGAAGGCGAAGTAAAGGTTCCGTTTCAGATTCCGGAGCTGCCTTCGATTCCGAACTTCAACAACTCATGGATGCCCGAAGGCGGAATCGCTTTGCCTGGTTTTTGTTTTAGCATTGACGGTTTAGACGAGATGTTCCCCGAAAACTTTGTATTAGGGCTCCAGTATCCCACTTTTACCATTGATGCCGATGTAGAAGGAGACGGTAAGATTGAGGGCTCTTTGAAACTGAAAGGCAGCCAAGGTGCATACGGCTCACCACCGGTTGAATCCGTCTTTACGATTGCTTCGGATTTTGCGCTTGAATCTCCCTCTTATTCGGCGACCATAAGCAAAGATATTGATCAACTCATTGAAGGAACACCCCGGCAAATTGATGTTGCCGCGACAATTAAGTCTATCGGCTCTGGCATTACTGCCCTAAAAAGCTTCAAATACATACTCGATCTGCCTTTTATTCCGTCGGCGAGGTTTCGTGCTATGAGCACCGAAACTATCAAGAATGCTTTTGATGAGACGCTTGTTGACTATCTTTTCTCTTCAGGAACCACAACCATTTATGGCACGTTCAACAATGAGTTTCCTTTCAATATCGATGTGAAGATGTACATTACCGATGCTGCAGGCAAGCGTCTTGATATTGATTTGCCGCCGCAACAGGTGGTAGGAAAAGGGCCGAAGGAGGTCTCCTTCGCCTTTCAATCAAAAGATTTGCCCAAGATGAAGGATGCGCGTAACATTGAACTGGAGCTTGCGCTCTCGGGCAGACCGAAAGACGATACGACACAAGTGACAGGAGAGTATTTGAACAAGAATCAGAAAGTGACCATGGCGCTTCAATTAAAAACCAGTGGAGGCATTAAGCTATGACGTCAAAACAAGAAGAAACACGTATGAATTATCTATTGATCCCCTTAAATAAGCGATTGACTTACTTTAACAATCGATTGACTAACTTCGATAGTCGATTGACTCACCCTAAGTTGGCACTGCTCGCTACCCTCATCTGTTGCTCGGCAGCTGTTAGCGAACTGGCTGCTCAACAGTCGCGAACTTCTTACTTCATGAAAAGTGCTACAGTGAGAAGCTTGCAGAACCCTGCATTCAGACCCGAACGAGGTTATGTTTCTATTCCCGTATTGGGCACGGTGAACCCCTCGTTCTCGACCAACGGACTGACGCTCGATCAGCTCGTTTACCCCAAAGGAGATGAAACGGTTCTTTTTCTCGACTCATCGGTGGATGCCGATGACTTCCTAAATGGACTGAAAACAGACAATCGCATCTACACCGGTTTAGCTACGCAGTTTCTCGGTGCAGGCTGGTACTCGGATCAGGGCTTTTGGTCGGTTGACCTCTCGCTCCGCGCAAACGCCGGTCTAAGCGCACCAAAGTCCTTGTTCGAACTGATGAAGAGAGGCAACGGAGCAGAGGGCACTACCTACGATATCCGTAACCTGAAAAGTACAGCCGAATCTTATGTAGAAGCAGGTGTAGGCTACTCGCGACCCATTAACGATAAGTTAACCGTGGGGGGTAAGCTGAAACTCTTGTTAGGAGTCGGATCGGCCGAAGCGCAAATCGATCAGTTGCATGCAGTGATGAATGCCGGACAGTGGAACATCACTTCGCAAGGTACACTCCATGCTTCGGTGAAGGGATTGAAAACCGAAGAGAAGTTAGATAAGGAAGGCCGGCCTTACATCAGCGGCTTCGACGTAGATGGTGCAGGCATTGCCGGCTATGGCGCAGGTGTCGACCTCGGTGCTTCTTATCGGTTGACAAACAAACTCACGCTTTCGGCTGCATTGCTCGATTTTGGGTTTATCAATTGGGGTAAAGGGGTGTATGGTGTTGCCAATGGGAACTTTGAATTTGACGGATTCGATTTGGCGATTAATGAGTCGGCACCAGACCAGCCAAGCCTGAGCGACCAGTTCGATTCAATGATCGATGATCTGGAAGCCCTTACTCACTTTCGCGAACAAGGTCAAAAGAAGCGTACTACCCGGCTCAGAAGCACACTCAATGTGGGCGGCGAATATGAATTGCTGAAAGATAAACTTACCTTCGGACTCTTGTCGAGTACCCGATTTTATCAGCCCAAGGCTTATACCGAGCTTACACTCTCTACCAGCTACCGCCCCATCAAGTGGTTTGAGGCTGCGTTGAGTTACTCCTTTATTCACAGTCAATTCCAAACTTACGGACTGGCGCTGAACTTCTCACCTTGTTGGATCAACTTCTTTGTGGGATCAGACTATATGTTGACCAAGGTGTCATCGGAGTTTGTCCCGGTTAAAAGTACTGCTGCCGATTTCTATTTGGGTATCAGTGTTCCGTTAAGCCACTAATCTATTAAAACTCTCGTTTAAGACGTTCCAAGATATTAAATACGGCCGGACAGGTAGCAGCATTGCGCACGGTCAGTGCATGAATTTGATGAAACTTCTTCCGATCTGTGTGTGGATATTCACGACAAGCTTTGGGCCTATCTTCGTAAATGAAGCAATAGTTATCGGCCGCTAGAAATGGGCAAGGCATCTCTTTAAACACATAATCGCCATCTTCGTCGATGCGTAAATAGGTCGTTATCACCTCAGCAGGTTTCATGCGCAGATTGCTGCCGATGCGTTCGATGTCTTTATCGGTGATGCGAGGGCCCAAGGTGCGACAGCAGTTGGCACACTCCAAACAATCAGTAACACGAAATTCTTCTTCATGTAGCCAATGTATTGTATCGTCCAGTTCGCGAAGACGCCCCTTCTTAATGGCCTTGAAAAACGCTTTGCTCTCCTTTTCTACTCGCTTTGCTTTCTCGGGGAGTGAGGTTAAATCCATACCTTCTTATTTTAAATTGTTTCCACGTTTTGTGGTGCAATGCTATCAAATAACGGCTGTAAAGGTCCGTAATTTTTGGAGATTTCAAGCATTTATTCTTCCATTTTATCTTAATTTCGCTATGTATGCGCTTGCCACCCTCAGGGGAAGAAGGAATTAGACTTAGTCATTCGCAATCCGCTAACAATGGCGGCTACAATAGCAAATCCACCACCTACCAACAGGCAACTAGTTGTACTTTGATTTGGTGAAACGAAGCTAAACAGTAAAGCTACAGCAGTGGTTCCGAAGGTCTGTCCCAACAAGCGTGCCATGCCAAGCATACCGCTAGCACCCCCCGAACGATTCATTGGGGCCGAAGAGATGATGGTGCTGTTGTTGGGCGTTTGAAACAACCCAAAGCCGATACCGCAGAGTGCCAATCGCCAGATGATGGCAATTTCGGACGATTCGTAGGTTAGCGTAGAGAGCGAAAATAATCCGGTTGCAAATATCAACATGCCTATGCTACCCAATATGCCGGCATGAACCTGTCGCTCGACCAAAAAACCGGCTATGGGCGCAGCAATTAATATGGCGATAGGCCATGGGGTAAGTAATAATCCCGTCATCACTTGACTATGTCCTAGTGTTTGCTGTAGAAAGAAAGGAAGTGACACCAACGCTAGCATCTGTGCGGTAAATGAACAAATACTTGTGATAATGGAGAAACTGAAAATAGGGATTTTCATGAGATCGATAGGCAGTAATGGCGAAGGTTGTGTCAGTTGTCGACGTATATAATAGGTACCGACTACTATGACAATAATGCCTTGAATCAGTAATTGTTCCCAAGGTTGATTGTTCGAAAATCCATCGAGGGTGAAAATCAGTAAGCCAAAAGTAACTGCATTGGCCAAGGCACTGATGCGGTCAAATTGGAGTGACGAGCGTTGCTCTTGGCGCGGCAAATACTTATATCCCAATGCTAAAGCAACTACTCCTAATGGGATATTAATAGCAAATAACCAATTCCAGGTTGCAACAGAAAGAATACTACTGGCTACAGAAGGGCCCGCAGCTGCAGCGATAGCAATTACCATCGCGTTGATGCCCATACCGCGACCGATCTGATGGCGTGGATAAATGGTGCGCAACTGTGCCGTGTTGACACTCGTGATAGCCGAAGCACTAAATCCTTGAAAAATACGCGCGACCAAAAGTGTCCAGAACGAGTCGGACAACGCACAAATTAGCGAAGTGATGCAGAACAACCCGATGCCAGAAAGGAAGATCCGACGGTAACCGAATAGTTCACCCAAAGAAGCAAACGAGAGTAGGGAAACAACAATGGCTAACTGATAACCATTAATGATCCACGTAGTGATAGAAGGAGACGTCCCAAAGTCATTTGATAATGTTGGCAGAACAATATTGACAATATTAATATCGAGTACGGCCATAGTCAGGGCAAAAGATATACCAACAATCGCTCCTATTCGTTGAGGAACAGGGAGTCCATCGGTATATTCAATAGCGGAAGTTGCTGGCTTCATCATAAAGAACGATTTTAAGATAGAAACAAACAGAAGAAAGGGTTGTTTACCGAGGAAGTCGCATTATTCGTTGATTGCTGCTTCCTCTAAACTCCAAGTGTGGCGAATACAGTGTTTCAACGAAACGACCTTCGACTAACACATCAATGTACTCGAGTAGTGGAGCAAGTCGCGGATCGCTCACAATCTCTTCGTAGGTATATCCGGTATAGCACCAGATGTTCTGTTGCGTTTCTCGACGGATGCGCTCAATGAGTAACAAGAAAGCTTCAGGATGAAAAAACGGATCACCCCCCGAGAACGTAACGCCATCCAGCAAAGGGTTGACGTTTATCTCTCGGATGATAGCTGAGATGCGCTCCTCCGTCAGTTCCGAACCGGCATGCGGATTCCAGCTCTCAGGATTATGGCAACCCGGGCAACGATGTTCACACCCCGCCAAGTAAATGGAGTACCGGATGCCTTCGCCATCAACAATCGTCTCGGGATAGGTGTATAGAATGTTCATTAATTGTGCTTCACCCGGTCTTTTTCTTCTGATCGCTTAGCAGAGTTCCACGAATTCAAATCTCCCGTTAAGTAACCTGTGATGCGACGCATGCGCAAGATCTTCTCGCTCTGGCAAACCGGACATTTATCGAAAATAACCCCTTTGTATCCACAATTGTGACACGTATCCACGGGATGATTGATGGAGCCGTAACCGATACCTTCATCGTGCATTACTTTCACGATCTTAGCAATGGCGCGGATGTTCTTTTGTGCCTCTCCGTCGAGTTCCACATAGGTGATGTGTCCACCACGAGTGATGGCGTGAAAGGGTGCTTCGAGCTTAATCTTTTCGGTGATGCTGACTGCCTCTTTTACGTCGATGTGAAAGGAGTTCACATAGTAATCCTTGTCGGTAACACCGGCGATAGTGCCATACTTACGGCGATCCATGCGTGTGAAACGGCCCGAAAGTCCTTCGGCCGGAGTAGCCAATACCGAATAATTGAGGTTGTATTTCGCTTTGTATTCATCGGCCACGCGGTTCATCTCCATCACGGCTTCGTAAAGTGTATCCCACGACTGCTGTTTGTGAGCGTGCCCATCGCCGTAAAGCGCTACCATGGCATTGTGTCCGCCAATAAAGCCGATGCCGAGTGTGCCGCTACGTAACACATCGCCTATCTCTTGGCCGGGGTCAAGCGCAGCGCCACCCTTCCATACGTCATTTCCCATCATGAAGGGGAATTGACGTGGCAGTGCGGTACGTTGATATTGGTAGCGTGCATAGAGTTGCTCGGCCACCAATGCCGACATTTCGCGTACCGATTCGAGGAAGATTTCTTTTGCCTTCTGCTCCACCGCATCTTTGTTGTGGCTCTCTTCGATAAGGCCTTCGGCCTTGATGCGGGCTTCGATGGCTAAGCGTGGCATGTTAAGCGTGGTAAAGGAGAGATTGCCACGACCCAATGAGCTTTTCTCACCCGCTACGTTTTCGTATACGCGCGTGCGGCAACCCATGGTTGCCAATTCGTAACGGTAGCGCTTGGGGTCGGAGGCTTCCCATTTATCGTTTAGATTAAACGGTGCATCGAGAAACATAAAGTTAGGGAAAAGTGCTTTGGCCGTAGTGCGGCAGGCCGTTAGAAAGAGGTCGAAGTTGGGCGTACTGAATTTCAGCTCACCCGCTTCGGCAGCTTCAAAGTTGGTCATTGCCTTGGCCATGTCTTCATCTGAATAAGACACACCGTCTTTCACTTTGAATATCTGAATAGGAAATACCGGCACTTCACCCCGTTCGCCCAGTCCCTCGATGGTAGCTTTCAATAGCTCTTCGATAACCATGCGTCCTTCGGCCGAAGTGTCTGTTCCGTAGTTGATGGAGCTGAATACGACTTGATTTCCTCCGCGCGAGTGCATCGTGTTGAGGTTGTGAATGAAGCCTTCCATAGCCTGATGCGTGTCTTTTCGTGTTTGAGCGAACGCTTTTTCAGTAATCTGGTACAGGTGCTCTTTCTCCATTTTGATTTGCAACGCTGCGAGTGCCGCTCGGAAAGTCTCCCGTTCAAGTTCGGTGGGTTTGATCGACGAAAGATGTTCGGCTGCCAAGGCGCGAATGGCTTTTTCTTCGACCACTGGGCCTTGGTTTATGGAGATGTAGAAACCGATAAATGAGGCCAGGTGCTTGCGAAATGATTTGATTACCCCCTTAGCCATGAAGAAGTCGAATGCCGGAATAGACTGTCCGCCATGTTGTTCGTTCTGGTTGGTCTGAAAAATAATAGTGGCCAGCGTGGCATAGCTCTGTATGCTTTGCGGGGTGCGGATGCTACCATTCTTCGTGCGGAAACCACGTTCGAACAGATCGTCCATATCGTACTGAATGCACGTGGTGGTTTTGGTAGGGTAATAGTCGAGATCGTGAATGTGGATATCGCCCAGTTGATGTGCTTCGGCATAACGCTTGGGCAACAGGTATTTATACGTATAATCTTTGGTTACCTCCGAGGCGAAAGTCATCATCTGCCCGGCAGGAGTGTGGCTACTCATGTTGGCATTGCTCAGGTTCACGTCATTCTTATCGATGGCTACAATGCCATCCATTACGTGTTTCATCTGTGTCTTCTTTTCGCGTTCCGTATTGCGCCATTCGCGATAGATGATGTACTTCTTAGCTACCTCCGGGCGCACCCTCATCAGCTCTTTTTCGACCAAGTCTTGAATCTCCTCCACGGTGATGGTGGGGGTAGAGAACTTGTTGATTACATTCATGGTGATGTCGGCCACTAAGGTCGGCTCATCGGTGATGCCCGATGCACTGAACGCCTTTGTAATGGCGCTCTTAATCTTACTAATAGAGAAATCCTCTCTTTTACCATCGCGTTTGATGATACAAATTTCAGCGTAGTTCATGACTTTAACTCCCGAAAGTTTTTGGAAATTGATACTATGTTTTATGCTTTTCGGCAGGTCTTCTGACTTATCTCTCCCCCGTAACGCCTTCCCACATCAGCGGTTAGATGCAGTGACATTTTGTACGGATTCTTCAAGAATTACAGCAGCGGGTACTGTCGCCGATTTGCACGGCGTTCCCTTATGACTAAACCTCTTTTTAGTGCCGAAAGCGAGTACAAAGATAGTAGATATACTGATAGATCGATAGGCTTTTGACTATAATTTCGGGAATGTTTTCTTTCTGTCTGATACAGAAAGTCTTCCGATTTGGGAACTATTTTAGATTCTTTGACTTATAAAATAATCCAAATGGCAATGATGTGTCCAATACTCCCCAGGATTACAAAGAGATGAAAAACCGAGTGCATATAGGGTTTGCGTAGTGAATAAAAGGCTGCACCGACAATATAAGCTGCGCCTCCACCGATAAGCCACCAGAAAGAAGCTGTAGCGTCGATGCCCGATAGACAGTCGAGTAGGGGTTTCATCGCAGTTAAAATAGAAGCTCCCATCGCAACGTAGCAAATGGTTTCGAGGTTACTGTGCTCTTTTAATCGAGTGAAGCTTAAGATGCATCCAACGATGGCGCATAACCAAACGAAAGCGAAGATACTCCATCCCCAGCTGCCGGCTTGGCGCATTACCAATAAAGTAAAAGGGGTATAAGTACCTGCAATATGTAAATAAATAGCTCCGTGGTCAAACTTGCGAAGCAACGCTTTCAGTGGGCCAGGACGACAGGAATGATACCAAGTGGAAGAGATGTACGAGGAGAGCATACCTATGAGATAAATGAACACACTAACTACTGCCCAATCAGGCTCGGTACTTGTAGTGGCTTTACTAAGCAGAAAGAATCCGGCTATTATGCCCAATGCTATACCGCCTCCGTGACTGAGTGTGTTGGCGAGCTCTTCGCCTTGAGAATATCGATGTTTGTTCTTCTTTACCATTTTGTCTTTACTTCTTTTGAGGCCGTAAAGATACGCCAATAATCGGAATTCTTGATGTAGTTTGTCAAATTGAGCGTTTCCTTAAGACCCTGTGTCTTAAAAAAACGCTCAATTGTTTTTTTGTTTACTTGCTCAAAGAGTGTCCTCAATACTTTACACCAAGTGTCCGATCCACGCTTCGCGATCGCCCGGTAGCAAGTCAATCACAGGAACCTCGACCATGGTGTAGCACCCCGGTTGTTGCTTCATGGAAGCACGAGCTGTGCACACCAATACCTGTGCCGTAAGAGCCGGATTGTTGATATGCATATTGAACTCGAACAACTGGTTTTGAGTTTTACCCGATACCCCTTTGCGGGTAAGGTTTACGCCATGTCCCATGTCGAGCAATGCATCAACGTTTTGTACTTGTTTTACGTGTGTTTCGTCATTCGCAAAATAAGCATCACTCTTGATAGCGGCAGCTACCTCTTCAAAGACATATCCCTCTTTCACTTCGATATAGACCATGCGGCGATGGATGCCTGTACCCGTGGGGATGGTCATAGACAAGGCGGCTTGCACGCCCGGTATTGCTTTTACAGCTACCGTATGCCCCATGCTCATGCCGGGACCGAAGTTCGTATAGGTAATTCCTTTCGGAGCAATAGCCTCTAGCAGGGTGCGAACGATAGAGTCGCTACCCGGATCCCATCCGGCAGAGATAATCGAAACGGCTTTGTGTTCTTTGGCACAGCCGTTGAGCTCGCGACGTAGATCGAGAATGCCGGTGTGGATATCGAAACTGTCTACCGTATTGATACCCATTGCCAAAATCTCTTTGGCATATTTCTCTACGCTACGTGTTGGCGTGCAAAGAATGGCTACGTCGACTCCTTCGAGCTCTTTGATCTCCTTCACAACGGGGTAGTCATTGAGCTCTGTCGGTTTATTCTCGGCTCCTGCCCTACGAACCACACCTGCTACTTCAAAATCGGGGGCTGCTTGCAGTGCCTCCAAAACGTAACGGCCAATATTACCATAACCAACAATGGCTGCTCTTACTTTTTTCATGCTTTTATTGATTTAGTTAAACACATTTCTTATCTTTATGCGCAAAAGTAATCATTTCATCTTTTGTTTCGTTTACTTTGGTGTTAAAGTTAGTTTTTCTAGTGCGCATACGTTTATACAAGTATTATGATAGAATATATTAAAGGAGATCTTGTCGAGCTGAGTCCGGCAACCGCAGTGGTTGATTGCAATGGGTTGGGGTACGGAATCAGTATTTCGTTAAATACCTACTCTGCCATTCAAGGTAAAGCAAGTTGTAAATTATATATCCACGAGGCTATCCGCGAAGATGCATACATTTTATATGGTTTTGCCGACAAGCAGGAGCGGGAGCTCTTTCTGCAATTGATCTCGGTATCGGGCATCGGAGGCAATACAGCCCGCATGATTCTCTCTGCGCTCTCGCCAAGCGAACTGATCAACGTCATCAGCACCGAGAACACTGGTGTGTTGAAGACCGTCAAAGGCATCGGTCTAAAGACGGCACAGCGTGTCATTGTTGACCTCAAGGATAAGATAAAAACGGCTGTTCCCGCAGGTGGTACGCTGTCGGGTGGTATGTTGCAAACGGCCATGAGTGTTGCCGTGCAAGAGGAGGCCATTGCTGCATTGACCATGCTTGGTTTTGCTGCTGCCCCTTCGCAGAAGGTGGTCTTGGCCATTTTGAAAGAAGAGCCCGAGGCTCGGGTCGAGAAGGTGATAAAATTGGCGTTGAAAAGATTATAGATAACGCTCATTATGCTTATCTTTGTGGCCTCATTTAATAACATCGATAAACGTATGACTATCAGAAAGAGTAATGCTCGTCCCGGTGATGGGCATCCCAAAACGAAGGATAAGAGTCAACCTACCGGCAAGCGCATTGGTAAGTCAAAGCCTGTCAAGGCAAACAATCAGTTGAACCGTAGGGTAAAATGACTCATCGAAAGAGGGTAACAAACGGTTGCCCTGCTTTCTTACTTCACCGGCTCTTCCGTACTTCTCTTCTCAATCAGTTTCTTTACGAACCCTATTTTCAGTTTAGCCTCTTCCGCCTCTTTCTTGATCTGCTCCATGGACGAGAGTAGTTGTGAGAGTTCATATACTTTGGTTAGTGCCAGTCGGTCTGCCGGAGTCATGTTAAATGAGTACTTCCGCTCGCCAATGTATTCTACTTTGATGTTTTTGTCCCGGTTCAGGTAGAGAAAGCCCATCACATTTCCGTCCGATCCCATGGTGAAGTCAGCTTTTTCAATCTTTTCGCCCAAGTCGGTGGTTTCATAACTGTCTGTCGATGCAGGAGTTTCGGCAAAGGTGCCGTCGGGAGCTGTTACCTTCACTGCAAAGTGATGAATATGGCTACGGCCGCAGTAAATCGAGGTCATAATCATCACCCCTTGCTCATTGACTTGAAAACGCAGGAAAGAACGATGCAAGTTTTTCTCCACTGTTTGCGTTGGCCAGAAGTAGTTTCCTTCTTCCTGATAGGTGGCATCTTTCTCCAACGTATACGCTCCAACGATCGCTTTGAGTTCCTCTTGCTTCGTCTGCATCATGCTGTCGAGGTAAGCCAAGCTTTGTTGCTGCTCTTTCAGTTCTACTTGTTGCATCAGTTTGTTGCCCTCGCGGCGCACGTCGAACGCTTTGGGGTAAAGCAACTTGATGCTGTCGAGCTGAATCTTTGCTTCGTTATAGTTGCCACGCTCGAAAGCAGCCTGTGCCACTGATAGTTTCTCGGTCGCTTTTTGTGTTGCATCATTACCGCACGAAGCCAGCAACAAGGTGCAACACATCAGAATGATCCCTTTCTTCATTTTGTTGTTCTTTAGATTACTTGTGCAAAGATACGATAAAAAGCGAAATTGAAGGAAGCAATACCGCTGAATTGATCGTGCTGCCTGCTTTGTTTCACCGCCCATCGAGGGGGAAATGAAATTAGTTCAACGTAGATTGGTAAAATCGGTTAGTAGTGGCTATCTTTGTAATTGATACAATTAAAATATAAGCTAAAAATAATTAACTCAAACAAAGCAACAACATGTACACATTAGCAATTGTGGGGTGTGGATACCTCGCTGAAATTATTACGAATGGTCTTTTAAATGGTCTACTACCCGAATACAAACTTGTAGGTGCAATGTCGCGCACCGCAGCTAAGGCAAACCGAATAGCGGAGAAAATAAACAGAGCCAATCAAGGCTATTCATGCGTTGCCTACACATCAATAGATGAACTATTAGCCACCAAGCCCGATTATATCATTGAAACAGCTTCACCTTCCGGCCTTAAAGAATTTGCTATTGCAGCATTGAAGAATGGATCTTCTATCGTTACCTTATCCATTGGCGCATTTGCCGACAAAGCATTCTATACCGAGGCTGCACAGGCTGCTAAAGCGAACAATGCACGTATCTACATCGCATCGGGTGCCATTGGTGGGTTTGACGTACTTCGCACGGCTACCCTTATGGGTAATGCATCAGTGACATTCGACACCGAAAAGAGCCCTCGCCCTTTACGCTTCACTAAACTATATTCGCCCGAATTGCAGGATACTAAAAAACAGGTGTTTAGCGGCACAGCCACAGAGGCTATTGCCATGCTCCCCACTCAGGTTAACGTATCAGTGGCAGCGTCTATTGCATCAGTGGGTCCGGATAATGTTGGTGTAACGATAACCTCTACCCCGGGATATATTGGCGACAGACATGTCATTCAAATCAAGAATGATCAGGTAGATGCGGTTGTAAATGTGTATAGCAGTACTCCCGAAATTGCAGGATGGAGTGTGATCGAAACCTTGCAGAATATTGTTTCGCCAATTGTGTTTTAGGTTTCATCCTCACTATGCTTTATAGCGGTAAAACAAACAGCGTATTCATGCTTTTTAAGTCCATGAATACGCTGTTGTTTTTTTATGTTGTGCAAACTATTTTGCTAAATACGCAGTGATATTAGCCAGTACCTTTTCGCTCAATCTATCAAAAGCCTGTCTTGTTCTTCCGGTTGATACCTCTATGCATCTCACATTGGGATGAGAAAGATACTTCTTATCTCCCAACGCTATTAATGTATCGCAGTAGCAACGGTTGTCGCCCTCAATCCATTTCGCAAAAGGCTCCTCATCCCAAGCGGGAGACAGGCCTGTGTTAAATAACAGCTTGTGATTTCCAAGGCTTTCAAACTCCTTTTCGTGTAGCAATACGGTGTGTTTATTCAGGCAACAAAAAACAGCTTCACTCTTCTCTAAAAGCTCATTTATAGGAACAAACTTATATCCTTTTTCACGTGCCCACTCCTTTTCGCTACGAGCAACATAATAGATCTCGGCTCCGAATAGGCTAAGCGCATCGGCAATCATACCACCCGATTTTCCTAATCCAACAATACCACACGTCATGCCGGTTATTTCCTCTACTATTCCATTCCATGGCTTTTCCGGATTACCCGCTTTATCGGTTCCAAAACCATGCAAGCAGCGTACAAGCTCACTTATTACATATTCTACCACACCCTCATCTCCATAATCACGAATCCCGGTAACAGTAATTCCACGAGAATTGGCATAAAGAATATCCACGTTTGCACTTTCGGGAGAATAGAGAGAGTTACACATGCCAATATAGTTAATATTGGGACACTTTTCCATAACCTCTTTACCGAGATTTGAGGTATAGCTCAACAACACGGCATCTGCATCCCCAATTCTTTCGGCCATTTCCGAATCGCTTTGCGGGATATTATCATACATTACAACTTGCTCGGCAAAGGAGTGAAGTTTTGCTTCTGCCGAAGGAATTAAACTTACGGGCTCTATGGCCACTAATTTCTTAAACATCTTTTTTTTATACAAAGATACTATTACTAAACGATTTTCCCAATCTACGTTGAACGAATTTCATTTAATACCCGTATCTTTGCGCCTCTAAAACGTAAAATAGATAACTTCATGATAGAGTTGACGCAAGAAGAACTGAAGCAGTATTTTAACGAACCCATCTTCGAACAGATATCTTCAACGGCCGATGAGTTGGGGTTGGACTGCTACGTCGTGGGTGGTTATGTTCGCGATATTTTTCTGCAACGCCCTTCGAAAGATATAGATGTGGTGGTGGTAGGCAGTGGCATCGAGATGGCTCAAGCGCTGGGCAAGCGTTTGGGACGTGGTGCAAAGGTGTCTGTTTTCAAAACTTTCGGCACGGCACAAGTGAAATATCACGGCATCGAGGTGGAGTTTGTGGGTGCTCGCAAGGAGTCCTATCAACGCGATTCGCGCAAGCCGATTGTAGAGGATGGAACCTTGGAAGATGACCAGAATCGGCGCGACTTTACCATCAACGCAATGGCTATCTGCTTGAATAAAGGCCGCTTTGGCGAGCTGATCGACCCGTTTGGTGGGATCAACGATTTGAAAGAGCGAACCATTCGTACGCCGCTCGATCCCGATATCACGTTCAGTGACGACCCCCTGCGCATGATGCGCTGCATCCGTTTTGCCACACAACTCAATTTCTATATCGACGACGATACCTTTGAGTCACTTTGCCGCAACCGCGAACGCATCTCTATTATCTCGCGCGAACGCATTGCCGACGAGCTGAACAAAATTATTCTTTCGCCCATACCCTCGAAAGGGTTTATTGACCTTGACCGTAGCGGATTGCTCGAACTCATCTTCCCCGAACTGGTTGCGTTGCAAGGAGTTGAGACCCGTAACGGGCGGGCGCATAAGGACAATTTCTACCATACACTCGAGGTGCTCGACAACATCAGCAAAGCCACCGATAACCTCTGGTTGCGCTGGGCGGCTTTGCTGCACGACATTGCCAAGCCGGCAACCAAGCGTTGGGAACCGAGGGCCGGTTGGACTTTCCACAACCATAACTTCATTGGCGAACGAATGATTCCTACGCTTTTTCGCAACATGAAGTTGCCGATGAACGAGAAGATGAAGTACGTTCAAAAGATGGTAAGTTTGCACATGCGCCCCATTGTGATTGCAGATGATATCGTGACGGACTCTGCCGTGCGCCGATTGCTGTGCGAGGCAGGCGATGACATTGACGATTTGATGGTGTTGTGCGAAGCCGATATTACGTCGAAAAACGCAGACCGTAAGCAACGTTTCTTGAACAACTTCCAGCTGGTTCGTCAGAAACTAAAGGATTTGGAAGAGAAAGATCGGGTGCGCAACTTTCAGCCCCCTGTGAGTGGTGAGGAGATTATGGAGATATTCGGCTTGCAGCCTTGTAGAGAGGTAGGGTCATTGAAAAGCGCAATTAAAGATGCCATTCTGGATGGTGTGATTCCTAACGAATACGAAGCCGCCCGAGCATTTATGCTCGAGCGGGCAGCTAAAATGGGGTTGAAGAGCCTAGAACAGTAGGATTTACAGCTCGATGATCGCTTCGTTGCAGAGGGTTAGTTTTTCTACCCCTTCGGCAGTGACTACCCAAGAGTTCTCGATACCTACCGGCCCTATGCCCGGAAGCACGATTTTGGGTTCGAGCGCAAAGACCATACCCTGTTCTAATTGTTGTTTCACACGCGGTGCAATGACGGGTGCCTCGTTAATTTCGAGTCCGATGCCGTGGCCGATGAAGCGGGCTTGTTGCGTAACACCCATGAAGTAGTCGGCAAATCCGGCCTTGGTCACCAGTTCGATGGCAGCATGGTACAGATCTTCGCATACGGCCCCCGGTTGAGCCATGGCTGCAACCTGCTCCTGAATATCCAAACATACTTGATGGGCAATGTATGCTTCTTCTTTTAATTTTCCAATGGAGAACACACGGCTCATGTCGCTCATGTATCCGTTGAAGTTTCCACCCAAATCTACCATTACGCTATGTCCCTCTTGCAAGACCGTTCCATTGGCGCCTCCGGGTAGTGCCGAATCTAATCCTTCGCCCCCGAGCGCAAAGTCATAAGGTGAAGGGGAGGCGGCATTATCGCCTGCAAGCAGACTACCCATGAAAATCTCCATGCTTTGTCCAAATACGCGGAAGATGCCCAAGCAGCCTTCGAGGCGCATGAGGCGTTCGATCTCAATAGAGAACTCCACATCGGTCATGCCGGGCCGATAGACGGACGGAATGTTGCTGTATGCCTTTGCATGAGCTACACCCGCACGGCGAAACAGTTCTATTTCGACGGGCGTTTTGATGCTCCGCGCTTGGCGAATGAGAGACGTTCCATTGACAACCTCTGCGTCGGGAAACATCGCTGCCAAACGGAGGTATTCCGAATAGGGCAACTCATCACCCTCGAGCATCAGTTTGGTGGGGAGCGGAAGATCGTTCTCTTTCAGCAGATCAAGTATCTGCTCCGGCTTGCGGATGGAGAAGATGTGTTCGCCCGTAATGTTGTTGGGGCGTTTCACAAATAAGCGTGCAGGAGCATTGAGTGGGAGGTATAGGTATCCGCTGACCACTTGGCCATACGTATAGAGCAGGTTTACATTGCAGGTAATGAGTGCGGCATCAATACCTTGTTGAGCCATAAGCCAGCGTATTTTATCGCGGCGCATCTTTAATTCGGGTTGTACCATCTTGTGTAGTTTAAAGTTTGAAGAGGCAAAGTTACAGATTTAAGTCGAATATGGAACCGGTTGGGGCAAAAAGTAAGCGTTACCCGCCTCCTTAATATAAGGAGGAGGTAACGCTCGTTGTTTTGTTTCAATGCGGTGAAACTTTTGTTTCTCCAAGGTGAAACTTTTGTTTCAATGCGGAGGAACCGCAGTTTCACCGCATTGGAACGCTTGCTCCTTAAATAATCCCTTGTCCTATCATTGCATGAGCCACCTTCATGAAGCCTCCGATGTTGGCACCCTTTACATAATTGATATATCCATCGGGTTCTGTGCCATACTTCACACATTGTGCATGAATGCCATGCATAATCGATAGGAGTTTCTCGTCTACTTCGGCCGCACTCCAGCTTAGGTGCATGGCGTTCTGCGACATTTCGAGCCCCGAGGTAGCTACGCCACCGGCATTCACGGCCTTGCCCGGTGCATACATCACTTTATGTTCAATAAACAGATCAATCGCTTCGGGGGTACAACCCATATTCGAAATTTCGCCAACGCAAAGCACGTTGTTCTGGATAAGCTGCTTGGCATCTTCTCCATTCAATTCGTTTTGCGTGGCGCAAGGCAGTGCAATGTCTGCTTTTACTTCCCATGGACGCTTGCCTGCTACGAAGGTAGCACCTGCGAACTGGTCGGCATAAGGAGCTACTATGTCGTTTCCGCTTGATCGGAGCTCGAGCATATAGTCGATCTTCTCGCCGCTAATGCCATTCGGATCATAGATATATCCGTCGGGGCCGGAGATAGTAATCACCTTCGCTCCCAGTTCGGTGGCTTTCAGGGCAGCGCCCCAGGCTACGTTTCCGAATCCGGAGATGGCTACGGTCTTTCCTTTAATATCCACGCCTTTGGTCTCGAGCATTTGATGCACGAAATAGAGACCACCAAAGCCGGTAGCCTCGGGGCGAATGAGTGAACCGCCAAACTCCAATCCTTTGCCGGTAAAGGTGCCGGTAAACTCTCGAGTCAGCTTCTTGTACATGCCAAACATATAGCCCACTTCGCGTCCGCCTACCCCGATGTCGCCCGCAGGCACATCCATGTCGGGACCTAAATGGCGCCACAACTCAAGCATAAAGGCCTGACAGAATCGCATCGTTTCACCATCGCTCTTACCACGGGGCGAAAAGTCCGACCCCCCTTTACCACCACCCATGGGCAGCGTAGTGAGTGCATTCTTGAACGTCTGCTCAAAAGCCAAGAACTTTAGGATGGAGAGGTTGACCGAAGCATGGAAGCGGATACCCCCTTTGTAGGGCCCGATGGCATTGTTGAACTGTACCCGATAGCCTAAGTTTGTTTGAACATCGCCTTTATCATCTACCCAAGTTACGCGAAAGGTAAAGATGCGGTCGGGTTCAACCAATCTCTCAATGATTTTAACTTTCTCAAATTCGGGGTGTTGGTTGTATATCTCTTCAATGGAAACAAGCACTTCCTTCACGGCTTGAAGATATTCAGACTCACCAGGGTGTTTTGCCTCTAACGAGGACATGATTTTCTCGATGTTCATAACAGTATACTTTTAAAGGTTGATTCTGATAAAGTGTCAGCGGCTGACGGTACAAATATATGAAAACTTTCGATGTGTGGTACTTTTGATGGAGATATTTTGATTAATAATGATAAAATGATATTCGCTTAGAGCTTCGGCTTCATTCCCAAGTTATACATAATAAATCCGTAGGTATCGGCTTGCTCTTCGAGCACCTTTGCCATGGGTTTACCTGCACCATGCCCTGCTTTACTATCAATGCGAATAAGGGTGGGGTTGGTTCCATCGTTGCACGCTTGCAGCATAGCGGCAAACTTAAACGAGTGAGCCGGAACAACCCGATCGTCATGATCGGCTGTAGTGATTAGGGTAGCCGGATACGTAGTGCCAGGTTTCAGGTTGTGTAGCGGTGAATAGGCTTTGAGGTATTCGAACATCTCTTTGCTCTCCTCACTTGTGCCGTAGTCACTTGCCCAGTTCCAACCGATGGTGAACTTGTGGTAACGCAGCATATCCAATACGCCTACTTGTGGAATGGCTACTTTGAACAATTCCGGGCGTTGGGTCATGCAAGCACCTACGAGCAGTCCGCCATTCGATCCGCCTACGATCGCTATTTTATTGCTGTTGGTGTATTTGTCCGTAATCAGGTATTCGGCTGCAGCGATAAAGTCGTCGAACACGTTCTGTTTTTGCATTTTCGTTCCGGCTACGTGCCACGCTTCGCCATACTCGCCACCACCGCGCAGGTTCACTTGTGCATAGATACCGCCATTCTCCAAGAAAGGAATGCGGCTGGTTGTGAAGCCGGGGTTGAGGCTGACGTTGAATCCACCATAACCATATAAGAACACGGGGTTGCTTCCGTCTTTCTTTAATCCTTTCTTATGGGTAAGGAACATAGGTACTTTGGTGCCATCTTTGCTGGTAAAAAAGATCTGCTGGGTCACGAAATCATCGGCGTTGAAGTTTACCTTAGGCGCACGGTAGAGTTCGTAGCTGTTTTTATCTACATCATATTTATAAACGGTACCGGGTGTGGTGAATGAGGTGAATCCGAAAAAGCACTCTTTGTCGTCTTTATCGCCACTAAAACCCACCGAGCCAAGCGATGGTAGGTTAATCTCTTGCATCAACTTCCCATCCAGATCATATACGTAGGCATGGTTCGAAGCATCTTTATCATAGGTGAGGAAAAGCTTGTTGCCAATGACCTGGCTACCCGAAAGCACGGCTTCGCTCTCTGGAACAAGTTCAGTCCAGTTGGCTAATAGAGGCTTGTCGATATCGGCCACCATTACTCGTCCTTTGGGGGCACCGTAGTTGGTGTAGAGATACATTTTGTCGCCAATGACTTCGATGGGCGAATAGCTGTATTCGAAATCGGTAGTCAGTTGCACGATTTTGGAATCGGGTTTGGTGAGGTTTTGCATGAAGAGGTTGTTGCCTCGTCCGGCTCCGGCTTCGTAAAAGAAAAGGATGCGTTCGTCTTCGCTGGTGCCGGCACTGTAAAAACGTTTGGGGAAGGCGGGGTTCTGATAAACCAGCTTGTCGGCCGATTGCGGCTCGCCCAGTTTGTGGTAATACACTTTGTGGTTTTCGTTCACGTTCGAGAACTCTTTCCCTTTCTTGGGTGCATCGTAAGCACTGTAATAGAATCCATCGCCACGCCAAGAAGGGCCGGCGAACTTCGCCCACTCAATGTGGTCTTCCAGCAATTGGCCGGTAGCAACGTCCATTACAAATACTTCCGACCAATCCGATCCGCTACGCGAAATGGTATAGGCGGCATACTTTCCGTCTTTTGAAAAGGAGAGTCCGGTTAATGCCACCGTGCCGTCATCGGATAGCTTGTTGGGATCGAGAAACACGCGAGGTTCTCCATCTAGCGTATCTTGCACGTAAAGCACACTCTGATTCTGTAAACCATCATTTTTGTAGAAATAATACTTGCCGTGTTTCTTGAACGGAGTACCTATTTTTTCGTAGTTAGCCAACTCAGTTAGTCGCTTGAGCAGTTGTTCGCGGAAAGGAATTTTAGACAGATAGTCGTTCGTTACTTGATTCTCGGCTGCCACCCAAGCAGCTGTAGCCGAACTGGTGTCGTTTTCTAACCACCGATAAGGGTCGGGAACTTGTGTACCGAAATACACATCTACGGTGTCTACTTTAGCCGTCTCGGGATAGACGATTTTTTGTTGTTGAGACGCGCATGACATCACCATGATTCCACCGATTAATAGGGTTGTTTTCTTCATAATTTATGAGGTATTTAATTGAATGTCTTGTGTAAAACACAGATTAACACCAGTTTTAGTGCGGTAAAGGTAAAAAGAATAGTTGAATTGCCCTGCAAGAACCGGGAAAAGAGTTGTTGCATGGAAAGAAATCCGGCCAATTATTCCCGATATTGCGCAATATTCGATACTTTTGTATAAATCATAACGAGAGAGAATCATGCTCAGTAAATACAAATTAAATCAACTTTACTTTAAAGACACACAGTTTGCTAACCTGATGACGCGTCGTATCTTTAATGTGCTACTGATTGCCAACCCCTACGATGCCTTTATGCTCGAAGACGACGGACGCATTGATGAAAAAATTTTCAATGAATACACCTCACTCTCCTTGCGCTACCCACCTCGTTTTACTCAAGTATCTACCGAGGAGGAGGCATTCGCACAACTCGAAAAGGTCTCTTTCGATCTGGTCATTTGTATGCCAAGCACCGGCGACAATGATAGTTTTGACATTGGCCGTCACATCAAGAGTAAATACGAGCATATTCCCATTGTCATCTTGACTCCGTTTAGCCATGGCATCACCAAGCGGATTATCAACGAAGACCTCAGTGCCTTTGAATATGTATTTTGCTGGTTGGGCAATACTGATTTGCTACTCTCTATCATCAAGCTGATTGAAGATAAAATGAACCTGGAGCACGATGTGGCCGAGGTGGGCGTGCAGCTCATCTTGTTGGTCGAAGACGGCATTCGGTTCTACTCATCCATCTTGCCCAATCTCTATAAATTTGTGTTGAAGCAGAGCCAGGAGTTCTCTACCGAAGCACTTAATGCGCATCAGCGAACACTCCGCATGCGCGGTCGCCCGAAGATTGTACTTGCACGCACTTATGAAGAGGCGATGGCTATCTATACTAAGTATGCCAACAACATTCTCGGAATCATTACCGATGTTCGTTTCCCTCGGGTAGAACGTGGTAAGAAAGACTCGCTTGCCGGTATCAAACTCTGTGCCGAGGTGCGCAAGCGCGATGAGTTTGTGCCGCTGATTATTCAATCGTCCGAATCGGCGAATGCTGCTTATGCGATCAAGTATGGTGCCAGCTTTATCGACAAGAACTCGAAGAAGATGGATGTCGATTTACGGCGCATCGTAGCCGATGACTTTGGCTTTGGAGACTTTATCTTTCGCAACCCCGATACCCTCGAAGAGATTGCCCGTGTGCGGAACCTGAAGGAGCTGCAGAATATTCTGTTTGCCATCCCTGCCGAATCGCTTCTTTACCACATCCGGCGCAACCATGTTTCGCGTTGGCTCTACTCGCGTGCCATGTTTCCTGTGGCCGAATTCTTACGCCCGATCACGTGGAACAGCCTACAAGATGTGGATGCGCATCGAAAGATTATTTTCGAGGCCATTATCAAATACCGCAAGATGAAGAACCAAGGGGTGGTCGCTGTGTTTAAACGCGACCGCTTTGATCGCTACTCCAACTTTGCGCGCATTGGCGAAGGTTCATTGGGCGGTAAAGGGCGTGGTTTGGCTTTTATCGACAACATGGTGAAGCGTTACCCCGAGTTCGGAGAGTTTGAGAATGCACAGGTAGCCATTCCCAAAACGTTGGTGCTTTGTACCGATGTGTTCGATGAGTTTATGGATACGAACAACCTCTATCAGGTAGCCCTTTCGGATGCCGATGACGATACCATTCTGAAATACTTCCTGAAAGCGAAACTGCCCGATAGTTTGATTGAAGACTTCTTTACCTTCTTCGACGTGGTGAAGGCGCCTCTGGCCATCCGTTCGTCGTCTCTTCTCGAGGATTCTCACTATCAACCCTTTGCTGGAATATACAATACCTATATGATTCCTTACTTGGATGATCGCTACGAAATGTTGCGCATGCTATCTGATGCCATCAAAGGGGTGTACGCTTCGGTATATTTCAAAGACAGTAAGGCCTATATGCAAGCTACTTCCAATGTGATTGACCAGGAGAAGATGGCTGTTATTCTGCAAGAAGTGGTAGGCAACCAATACGGCGAGCGTTACTATCCGTCCATGTCGGGGGTAGCTCGTTCGCTCAATTACTACCCAATTGGCGATGAGAAAGCGGAAGAGGGTACGGTGAATCTTGCGCTTGGTTTGGGCAAATACATTGTGGATGGAGGAATGACGCTCCGTTTCTCGCCCTATCACCCTCATCAGATACTGCAAACCAGTGAAATGGAGATTGCACTCAAGGAGACGCAGACCCATTTCTATGCGCTCGATTTGAAGAATGTAGGCGAAAACTTCTCTATTGACGACGGATTCAACCTATTAAAGCTTCATGTTAAGGAGGCCGAGAAAGATGGTGCGCTGCGTTATATTGCCTCTACCTATGACCCGCACGACCAGGTGATTCGCGACGGACTTTACCCCGGTGGGCGCAAAGTGATTACCTTTGCCAACATCTTGCAGCACGACGTGTTCCCATTGGCGCATATCTTGCAGTTGGTGTTGCGTTACAGCGAGCAGGAGATGCGTCGCCCGGTCGAAATTGAGTTTGCTGCAACAATGAGTCGTGAGCAGGATAAAACCGGAATCTTCTATTTGTTGCAAATACGCCCCATTGTCGATTCGAAAGATGTGCTTGACGAAGATATCTCAACCATCCCCACTGACGAAATCTTGCTGCGGTCAAACAATTCGTTGGGGCATGGAGTCATTAACGATGTGTACGATATCGTCTATGTGAAAACCGATGGGTACAGTGCGTCAAACAACCAAACCATCGCCTGGGAGATAGAAAAAATGAACCAGCAGTTCATAGCCGAAGGAAAAAACTATGTGTTGGTAGGTCCCGGCCGTTGGGGCAGTAGCGATACTTGGCTGGGCATTCCGGTAAAGTGGCCACACATCTCTGCAGCTCGTGTTATCGTTGAGGCCGGATTGACGAATTACCGAGTCGATCCCAGTCAAGGAACCCACTTCTTCCAGAACCTCACTTCATTTGGCGTGGGTTATTTTACCATCAATGCATTTATGAATGATGGTATATACAATCAAACCTTTCTCAACGATCAACCGGCAGTGGAGGAGACTAAATTTCTGCGACATGTGCGTTTTGAACGACCGATAATAGTCAAAATGAATGGTAAGAAAAAACTTGGAGTGGTGTTGATGCCGAACTAATTTACGTGGAAGCTTCGTCGAAACACATACTCAACAAATAACGGGGGGGTGAACAAAACATTACTTTTGTTCACCCCCCCGTTATACTTTTATTGCTTGGACTATTGCCTTTTATCGTTTGTTTTGTTACAAAACACCTTGTGCCATTATGGCTTTGGCAACTTTCATAAAGCCGGCTACGTTAGCTCCCTTTACATAGTTCACATACCCGTCGGCTTCTGTTCCGTACTGTACGCAAGCTTCGTGGATGCTTTGCATGATGCTTTTCAGTTTTGCATCTACTTCCTCTGCGCTCCAGC
>JAGOOC010000063.1 GCA_017992695.1 Bacteroides sp. | reverse complement strand
GTAGCCCCGAAGGGAATCAAACCCTTATCTTAGGTACCGGAAACCTACATTCTATTCGTTGAACTACAGGGCCGAGCTGTATTTTCGACGACAAAAATAGATAAAAACTTCCGTTCTGCCTAATCTTTCTCTCTTTTTCGTATTAAACTGCCTCTACCCAACCCCAACAAAGATGTTATTTTGCAACACATATACACAAACCTTTGTCAAATTGACATTCTTTTAGAGTAATTCAATGACAGACATAGATATTATTCCTATCTTTGCCGACTATTAACATACTAATAAACCTATGAGTTATCTAATAAAACCACAAAATTATACACCGCTATTAGATTTAAAGCAGACAGAACTGGGTATCAAACAGATCAAAGAGTTCTTCCAGCAAAATCTATCCTCCGAATTGAGATTACGCCGGGTTACCGCTCCTCTTTTTGTACTAAAAGGCATGGGAATCAACGACGATCTGAATGGAGTAGAGCGTGCAGTTTCTTTCCCCATCAAGGATCTGGGCGATGCTCAGGCCGAGGTCGTGCACTCGCTAGCGAAGTGGAAAAGACTGACGCTGGCCGATTACTTGATCGAACCCGGATATGGTATTTATACAGATATGAACGCCATTCGGTCAGACGAAGAGCTAGGCAATCTGCATTCACTCTACGTAGACCAATGGGATTGGGAACGCGTCATTACTGATGCCGATCGTACTGTGCAATTCTTGAAAGAGGTAGTCAACCGTATCTACGCTGCCATGATTCGTACCGAGTATATGGTATACGAAATGTTTCCACAGATTAAACCCTGCTTGCCTCAGAAGCTACATTTTATTCATGCCGAGGAGTTGCGTCAGCTCTACCCCGAGTTGGAACCAAAGTGCCGCGAACATGCCATCTGTGAAAAGTATGGTGCAGTTTTTATTATTGGCATCGGTTGCAACCTAAGCGATGGAAAGAAACATGACGGACGTGCTCCGGATTACGATGACTACACCAGCTCCGGACTGAACGATCTCCCCGGCCTCAATGGAGACTTACTCTTGTGGGACGACGTGTTGCAACGCTCCGTCGAACTATCCTCTATGGGTATTCGTGTAGACAAGGAGGCTTTGTTGCGCCAGATTAAAGAGGAGAAAGAAGAGAAGAGACTTGAACTTTACTTTCACAAACGCCTACTTGATGATACACTTCCGCTTTCGATAGGAGGTGGTATCGGACAATCGCGTCTGTGTATGTTCTATCTGCGCAAAGCTCACATTGGCGAGATACAAGCCAGCATCTGGCCCGAAGAGATGCGCAAAGAGTGTCGAGCCCTTAATATCCATCTTATTTAAGCATGAACGTACAAATAGAGAAGAGTTGGAAAGTCCACCTGCAACCCGAATTTGAAAAAGAGTATTTTCGCTCGCTAACCGAATTTGTGAAGAGTGAATATAGCCAATACGTCATTTACCCTCCAGGTAAACTGATATTTAATGCCTTCCATCTTTGTCCTTTCGACAAAGCCAAGGTAGTCATTATCGGACAAGATCCCTATCATGGCCCAGGGCAAGCTCACGGACTCTGTTTTTCAGTAAACGACGGCATCCCCTTTCCCCCTTCATTGGTCAATATCTTCAAGGAGATGAAAGCCGATTTAGGGATTGATGCTCCCACAACCGGCAACCTAACACGTTGGGCAGAGCAGGGTGTGTTGATGCTCAATGCCACGCTGACCGTACGTGCCCATCAAGCCGGTTCGCATCAGCGACAGGGATGGGAGGCGTTTACCGATGCTGCTATTCGGGCATTGGCAGAAGGTAAAGAACATTTAGTGTTTATCTTGTGGGGAAACTATGCGCAAAAGAAAGGAGCGTTTATCGACCGTAACAAACACTTGGTGTTATCTTCGGCTCACCCCTCTCCGCTCTCGGCTTACAATGGTTTTTGGGGAAACAAACATTTCACCAAAACCAATGAATATTTAAAGGCACACGGAAAAACAGCTATTAACTGGTAAAGAACCAATGGTCACCAAAAGAGTGAGAGTTGAACATGTATTATGCTGCAATGCATAGTAAATGTTCAACTCTCACTCTTTTTATATCAATACCACTGTATGTTGCTTTGGGTTTGGCTTCGTTGCTCCCATTTCAAATCTTGCAAGATACTTGCATTGGCACGGAAGGTGAAGTTGTAGTACTTCCAGCGTCCAAAAGGAGAAAGGCTGGCCGACATGTTGAAACAGTGCAAGTCGCGCGAAATAGTCAGAGAGGTTTGGGTGATCTCTTTAGTCTCAAACGTATATCCTGAGGTAAAGTTCATCGTCCAATTGTTAGAAATTTTAATATTGCCTGAGAACCCAAGCGTTTGCGTAAAAGTAAACGGATAGCGCATGGAGGTGCGGTCAATCGACTTCGAGCGGTCCTCACGGAAACCAAATCCGTAGTTAAAGCTCAGCGACCATGGCATCTTAAACACCTGATAACCGTCACTGTCAGCCTTTGCCTTCTCCACCTTCTTTTCCGGTTTACTCGTGTCATCTTCCAAGTCGGCGTTTTCATCATCGGCACCACTCGTTTTATCTTTACCGTCTTTATCCGCTCCCTCTTTAGGACCGAACCATTTTTTCCAGGAATCATTGTTGAAGGTATAGTTAAACGAAGAGTTATATCCTTGGAAGCGTCCAAAACGTCCGTACGACCACTCCGTGCGATCACCCACCGTCACATTACCCTGTTTGTCAAACGTGTAGGCATAGGTAGCAAACGAGGTGTTCAAGTTAAACGTATAGCTCTTCGTGAGCTTCAAGCGTACCCGCAAGCTCAAGTCGCTCCAAGGCTGTCTCTTGGCTGCCATGTTATACGAAAGGCTACCTCCCAACTCATCAATCAAACTAATCTTCTTAATCGAATCATTCTTTGATTTGAATTTCATTTCGAGGTTATTCGATACATCAAACGAGATAGCCCCTTGCCTTTCGCGTGGAGCCACCCCAAACTGTTGCCCGTCGAACGGAGAATAATACTGTTCACGCCCATCCGAGTCGATCGCTGTTTCCCAGTACTGTTTAAAACCTGGTGCAGCATTAAAGCTCACCTGAGGCGAAAACACGTGTCGAATCTGTATCTCCTTCTTTTTCATAAACAAAGGCTTGTATATACCATACATTTTGGTATTCATGCTCACCGAAGCCGAGTAGTTAGACACGCGATAAAATCCACGCAGCGTATCTCCCGGCTGGGTTACCCACTGGTTTCGATCATCATCATACTCTTTATTCACTTTGCGTGTATACCAGCGCTCGGTGTAGTTTACGCTTGGAGAAATATTCAAGAACTTGAAAAGCGTAAATGTGGCCTGAATCGGTATACTATGGTTCATAGCCGTTTCCCACTTATCTAGGCCCGATGAGAAGAGTTCCGTATCTTTGGTTTTAATCGTATTAGTCAGACGTCCGGTATAACTCAATGAAACCTTTTCGTACCAACGCTCTGAACCCACACCATGTTTGCGTTTGAAGGGGTAAAGACGGCTCAGGGTAATGTTCAGGTCGGGCAGTGTCATCGACAACGAAGAGTCGCGCATGGTTTGCGCAATGTTGGTTGTTCCCGAAAGCGTCAACCCTTGATCGGGGAAGCTACGCGAATAGCTGATACTTGAGGTTTTCGTATTCTGCGTCAGCAAGCTTGAGTTATATAAGTTGTTGATATTGGAGCGTTCATAACTGCTAGTAGAGAAGTTAACACTGGCAGCAAACGTGCTGTTGGGGCTTGCTTTAGGATCTTGACGGTGATTCCAAACCACCTTAAAGTCTTTTGCAACCGAATAATCGCCAGGAATGCTTTTTTCACCCAATTTGGTAATCTGATAGTCGGCCAAGAGCGAACCCGAGTACCTGTAACGCTTGTTGTAGTTAGACTCTACCCCCAGTCGCCACGAACCTTTCGTAAAGATGTCTCCGGTAAGCTTCAAGTCCATGATATCGCTCACCGCAAAATAGTATCCTCCATTTGCCAATCCAAATCCACGAGCAGAATCATCCATGTAGGTAGGCATCACAAAACCCGAAGAGTAGCTGCTCGAAAATGGGAAGAAGAAAAAAGGAACGGCTAGTGGTAGTGGCACGTCCTCTACTACCAAATAGGCAGGTCCGGTCACTACATTCTTTTTGGGTCTTACTTTGGCTCGGGTCAGTTGAAGGTAAAAGTGAGGATGATCATGATGATCGCACGTGGTGTACTTTCCATCTTGCATAAAAAGCTCGTCATTGGCGCCTTTTTTGGCGTTATTGCCCACCACATAGCCTTCGCCCTGTTGGGTCACTACATTGTTGATGTATCCTTTTTTACTTTTGAAATTGTAGCGAATGGCTTTGGTGTCATAGGGAGTATCGCCATCTTTAAATACCGGTTTACCGGATTCGACGCCCAGCGAGTCGGTGACCCCACGCGCAAAAACCGTGCTGCTATCCATATTCATCGTAATGATTTGTGCGCCCAGCTCTATTTTCTCATAATTCACCTTTCCATCGCCATAAAGGTGTGCATATCCCCCTTCGGTAAAGACAATAGAGTCATTTGCCGAATAAATAACCGGAGCATCTAACGGTTGTTTTTTCTTTGTCTGAGGTGTTAAAGCCAGCGTATCCGCACGCAGCGTGTCGGCCTTCAACGTATCTGCCAAACTGTTGGCAACCGCTTCTCTGCTTCTTCTCCCTTGAGCCACAGCCTCGTCGGGAATCATCAGCAGCACAAACAGTACTATAAATGATATGAATGTATTTGTTTTCAATGGCGTCATTAACTAATAGTTTACGCTAAAAGGGACAAAAGTACACAATCTTCATCAATTATGTGTGCGAATCTTTGTTTTTAATTCCATTTGCCGTGCTATAAAAAGAGCTCACACCACCTATCGAAGCGTTCCAGTCCCTCTTCTCCATACTTAGCGATGCTCTTTCGAGCTGCTTCGGGCGACTTCTCTCGGTCGAGGTGAGTTTTAGAAAAGAATTTATCGGCAAAGCAGATGAGCTGCTCTTCAAGGCTTTCCGGAATCATTTCGCGATGAGGGATGGGCAGGTTTTGTTCGACAATCTGCTTCAAAGAGATTCCGGCACCCGTGTGGCGTTCGCATACCCGTGCGTGCCGAGGGAAACCGGCACGCCTCACCAGGTCGGCCCCCAAATAGCCATGGCAGATATAGGGATGTGTTCCCAGACAATAAATACCCTTAGCATCGGTCAGAAAAATACCGATGTCATGAAGCATAGCCGCCTCATAAAGAAACCTTGTGTCCAGCTTTAACTCGGGATGCCGATCGGCTATCTCGATTGATTTTTGTGCCACCGACTCACTGTGTGTCAGCAAGATGTTTTTAAGTTCGTTATCTACCGGGTAATAGGTAGGTATCAATTCTATCGGGTTCATCTTTTT
>JAGOOC010000022.1 GCA_017992695.1 Bacteroides sp. | reverse complement strand
AAGCGTTATAGGTATCGTTCTTTTCCATTATTCATAACGGAAAATGATACCTATAACGCTTCATCTTAATGTGTGTTTTGTTATTGTATGTTTTGCAGAAACTCACAAAGCTTGCTCACTGCCAATGCCCGGTGACTGATTTTATTTTTGATGTCATTGCCCAATTCAGCAAACGTCTGTTCATATCCTTCGGGTTTAAAGATAGGATCGTAGCCAAACCCCGAATTACCCTGCTTTGTTTGCGTTATTTCGCCTTTTATCACTCCTTCGAATAGATATTCCTTTCCGTCCAGGATAAGCGAAACAGCGGTGCGAAACTGGGCTTTACGATTTGTTACCGTCTTTAGGTTGTGCAGCAGTTTGCAAATGTTCTCTTCCGAGTTATGCGCGTCTCCTGCATATCGGGCTGAATAGACACCGGGTTCACCGTTCAATGCCTCTACTTCCAATCCGGTATCATCGGCAAAGCAGTTTAATCCGTAGTTCTGATAGATGTATGTTGCCTTGAGTCGTGCATTTCCTTCGAGCGTATCGGCTGTTTCGGGAATGTCCGTATCGCAGTTAATGTCTTTCAAACACAGCAACTCTATCTGATTGCCCAAGATGGCAGTAACCTCTTCGAGCTTGTGGGCGTTGTTGGTTACAAATACAAGTTTCTTTTTCATTACTTTATTTTTAGTCGGTCGAATCCTTCTCCATACACACCGATAACCGAACTCTGAGAGATAAACGCATCGGGATCGATATCCTTGACCAGACGGAATATTTGAAGAGATTGGCTCTTCTTAGCCAATACCACCAATACTTTCACGTCTTGTTTGCTATACCATCCTGTGCCCGGCAAAACCGTAACACCTCGATGTGTTTCTACGATAATGCGATCGGCTATCTTTTCATGATCCTTGGAGAAAATGAAAAACTGTACTGACTGACGGGCACTGTTTACAATCCAATCCAGCACAAAACTGATAATAAACAGGGTGACGAAACCGAAGATCACCCGTCTCCAGTCATTGAATATAAAGTAGCACGAAGTGATGATGATGATGTCGCAATACATAATCATCCTCCCCAATGTAACGTCTCTGTACTTGTTGACGATGGCTGCAATAATATCCGTTCCGCCCGTGCTACCATTGTTATTGAACACAATACCCAATCCGATGCCACACATGATGGCTCCAATGATACAAGCCATAAAATCTTGTCCATCACCCAGTAGTTGCAAAGGTTTATCCATTTCATCGACCATGATGAGCTGGAAAAACCAGAGCAAGAAGGTGAGTACAAAAATGGCATAGGTTGTTTTTATGCTAAACATAGGCCCCAGAATCCGGATGGCAAAGGTCATCAATACGGCATTGATGATAAAGTACGACCATTGGATAGGAAAACCGGTAGAGTAATAGATGATGGCACTGATACCGGTGGTTCCACCTGTGGTAATCTGATAAGGAATCAGGAAAGCAGCCCAGCCTAATGCATAACTGATCAGGCCAAGAGTGATGAAGGTGTAATCCTTCAACTCTCTTATTACGACTGACTTATCGGGTTTGTTCATATCGACGAGTGTAACGGTTTAAATAACAATGTTAACAATCTTTTTGGGTACTACGATCACCTTTTTAGGTGCTTTACCTTCCATAAATTTCTGCGAACGCTCATCGGCCAATACTTCTGCTTGAATAGCATCACTGGTTGCGTCGGCTGCAAACGCCATCGTAAAACGGGCTTTACCGTTGAAAGAGATGGTGTAGTTAATCACGTCTTCTTTCAGGTACTCTTCGTTTAGCACCGGCCAAGTGGCATCGCAAACTGATGTGGTGTGACCGATAGCTGCCCAAAGCTCTTCGCAAACATGAGGTGCAAACGGAGCCAGCAGCACGACGACTTGTTCCAAAATCTCTTTCTTGCTGCATTTTAGCGTTGAGAGTTCGTTGACACAAATCATAAAGGCACTTACCGAGGTATTGTATGAGAACAGTTCGATGTCTCCCGATACTTTCTTGATTAGTTTGTGCAAAGCTTTCAGCTCCTCTTTGGTAGCCGGTTCGTTGGTTACGATAAACTCATCGTTGCGGTTATAGAACAGTGCCCAGAACTTCTTGATAAAGCGATGTACACCGTCGATACCGTTGGTATCCCACGGCTTCGATTGCTCTACCGGACCGAGGAACATCTCGTACATACGCAGCGTATCGGCACCGTATTTCTCGACAATCATATCGGGGTTCACTACGTTGAACATCGATTTGCTCATCTTCTCTACCGCCCATCCGCAAACGTATTTGTTACCTTCTTCAAGGATAAACTCAGCTGTTGCGTATTCGGGGCGCCAAGCCTTGAAAGCCTCTACGTCGAGGATATCATGTGATACGATATTCACATCAACGTGTATTGGAGTTACCTCGTAATTATCTTTTAGGTTCAGCGAAACGAAGGTGTTGGTATCTTTAATGCGATACACAAAATTGCTTCGTCCCTGAATCATACCCTGGTTAACCAGCTTTTGGAACGGTTCTTCTACGACCGATACCTGAATGTCGTGAAGGAATTTATTCCAGAAACGCGCGTAGATTAAGTGTCCCGTAGCGTGTTCGGTTCCACCTACATACAAGTCTACGCTCTTCCAATATTGATCGACCGATGGATCGACCAAAGCCTTGCGGTTGCGTGGGTCCATATAGCGCAGGTAATAAGCCGATGAACCGGCAAAACCGGGCATGGTGTTCAGCTCTAATGCGAAGATGGTTTGGTTATCCATCTTTTCGTTGGCTACTACGCATTTGTTCACGGTATCCCAAGCCCAATTGGTAGCGTGCCCCAAAGGGGGTTCGCCCGTTTCTGTAGGCAAGAATTTAGCTACATTGGGCAGTTCGAGCGGCAGTGCACTTTCGTCAATCATATAGGGCATACCGTCTTTGTAATATACCGGGAACGGTTCGCCCCAATAGCGTTGGCGCGAGAAGATGGCATCGCGCAGGCGGAAGTTTGTTTTTACATGACCCAGTCCGCTCTCGTTGATGTATTCTTTTGTTTTCTCAATGGCTTCTTTGACCGATAGGCCGTTCAGCACCAATCCGCTTTCTTCAGCTCCGGGACGAGGAGAGTTCATCAGTATGCCCTCTTTGGCATCGAAGCTCTCTTCGCTTATGTCGCAACCTTCGATTAGCGGACGTATTTCGAGATTAAAGTGTTTGGCAAAGGCATAGTCGCGGCTATCGTGTGCCGGAACAGCCATGATGGCTCCTGTTCCGTAACCTGCCAATACATAGTCGCTGATGTATACCGGAATGGCTTCGTTGGTTAGCGGATTGATGGCATAGCTTCCCGAGAACACACCACTTACGGTGCGATCGGCAATGCGTTCGCGTTCGGTACGCTTCTTCGTGCGTTCCAAGTAAGCATTCACTTCGGCTTGTTGTGCAGGTGTGGTGAGTTGGGCGGTCAATTCGCTTTCGGGAGCCAGCACCATGAAGGTCACACCAAACACCGTATCGGCACGGGTAGTGAAGATGGTGAATTCGATATCAGAATCTTTCACTTTAAAGTTCATTTCGGCACCTTCCGATCGACCTATCCAGTTGCGTTGTGTCTCTTTGAGCGAGTCGCTCCACTGCACTGTATCCAGTCCGTCGAGTAAGCGTTGTGCATAAGCCGATACGCGCAAACACCATTGGCGCATCACTTTCTGAATCACCGGATGTCCGCCACGTTCTGAAACGCCATCGACCACCTCATCGTTGGCCAGTACGGTTCCCAGTGCGGGACACCAGTTTACCATCGTATTGCCTAGGTAGGCGATACGGTAATTCATCAGTATCTCTTGTTGTTCCTTTTCGCTTTTCGATTTCCACTCGGCAGCAGTGAAGGTGAGCGCTTCGCTGTGAGCGATGTTCAGCGCTTCGGTTCCGCCGGTCTCGAACGCACCAATCAGTTCGCTGATGGGGCGTGCCTGTTGCACATCGTTGCAGTAGTAGCTGTTGAACATCTGCATGAATGCCCACTGTGTCCACTGGTAATATTCGGGATCGCAGGTACGAATCTCCCGGTTCCAGTCGAACGAGAAACCAATCTTATCTAACTGTTCGCGGTAGCGGTTGAGGTTGTTTACCGTTGTAATGGCAGGGTGCTGTCCGGTTTGGATGGCATATTGTTCGGCAGGCAGTCCATAAGCGTCGTAACCCATAGGGTTGAGTACATTGAAGCCTTTGAGTCGTTTGTAGCGGGCGTAGATGTCGGAAGCGATGTATCCGAGCGGATGTCCTACGTGTAGTCCGGCACCCGATGGGTAGGGGAACATGTTGAGAACGTAAAACTTCTCTTTCGATTCATCTTCGGTTACTTGGTAGGTTTTGTGGTCTACCCATTGCTTTTGCCACTTCTTTTCAATCTCCCTAAAATTATATTCCATAACGGTAATCCTTCTCTTTTATAGTGATTTATAGTTGTTATCTATTTAGGGAACAAATTTACATGATTATTTTCAGATTATCACGCTGTTAGTGAGAGGATTTTACGTATACGGTTTCGGAGGTGTAAAATAGAGGGTATCACTCTTGCTTCGAAAGGGTATTGCATTTGCTTCAAAAGAGATACTCTCTCGAGGCAAATGCAATACCCTTTCGAAGTGAATAAAGGTCTACTAAAAAGTAATTGAAAATGAGTGGTTTACAAAGTCTGAAAAGACTGAGTAAAACCGCTCATCATCGTTGTTTTTTTATCGAGTATGAAGATAAATTAAGTTTACTTATCCCATATCAAATAGGCCGAAACCAACCAGTGGTTCAGCTCGTTTCCGTTGATCTTCTGTGATTCGGGGATGTTCACTGTAAACGTGTGCTTGCCGGGCGATAAAGTGCCCAGTGCAACCTCCTCGGGCCATACATCCGAACCGGGACACCAGTTGGAGCGCGATAAGTCGGACGAGGCCAATGGCTCTTCGATCTCCTTCTCGGCATATCCACCCTTGCCAATGTAAGAGGAGGTGCGCTTTCTTAGCCAAACTCCCGTGGCAGGGTTAAAGCGTCTGAACGAAGCGCAATCGTCGCGCCAAGGAACGAAGTTCAGTACCTCTTTTCCGTCTATCGAAAGGATGTTGTGTTTTTGTACAAATTCATCGCCGCCACTGTGCCCGCCATGACCGGTTACAATGTATTTCAAACGAATGTTTTTAGCCCCTTTGGGCACGTTAAACTCGGTGGTTACCGCTTTGCGCGAAAAGATGTCGGGGTAAGATTGTCCGATGTAATACACGGTATTCATCAATGGCTCTACATGGCGTTGGGGCAGCGGGTCGCAAGCAATCTTGCTCTCTTTCACATCCAACTCCATGCTTACCACGTAACCCTCGGTTGTCCAAGTATCAATGAAAACTCCCACATAAACCTCGCCTTTCAGCAACGCATAGAGATCGGTGATCTCTTGCTCCCACTGCACTTGCTTTTCCCACTTGGGGATGTATACCGGACGACGCTTGCTCGTCAGCGTGTCGTTGTTGCCGCTGAAGTGACCCACTCCGAAGGGAGTCATAAAGCGCATCAACTCCACCGTGGGCAGATAGTCTTTTCCGGCAATGATACCGTTCATGTTCTCCAATTTCAGGGAGTCTATCTTCGGGAACTTGGCATCTCCTTTGGCTATGTTGAGCAGGTTGATAGCGGATGAAGAGGGGAGAACGAAGCACGAACCCGACTTGTCCCAGCGGTCGCCGTTCGAGGCTACGGTCAGTTTTAGTTTAACCGACACGTTGCGCTTATACTCGGGCAAGGTGATCTTTTTTACAAGGATTCGTCCGTTCACTAAGTGATAGATTCCCTCGTTGTCGGCCTCACTATAGTTGCCGGGGTAGGTGGCGGGTACAAAACGCACCTTTGCGTTTTCAAAAACCTGAATGGTGCGGTCGCCTTTGGCGGGCAACTCTTTGTGTTTGCTTGTCGAAACTGCCGAAGCGGCCGAAGTCGAAACTGCCGACGCGGTGAATAGCGCAAGCAGTAACAGGTATACGTTTTTATTCATCTAGATCAATGCTATTGGTATGGTTTATATTTATTTCTTTACCTCAAATCCTCGTTTGTTCAGATACGTTTTCAGGCGCTGCAGGTAAGCCTCGTCCGGTCCGTCGAAGAAGGAAACGCCCGAAGCACCGTTATTGAATGCCTCGTCGAGTGCCTCTTCAAAGTCGTTTTTGATATCGGGGAAGAACAATCCGGCATATACCTTGGCGCGTCCGTTCATGGTTTCTACGCTCTCCTTTACCGAGCGGCCGATCCACGCGGGCCCTTCGTTGTAGAATCCGTTGTAAATCATCGGGAAATAGGCATCGAGCGACCAGTTGCCCCAGTCTTGACGTACCATTTTGCGTGCCATTGACGGTCCGGGAAACACTGCAGCCGTAATCGCCGCCTTACCGTCCTCTTTCACCGCTTGGGTGATTCGGTCGACTACCTTTGTGATGGCATCGAGGCGGAAGTTAATCCACGATTGACTCTCCATGGGGTATTTCAAATCCATTGGATCCTGTCCGGTGAGTGCTTTGAACTTGGCTCGGCACACATCGCAATAGCAGTAGTCGTATTGAGGAAGTTCGGAGGTCTGTTCAATGCCGTAGTTCTTCCACAAGCCAATTGGCAAAACGATGTCGGGGTAGCGCACATAGTCCAGATGTACCCCGTCTACATAGGGCTTTTTGGACTCTTTTACATAATCAGCCGCCAAATACTCGGCTACCCCTTCGCGATTGGGGCAGAGGAAGCGGTAATAATCTACATAAGCAGGTTTGTCGAATGACGACTCTCCTTTGCGATTTACTGCATACCAATCGGGTTTGGTTTGAAGAAGTTCTGAGCGGTTCATGGTCCATTTCCAGTAGTGAGCCTCGAGTCCGGCCTCTTTGCAAAGGCGGTAGAGGTTTTCGTCGTATCCCTCGAACATCACACCGCTGATGCCGCACTCTTTGAGTAAAGCAAACCATTGTTGGTGCTCTTTGTCGCTTTTGTTCTTATTGATGCGTGTCCATACCCAGTTCTTCACTTGGCGTGCCGGTATCTTCTCTACGTTGAAGCGTCCTTCTTGGTTGATTACGTAGCGCACCTTTTGTTGCGGAACGGTGATGTTCATCCGGTAGGTATTGGCAGTGGCTTCTACCGCTATTTCTGCCCCTTCGGGTAGTCCTTTGAGGTCGGCAGCTGTCAAGAAGAAGTTCTCTTTCGTGCGCAGGTAGTTTCTCTCTTTGGCATACTGCTCTTGTTGGGTGTAGAACATCGCCCAAAGCAGTCGGTAAGCTGCCATGTCGTAGGGATAGGTAAATGTATCTTTGGCTTTTCCAACAGTTTTGTCCGAGAAGTAAAGAAATCCCCAACGATCGGGCATGTGCATGTCGATCTTTCCGGTGGGGCTCCATACCCAGTTCTCTTCGGGGCCTCCGGCTTTAAGCCATTGTACGCGCGAGAAGTTGATGCGCCAGTAATTGCCGGTTTGTAGCGGGTTGGTGAAGTTTCTGGTGATTGCTGCACGCGGAATGGCCATTTCTACACTCCATTGGCGGTCTTTATCGGTCGATTTATTGAGCGTTCCGTCGCAATGGATGGCTGTTTTCAGTCCCGGACAATCCCACTGAATAAAGAAATTTCCGCCACTGCGGTAGGGCCTGTCGAGCATCAAGTCGAAAATCACTCCCCGGGCGTTGGTTTCTATCTCAAAGTATTGGTGTCCGTCGCCATCGGGATCTAAAAACACCTCAAAATCATTGTCGTGATAGATGATGGTATCCCGCTGGGTCAGTCGGGCTTTGATATCCGGCTCTTGCAACGTGGCACCTATGTAAAGGTACTCATCGTCCCACAGCATTTTGGCAGCTGTGTTGTAAATTGGTTTGGCAAAACCTTCACCGCTGATGTCTACAAACGGAGCTGTGGACTCAGCACTTTTCCACGATGCTTCATTGAGCTTTCCGTCTATTTTAAGTAATCCTGCTGTGCGGTAGCACACGTAACCCAAAGGCAGGGTCAGTGTTCTTTCATGTTTCGCAAGCAGATTTTGTGCTATGCCGGCCGTGCTAATAAGCAGAGCCATGGCAGATAATAGGAGACTTTTTTTCATTCTATTGTGATGTATTAATTGCTTTCAATTACTTTGCCTGCACCGCTATAGAGCTTAATAGGCCCGTCAAGCAGAACGGCAAGAACGGTAATCTCTTCGTCCTGCACCCGCTCGGGGACATCAATATAGAGGTTACCCGGCACGTCGCTCCAGTAGTTTTTATTGTGGATCTTCCACGGAAGCATGGTTCCGTGACCTACCACCCATACGCGGTTTACTTTATTGAGCAATCCCTTGATCTCTATAGGGCCATTGGGGCGGTAAGGCAGGTATAGGTAAAGAATATCACCTGCTTTGTTCAGCGTGGTGTATCCTTGAAAATGTTCATTAGGAATACCTGCCCTCGTTTGGTAGATGGCCTCTTTGTGCTTGCTCGTCCATCGGCCGAATGCTTTCAAGGTAGCTACCTGTTCCTCGGGGATAGTCCCGTCCGCTTTGGGACCGATATCGAGCAGGAGGTTTCCGCCCATACTGAGGCAGTCGACAAAGGTGCGCAGCAGCATTGTTGGGGTTTTGTAGTTGCTGTCGGCATGCTGATAGCCCCATGAGTCATTCATGGTCATGCAAAGCTCCCAATAGCGCTCTGAGGGGCGCACTACGGGTACACCTTGCTCGGGGGTGGCATAGTCACCATACCCTTGTATGCGCGAGTTGATGATGACTTCTGGGTTGGTTGAACGCAGCAGGTCGACAATCTCTTTTGATTTCCAAGCTTCGGCACTCTGTTCCCAATCACCGTCAAACCAATAGAGGTCTGGCTTCCATCCTTTGTTCAGTTCGGTAAGCTGGTCGAAATTAAACTTTACAAAACGTGCCCAACGTTCAGGATCGTCTTTGTAGCGCGTCTCCGTGCGGGTTTTGTTGGGGTAGTCGGGGTGCGACCAGTCGAGCAGTGAGTAATAGAACCCTAACTTCAGCCCCTGTTTGCGTACCTCTTTTACGAAAGGCGTAATCAAATCGCGAGCTGCAGGAGTTCCTTTTACGGCGCTGAGCTCTCCGACTTTGGTATCCCATAAGGCTACACCGTCATGGTGCTTGGTGGTGATTACCGTATAGCGGGCACCGCTCTGCTTGATAAGGTCTACCCACTCTTTGGGGTTGTACTTAGAGGCGGTGAATCCCTTCATCTGGTTCATGTATTGGTCATACGGGAGGTAGTTGTTGAAGAACGACCAACTTTCAGAAACCCCATCGACGGCATAGATGCCCCAATGAATAAAAATTCCTAGCTTTGCCTGGTCAAACCACTCCATTCGTTTTTGGTTTGAGTCGATTGTTACGGTCTGTCCGTTAAGCCTAATTCCTGCCGATAGCAGGCAGATCAATATAACAATAGATCGATACATTTTCATATACATTCATTCAGTTAAGATTCGTTTCATTTGATCTTAAGCGCTTAAGACTACGCTCTGTCCATGGAGCAAAGGTAGTTCATTGCCGTCTAAACTCAAATTCTTTGCTAGTTAATTTTCATTTCTCCGCTCTCAAGCTACCTCAGTATATGTATGGGTAATAAACTATTGGATAAACAAAAGAGGCTTTTCATAAAATGCACTATCTTTGTGTTTTTCAATGAATCAGCATATAATTTTTAATTAAAAAAACACAATGATCAACACAGTGAAAAGGTCACTTCTTACAACAGGTGCTTTCATCAGTACAGCTTACCTCTCTTTAGGTTGGGCTCAAGACCGCCCCAATATCGTTGTTTTCTTGGTCGATGATATGGGTCTGATGGATACTTCCGTTCCCTTCCTTACCGATGGCCAGGGGCATCCGGCACGCCAACCTCTGAATGAATGGTATCACACTCCGCAGATGGAGCGTCTGGCGGCGCAGGGCATCCGTTTTTCTACTTTCTATGCGCAGAGTGTTAGTTCGCCCTCGCGCACTTCAATCTTGACGGGGCAGAACGCCACCCGTCACCACACCACCAATTGGATCAATGCCGAAAGCAACAACCGTACTCCCTTCGGCCCTCCCGAATGGAACTGGAAGGGGCTTACCCGTACCGATCGGGTATATCCCAAAATGCTGCAACAAGCCGGTTACAAAACCATTCACGTGGGTAAGGCTCATTTTGGCTGCCTAAGCAGCGAAGGCGAGGATCCTAGAAATCTTGGGTTTGATGTAACGATTGCCGGCTCCTCTATTGGGCATCCCGGAAGCTATCACGGTGAGAATGGATATGGATGGATCAAAGGACAAAAAGCCCGTGCAGTGCCCGACTTGGAAGCCTATCACGGCACTTCTACTTTTCTGTCGGATGCGTTAACGCTGGAGGCAGAAAGAGAGATAGCCAAAGCAGTAGCCGAGAAGCAACCGTTCTACCTTAATTTGGCACATTATGCCGTGCATTCTCCTTTTGAAACCGACGAACGCTTTATCGGTAGGTATACCGACCCTGCTAAAAGCAGTCAGGCCAAAGCGTTTGCCACCCTCATCGAGGGAATGGACAAGTCACTGGGCGACCTTATGGATAAACTGGTGGAACTGGGCGTAGCCGAAAATACGTTGATTCTCTTTTTAGGCGATAATGGTGGAGATGCTCCTTTGGGCGAAGCGGCCGATTATGGCTCTTCGGCACCTTTGAAGGGGAAAAAGGGGTCGGAATTTGAAGGGGGTGTACGTGTACCGTTCATTGCTTCGTGGGCAAAGGTCAATGCGAAGAACAAATTTCAGAAACGCTTCCCGATTGCATCAGGTAAAGTGCAAACCCAATTGGGCACTGTGATGGATATTTACCCTACTGTGCTCGCTGTTGCCGATGTAAAACCCCCGAAAGAGCATGTACTCGATGGTGGCAACCTGAAAACCCTGCTACGTGGAAAGACCGATCGAAGTCACCGACAAGAGTTTCTGATGCATTTTCCGCACGAACACCGTGGCAGTTATTTCACTACTTTCCGCAAAGGAGACTGGAAGCTAATCTATTATTATAACCCGGAAACTCCCGAAAGCCCTGACTATAGGTTGTATAACCTTGCCATTGATCCCATTGAATCGATGGATAGGGCGCAAACAGAACCTGAAAAACTAAAAGAGATGCTATCTGGCATGGCTGAACGTTTGGAGCAGGAAGGAGCTCTCTATCCGGTAGATAAGGATGGTCAGGTATTAAAGTGTAAGGGTATAAAATGAAAAAAGGAGCAACGCCTTGCTCCAACCTTTGTTAACCTTAAATCTAATACTATGAAAAACACAGTGCAAAGATACGGCTTTCGGATAAATCTCCAAATAAAGCAAATAAAAAGAGCTGTTTTATAACATGCTTTAAGAACTCGGTGTGGGTTATTAAGATTTTCTCTCTATTTTGAGATCGTTTGATTATTTTCGTTAAATGAATGAAGTGGAAGTGAGGTATGGCCCAATTGGGTTTTCGATAAGAAGGGAGCTTCCTGTTTTGCGAAGCATGGTATATTGGCAAAATCTACGCCAGAGCGTGCTATGTGTAGGTATTCGAATGAGAAATGGGAGGGTGTAAAATGAAAAAAGGAGCAACGCTTTGCTCCAACCTTTGTTAACCTTAAATCTAATACTATGAAAAACACAGTGCAAAGATACGGGTTTTGAATGAATCTCCAAATAAAACAAATAAAAACAGGTGTTTTATAACATGCTTTAAGAACTCTGTGTAGGTTATTAAGGAATGGACGGCTCCTTGGGGCTGGCGCATCTACTCTTTTATAACTCCTTCACTATCTTAGTGAAGGGTTTTGTTGCCAGTGTCAGCTTTAAAAATTATTTTTGTTACCGAATCTAACAGCAATAATAAACAATAAGATGAAATCAATGCTAAAGACCGGTTTTCTCATGCTGGCCATGAGTGCCATTTCGCTTGGTGTCTTCGCACAGAAGAGCTATACACAGTATGTAAACCCTTTCATTGGTGCGGCCGACAACGGTCATACTTTTCCCGGAGCCTGTGTTCCCTTCGGATTGATACAAACCAGTCCGGTAACGGGTGCAGTGGGGTGGAATTACTGCGCGGAGTATATTTATAAAGATACTCGTATCTGGGGATTCACCCAGACTCACCTCAATGGAACCGGCTGTATGGATTTGGGCGATATCCTTGTGATGCCCGTTACAGCCAATAAGAACCGAAAAGATTATCGCAGTTCGTTTCGTAAGGAGACCGAGAGCGCACGCCCCGGCTACTACACCGTGATGCTCGACGAGCCCGGCGTAAAGGCCGAACTCACCGCCACGCCTCATGTTGCTTACCATCGGTATACGTATCAGAAAGCTGATTCGGCTTCTGTATTGGTCGATTTGCAACACGGTCCGGCGTGGAACGAGAAGCAGTATCACTCGCACGTATTGGCCTGCGAAGTAAACTGGGAGAATGACCACACCCTTTCGGGCCATATCCGCAACAGTGTGTGGGTAACCAAGGATGTCTATTTTGTGATGACCTTTAACCGCCCCATGACACGGATGGCAAACCTCCCTTTGCTCGATACAGAGCGTGGCAATAAAATGTTGCTCTCCTTTGAAATGAAGGCCGGCGAAACGTTAGAGATGAAAGTAGCGCTCTCATCGGCTTCTATAGAGGGAGCAATGCGTAATTTAACGGTAGAACTTCCCGATTGGGGTTTTGACAAGGTGGTGGCTGCTGCCGACAAGCATTGGAACGGCTACCTTTCTCGTATTGAAATGGAAGGAACGCCCGATGAAATGGCGAACTTCTACACCGCATTTTACCACACCCTGATACAGCCCAATAACATTGCCGATGTGGATGGAGCGTACCGGAACGCCAAGCACGAGCTGGCCAAAGCCGAAGGAGGAGAGTTTTTCTCCACGTTCTCTTGTTGGGATACTTATCGCGCTGCCCATCCTTTTTATACACTCATGGTGCCCGATAAAGTAGATGGGTTTGTTCGTTCGATGGTTTCGCAGGCCGAGGTACAAGGCTTCCTGCCTATCTGGGCGTTGTGGGGACAAGAGAATTACTGCATGGTGGGCAATCATGCCGTTTCTATTGTGGCCGAGGCCTATCACAAAGGCTTCCGTGGGTTCGATGCCGAACGCGCTTTCGCTGCCATTAAGCAGACACAGACCGTTTCGCACAAGCTGAAATCGAACTGGGAAGACTATATGAAGTATGGCTACCTGCCTGCCGATAAAACACCTGCCGAGTCGGTCTCTTCGACCTTAGAGTCGGTATACGATGATTATGCCGCCTCCGATATGGCGCGACTGATGGGTAAGAAAGAAGACGCGGCTTACTTTGCTCGCCGTGCCGATTTCTATAAAAATCTTTTCGACCCTTCAACTAAGTTTATGCGCCCTCGCAACAGCGACGGAAGCTGGAAAACGCCTTTCAACCCCAGTGACTTGGCGCATGCCGAAAGTTCGGGTGGTGACTATACCGAAGGGAACGCTTGGCAATATACCTGGCATGTGCAACATGATGTAAAAGGATTGATCAAGTTGATGGGTGGTGAGAAGCCCTTCCTCAACAAGCTTGATTCGCTCTTTACGATGGAGCTAAAAAGTTCTCTCGCGGATGTGACGGGATTGATTGGGCAGTATGCGCACGGCAACGAGCCCAGCCATCACATCACCTATCTGTACGCGTTGGCCGGTCGCCCCGAACGTACACAAGAGTTGGTGCGTCAGATTTTTGATACCCAATACCTCAATAAACCCGATGGCCTTTGCGGCAACGACGACTGCGGACAGATGTCGGCTTGGTATATGCTATCGGCCATGGGCTTCTATCCGGTCGACCCCGTTAGTGGACAATACGTGTTCGGTGCACCGCAGATGCCCAAGTTTGTACTGCAACTGCCCAACGGAAAAACCTTCACCATCGAGGCGCAGGGACTATCGAAAGAGAATAAATACGTGGATAAGATATACCTGAACGGTAAACTGTATAAGAAGAATTATATCGATCACTCGGAGATTGTAAAAGGAGGAACGCTGGTTTATATCATGAAAGCCAGCCCGAAAGCAAAGGGTATAAAATAAAAAAAGGAGCAACGCCTTGCTCCAACCTTTGTTAACCTTAAATCTAATACTATGAAAAACACAGTGCAAAGATACGGCTTTTGAACAAATCTCCAAACAAAACAAATAAAAACAGCTGTTTTATAACATGCTTTAAGAAAAACATGTAGGTTGTTAAGAACTATACGACAAGGTCTGTGATGTCACTTGAAAGTTGCTCCGTTCATTCCGCATCGGCGGATAAAGGTGTAATTTATAAAATAGGTAATAAGTACCACCCCGTTGCGGCATGATAAGGTAGAAATCTGTATCTTTGTCTTCTTAACGATGCAATTTTAATATGAAAGAGAAGACGACAGGATATAACGATATAGAACTGACGCCTATGATGAAGCAGTTCGTCGAACTGAAGGCCAAGCACCCCGATGCGGTGATGTTATTCAGGTGCGGAGACTTCTACGAAACCTATTCGACCGATGCCGTCATTGCTGCCGAAATACTCGGTATCACCCTAACCAAGCGCGCTAATGGGAAAGGAAAGAGTGTCGAGATGGCCGGTTTTCCACACCATGCGCTCGATACGTATCTGCCCAAACTTATCCGGGCAGGGAAGCGTGTAGCTATCTGCGATCAGCTCGAAGACCCCAAACTGACCAAGAAGCTGGTGAAGCGGGGCATTACCGAACTGGTTACTCCGGGTGTTTCTATCAATGACAATATACTTAATTACAAAGAAAATAACTTTCTGGCTGCAGTGCATTTCAGTAAAACGGGATGCGGTGTGGCCTTTCTTGATATTTCGACGGGCGAGTTCATGACGGCTGAGGGAACCTTCGACTACGTGGACAAGCTGCTGAGTAATTTTGCCCCCAAGGAGGTGCTTTTCGAAAGAGGCAAACGGGGTATGTTCGAAGGAAATTTCGGAAGCAAGTTCTTTACTTTCGAGCTCGACGACTGGATTTTCACCGAAACCAGCGCGCGCGAGAAGCTGCTGAAGCATTTTGAAACGAAGAGCCTCAAGGGATTTGGAGTAGAGCCGTTGAAAAACGGAATCATCGCTTCGGGTGCCATCCTTCAGTACCTCACGATGACGCAACATACGCAGATTGGACACATCACCTCGCTGTCGCGCATTGAGGAGGATAAGTACGTGCGTTTGGATAAGTTTACCGTGCGCAGCCTCGAGCTGATTGGAACCATGAACGATGGCGGAAGCAGTTTGCTTAACGTTATCGACCGAACCATCAGCCCCATGGGTGCTCGTTTGCTGAAGCGTTGGATGGTCTTTCCGCTGAAAGAGGAGAAGCCCATCAACGACCGCTTGAATGTAGTGGAGTATTTCTTCCGTCAGCCAGGCTTCAAAGCGCTAATCGAAGAGCAGCTGCACCTGATAGGCGACTTGGAGCGCATCATCTCGAAAGTGGCCGTTGGGCGTGTGTCACCTCGCGAGGTGGTGCAGTTGAAGGTTGCTTTGCAGGCCATCGAACCCATTAAGGAGGCCTGTTTGCAAGCCGACAATGCCAGTTTGAACCGGATCGGTGAGCAGTTGAACCTTTGCCTCGCCATTCGTGGACAGATTGATAAAGAGATTAACAATGACCCACCGCTGCTGATTAATAAAGGAGGGGTGATTAAGAACGGCGTTAATGCCGAACTGGACGAACTGCGGCAGATCGCCTACTCGGGCAAAGATTACCTGCTGAAAATACAGCAGCGCGAAAGTGAACTGACCGGCATTCCAAGTTTGAAGATTGGTTACAACGGTGTGTTTGGTTACTTCATCGAGGTGCGCAACCTGCACAAAGACAAAGTGCCTCAAGAGTGGATACGCAAACAGACATTAGTCAATGCCGAACGATACATCACGCAGGAGTTGAAAGAGTATGAAGAGAAGATATTGGGTGCGGAAGACAAGATTCTGGTACTCGAAACGCGGCTCTATAACGAACTGGTGCAGGCGTTGAGCGAGTTCATCCCGGCCATACAGATTAATGCCAATCAGATCGCGCGTATCGACTGTCTGCTCTCTTTTGCTAATGTGGCTCACGAGAACCGTTACATTCGCCCGATTATTGAGGATAGCGATGTGCTCGATATTCGTCAAGGGCGCCACCCGGTGATTGAGAAGCAACTCCCGATAGGCGAGAAGTACATTGCCAACGATGTGATGCTGGATAGTGCGTCGCAGCAAATTATCATCATTACCGGTCCGAACATGGCGGGTAAGTCGGCACTGCTTCGCCAAACTGCACTCATTACCCTGTTGGCGCAGATCGGTTCGTTTGTTCCGGCCGAGCGTGCTCAGATTGGTATGGTCGATAAGATCTTTACCCGGGTAGGAGCAAGCGATAATATTTCGGTAGGCGAATCCACCTTTATGGTCGAGATGAACGAAGCGGCTGATATCCTAAACAACGTCTCTTCGCGAAGCCTTATTCTGTTTGACGAACTGGGTCGAGGAACCTCTACCTACGACGGTATCTCTATCGCTTGGGCCATCGTAGAGCATATCCACGAACATCCGAAAGCCAAAGCACGCACGCTCTTTGCTACTCACTATCACGAGCTGAATGAGATGGAGAAGTCGTTCAAACGCATCAAGAACTATAACGTGTCGGTGAAAGAGGTGGATAATAAAGTGATTTTCGTGCGTAAGCTCGAACGGGGAGGTAGCGAACACTCCTTCGGTATTCATGTGGCTAAGATGGCGGGTATGCCCAAGAGCATTGTGAAGCGTGCCAGCGATATCTTGAAGCAACTGGAGGCAGACAACCGCCAACAAGGTGTTTCGGGCAAGCCTTTGAAGGAGGTGAGCGAACGGCGCGACGGCATGCAGTTAAGTTTCTTTCAACTCGATGACCCCATCCTGTGCCAGATACGCGACGAGATACTGAACCTCGATGTGAATAACCTGACACCCATAGAGGCTCTGAATAAACTGAATGATATAAAGAAGATTGTGAAGGGGAAATAAATTCCCCTTCACAATCTTCTTTATATTACTTCCCTTTGCGTTTTTGCGTTACTCTCTTTAGCGAAGCTGCAATGTTTTACGAAGCCACTCGCTCAGGACTTCGAGCATCTTGGGCGAACAAGTCTGTTCGATGGTTGCATATTCGGCAGGCAGTCCCGTGGTGCACTCCTGAAAGAGATGGTTCAGGTTTTCCAACTCCAACGTAGTAACTTGTTTGTTCCCATTGCTTTTTATGCTGGTTTGAATGCGTTCCAGGTTCTCTTTGGCAGGAACTTGCAGGTCTTTGCTACCGTTTAGTGCCAGCACCGGGCATCTTACTTGGCGCAGGTACACCGCAGGGTCAGTGCGCAATAGGTACACAAACCAGGGCGTGGTAATCTGTTGTGCAAGAGCAGCACACAGTTGGTTTGTCAGCGTGCCTTTCGATGCATCGGTGAGGTATTGGGTAACCGAATCGCGTAAAGAAGCTCCGTTTCCGGTAGTCTGTGTGATAAGCTCGTAAGCACTTGCCATAAACTGCCCCGAGGCTGCTACCTGCATCGGGTTAAAGCCCATCTGCTCTTCAAGCCGTTTCTTCTGGAGCAATAGTAACTCATCTCCTTTGATCCCTATTCCGGCCAGCAAAACGATGAAGCTTACCTCTTTCGACGTCGAAGCAACCATTGGAGCAATCAAGCCTCCTTCGCTGTGACCAATCAGCCCGATCTTTTTCGGATTAATCTCCTTTCTGGTTTTGAGGTAGGCCACTGCACTTGCAGCATCCTCGGCAAAGTCGGCCGAAGTAGCCGAAGCAAAGTCACCGGTTGATTGCGCAACTCCGCGATCATCGTAACGCAATACGGCTATTCCGTTTCGGGTCAGGTAATCGGCAATGACTAAGAACGGTTTGTGCCCCAGGAGCTCCTCATCTCTGTTCTGTTTGCCACTGCCTGTAATGAGCACAGCCACCGGAAAGTTACTTCCCGTTTGCGGTAAAGTCAATGTACCGGCCAACTTGATCCCTGCTTTCTGGTTTGCGAAGGTCACCTCCTCCGAACGATAAGGGTAGGGAGCGAGAGGTTCCTGTGGGCGATTGCTTTGAACGCTTTCAACGCTTTTTGACAGTTCAAGCGGAAGCGAGAAACCTCCTTGCACGAAAGTGCCTTTGAATAGACCATTCTCGTAAGTACCTGTGTATTTGATTTGAGCTGAAGCGATTTCGAGAGTGAGCGTAGGAGGGGTGAAGGTAGCTTGAGTAACAGGTATTCCTTTAGCTCCCTGATCGGGGCTGTCCATGGTGGCAGTGTAGCCATCTCCTTGGGGGGAAAGGTGAAAAACAATCCTGAGCTTTCCCGTGGGTAATTGTAAGGTACCCGACCATAGGCCAGCTACGTTCTGCGCCGAGAGGGCGATCCCGAAAAGAAGCATCGCTATGGATGCCAGCAGTGTCTTGGTTTTCATGCAGATAATTGGATTTAAGTGGGTATTAATGTCGTCTCTGAAAGCAGTGGTGCAACAAAATAATGATCTACAGGTTGCTTATTTACTTAAAAACGCTTCAACTGTTTGAAAGAAGCGTGCTAAGTGATGTCCGTCTATAAATCCGTGATGCACAGTCATGCCGATGGGCATAACCCATTCATTGTCTCGAATAACGGCCTTTCCTGCATTCATTAACGGGTAGTTGCTACCATGGCGGAACTCTTGCGTGGCTGTGATCGATGTGAAGTATAAATCGGGGGTAGCACTAAGCAGTATCATGTCAAAATCTGTATTAACAGAGCCTTGCTCTTCGTTGGAGTAGGGCTTGCTTTCTGTGGGAATGTTTTGGATGATGGCTTGTGCTTCTTTATAGAAGGTATCAAAGTCTTTGTGGTAGGGGATGCGTACGGTGTAGAAATGACCCTCCTCGTCGATTTTAATCGGAGTGAGCACGTCGACCTTATCGTAGTATACCACCTTTCCTTCACGATCAATGCGGAAGCGGAACTCCTTCACTTCATTGGCTGCATGTAAAATGGCATAGAGATAGTGTAGAAAGAAGGACTGTTTGGCCTCCTTAGCTCGCTTTTTTGCACCTCCGCAGGTCACTTCGGAGGTTATCGAAATGGTCGGATTCAGGAAGTCGCGGAAGAAATTGTAGTTATCCTTCCGCTCCCAAGTCTCTATGTCAACGTAGTGTTTCATCTCTTTTTTCGGTCATGGAAGAACATAAAGTATAGTCCGATGATAATAAACGGTACACTTAGCCATTGCCCCATGTTGAAAGTCATTTGATCTTCGAAGTTCACTTGGTTCTCTTTGAGGAACTCAATAAAGAAACGGAAAGTGAAGATGGCAGCCAAGCAGAGACCGAAGAAGAAGCCGCGGTGCAGTTTCTTGTTGTAGTTCTTATATAAAAATAGCATGACCAGAAAGAGAACGAAGTAGGCGATGGCCTCATACAGCTGTGCCGGATGGCGAGGAAGCATATCTACCCGATCGAAAACAAATCCCCAGGTAGTGCCCGTTGGTTTACCGATAATCTCTGAATTCATCAGGTTGGCCAAGCGAATGAAACAGGCAGTGATGGGAGTGGCCACTGCAATCATGTCTACCACGTCCAGGTAGTTCATCTTGGTTTTGCGGCAATACAGCCAAAGCGTGATAATCAACCCCAATGTGCCACCGTGACTGGCAAGTCCCTCATAGCCGGTGAATTTCCATCCGCCGTCCGCCAAGAATCGGATAGGGAGAATCATCTCCCAGAAACCTTTGAAGCTAGTGAGGTAAGTTTGCGGATCGTAAAACAGGCAGTGCCCCAACCGTGCGCCAATCAGGATGCCGAAGAAGCAATAAAAGAACAGGGGTTCGAACTTCTTCTCGTCAATTTTCTTATCGCGATATTGGTAGTGAACGACCATGTAGCCCAGACCGATGCCGACAGCCCAAAGCAGACCGTAGTAGCGGATGGAGATGGCATCAAATAGGTTGAACAGTTCCGGATTGGGATTCCAGTGGATAGATAATAATAGGTTATTCATAAGGTATCTTTGTATTAAATGAATTTCTTGGCTACTTCTCTATAAGTGGGCATGTCAATGCCCTGTGCTTCGGCTGCTGCAATCATATCAAACAGCAAACCTTGTATCTCCGAGTCGTTTCCTTTCGCTAAATCTTTCTGCATGGAGGCTGTACTTTCGGGGGCGAGTCTGTCTACTACCTTCAGGTTATAGGTAACCGTATCTTCGGGAAACACAATGCCCAGCTTCTTGCCCAGTGCTGCACTTTCGCTTGAAAGCCCGATGAATGTATCGCGCACCTTCCCGGGCTTTTGCACTTCGCCCATTGGTACATCATAATAAGCTCCGGTAACGGCCATGGCCGAGATGAACGACCACTTGATGAACGTATCTCGGTTGATATCTGCTGAGAGATCGGCTTTGATACCGCTCTCTTGCAACTCCTGTTGTATGGTTTCCAATATGTGTGTAGCCACAGTCGTTCCTTGGTGTGCACCGTAAACGAGGCGGAAGATCGTTCCCAACTGTGTGACCTCGCCCATTGCCGAAACAAATCCAACAATGTAGATGCACCCATCGAGTACCGTGGTTTCGGGAATCAGTTGTTGTATGCGAGGCCCTGTACCGTATACATTGAGTATCGGAATCACCAGCGTGTCGGTGTGCGAAGCTCTTCGAATCAGTTCGATGATGGAACCCACCGAGTACCCCTTTACGCAAACAAATATGACATCTGCCTTCTCGTTGTACTCTTCGGCTCTGCACGCCTTGATGCGGAGGGTTTGATCGCCTTTCAGGTCTGATTTTAACCTTAGCCCGTGCGCCTGTATGGCTTCGAGGTGTGCACCTCGAGCAATACAAGTGACCTCTTTTCCGGCCAGTGCAAGAAAGCCGGCTATGCTGCCGCCAACGCCTCCTGTTCCTACGATAAGGTACTTCATTTCATTGAAAATTAAAGATTAAACACAAAAGCAGTTTATACGTTGAAACGGAAGTGCATGATATCACCGTCTTGCACAACGTACTCTTTGCCTTCTACACTCAACTTTCCGACCTCTTTAATGGCAGCCTCTGAGCCATATTGTATGAAGTCATTATATTTGATTACCTCGGCACGAATAAAGCCTTTCTCGAAATCGGTATGAATAACGGCTGCACATTGTGGAGCCTTCCATCCCTTTTCATAGGTCCAGGCACGTACCTCTTGCACACCGCAAGTAAAGTAAGTTTCGAGATTTAAGAGCTTGTACGCCGACTTGATGAGACGGGCTACACCCGATTCTTCCAAGCCAACCTCAGCCAAGAACATTTGGCGATCTTCGTAGGTCTCCAGTTCGGCGATATCCGATTCTGTTTTGGCAGCCACCACGAGTATCTCTGCATTTTCATCTTTAACCGCTTCGCGCACCATCTCTACGTATTTGTTTCCGCCGGATGCACTGGCTTCGTCTACGTTGCACACATACATAACCGGTTTGCTGGTGAGTAGGAAGAGTTCTTGCGCTGCCTTTTGCTCGTCTTTCGATTCGAAGGTAACGGTACGCGCTGCCTTACCTTGTTCCAAAGCTTGTTTGTATTGTATCAGTACATCGTACATCAATTTAGCAGCCTTGTCGCCACCGGTTTGTGCCTGTTTCTGTACCTTCTGAATGCGGCTATCGATGGTGTCGAGGTCTTTCAGTTGCAGTTCGTAATCTATAATCTCTTTGTCGCGAATGGGGTTGATGCTTCCGTCAACGTGCACTACGTTTTCGTCGTCGAAGCAACGAAGCACGTGGATAATGGCATCTGTTTCGCGGATATTAGCTAAAAACTTATTACCCAATCCCTCGCCTTTGCTGGCACCTTTGACCAATCCGGCAATATCTACAATCTCCACAGTGGTGGGGACAGTGCGATTGGGGTGTACCAATTCCGCCAATTTATTCAGTCGTTCGTCGGGCACAGTAATTACGCCTACGTTCGGTTCAATTGTACAAAAAGGAAAATTTGCCGCTTGTGCTTTTGCATTCGACAAACAGTTGAAAAGCGTCGACTTACCTACGTTAGGAAGTCCGACGATACCACATTGTAAAGCCATTCTATTCTTATCGTTTTTATATATTATCAGCAGTTCTAAAACAGAACCTTTGTCTGTTTTAGGACTGCAAAGATAACCATTCTTTTAAAAATAAAGATTATATGGTTGGAATTCATTCGTATTAGATGACTATCAACCTTTTCAACTCCTTTGCCCAAACCGTATATCCTGCTTCGCTTAAGTGAATGTAATCTCCTCCGTAAAGTCCGACTTTTGGGGTACCGTTTGGCTCAACGAACCATGGGGTCGGGTTTACGTACTCTATTTGTTCATAGTAGTTTGATGGATTATCGTGTTTTATTTCCGGAAACTCCATTCAGCAATGCCGATTCGAGTATCATCGGCCACCATGCGTGTTGCCTTCAATAGCAAATAGCGCGCAGTAACGGGGGCGAAATGAACCTCTTGAGCTATCGGATTATTCTTTATGTTTGAAAACTCGCCTTTAGCAATGAGCTTTTCCGGTTTACCATTCTTTGATGCTGTGTACAACTCATAAGATGAGATGAGCCCGGTGGGATATTCTTCTTGATCGGGCAGGTAGGTTAGCATGGAGACGGTTTCTGATTGCTTAAAGTCGAAAACAATCTTTTTGTTTTTAATCAAGCATGTAGTCGTTGGGTCATTGTCAGTCGCCTTTTGGGCTTCGGCTTGGTTGACGCCTCTCATTTGATAGGGTATGGATGGTGTGCGTGCAACGACGGTCGTGCGCTCTTTGGGTTCGATTTTCTTATCGGGTGCGGCATAGTAAGCTTCTATGTTATTAATGGTCAAGGGACCACGAGCATCTATGAAGTTGATGCGCAGCTGACTGGCTTCGATGGTTGGAAAACGAAGAATACGCTTATAGCCTATCGTCGTGGTCTCTTCGCCCACGTTAACCGTTTGCCATTGACCATTGGAGTATGCCTCAATGGAGAACGCTTTTACGCGCTGTCCCAGCGGAATGTACTCTTGCATAAGGAGGCGGTTCAGCAGGGTGGGGCGCTTCAAGTTAAAGGTAAGCGTGGCAGAAGTTACTCCATCGGCTGTAGCCCAGTAGGTGTCGTAATTGTCATCCGAAACATTGGCCGGCGACCACTCTGACGAACGACTGTTTGTTGCTTGCGGAACGATGCCTTTTAAAACATTGGTCTTCAACTCGCTAACAAGCTGCTGATGCCAAGTTACTGCACGGGTTGAATCAATCGGATGGATGCGACCCGTGCGGTCTACGGGGAAGTTAAGCAAAAGAGTGGCATTGCGGCCTACGCTCTTATAATAAAGATCCGTGAGATGCTCTACGGTTTTTACGCGGTCGTCTTCATTAGGGTGATAGAACCAACCCGGACGGATGGAAACATCACACTCGGCTGCTACCCACTGGTTGCCGTCGGCATGCCCGTACTGCAGTTCACGGTAGTTGGCATAACCCGGATAGACTTCACCTTTACGCAAAAATGACCAGTTGGTTGCACCGGCATACCCATTTTCGTTGCCTACCCAGCGGCAACCGGGGCCACCATCAGAGAACACAATGGCTTGTGGCTGTACCTCGTCAAGTAAGCGATAGACTCTGGGATAATCGTAGTAGTTTTTGCGGTCTATGGAACGCGTATCTTTGGCGCCACCATACCATCCGTCTCCACCATTGGCACCATCAAACCACACTTCGAATACCTCTCCATAATTGGTCATTAACTCGGCAAGCTGGTTGTGGAAGTACTCCACATATTCGGGGGTGCCATAAAATGCTTGATGACGATCCCAAGGTGAAAGGTAAACGGCAAACTTGATGCCGTATTTCTTGCAGGCATCGGCCAGCTCTCGCACTAAATCGCCTTTACCCTCTTTCCAAGGCGACTGTTTGATGCTATAGTCGGTGTATTGGGTAGGCCAGAGGCAGAATCCGTCGTGGTGTTTAGCCGTCAGAATCACTCCCGTCATGCCCGATTTGACGAAAGTCTGTACCCACTGTTCACAATCCAGATTCGAAGGGTCAAAGATTTTAGGATCGGCATCTCCATACCCCCACTCTTGATTATTGAACGTGTTGAGGCCAAAGTGTACGAAAGCGTAGGTTTCCATCTTCTGCCAATCTACTTGTTTTTTTTCAGGAACGGGCAGGAGTGGTTGTACGGGTAATATGCCCTTTTCGGGAGCAGAGGCTATAACCGATTCACCTATCAAGAGACAAACCGAGAAAAGCAGCCAGAAGGTAAGCTTGTTTTTTTTCATGAGAAACTCTGTTGTGTAACTAATCGTTTTAATGTTGCAAATATCTGCATTATTCTTTGAATACCTTTCCTGAACTGGTCTTTAAATTTGCCTGAACGTTACTGCTTTTGCTGTTTTCGTCTCATTTATCCCTTACTCGTAGTACGAATTTACCACGAGTATGGTATTTCCAATGAACCAAAACCCAGTTATCTTTGTCATATCATTAAAGTAACAAAACAAGAGATATGGGAAAGATTGCCAAACAGCTGACCGATCTGATCGGTAATACTCCATTGTTGGAGTTGAGTAACTACAATAAAAGTAAAGGGTTGAAAGCTAAACTGGTGGTAAAGCTTGAATATTTTAATCCGGCAGGTAGCGTTAAAGATCGAATTGCTTTAGCAATGATTGAAGATGCCGAAGCCAAAGGGATTTTGGTGCCCGGTGCTACCATTATTGAACCGACCAGCGGGAATACGGGAGTGTCATTAGCTTTTGTTTCAGCTGCCAAAGGATATAACCTAATATTGACTATGCCCGATACGATGAGTATGGAGCGTAGAAACTTGCTGAAAGCACTGGGAGCAACACTTTTGCTTACTCCTGGTGCCGACGGCATGAAGGGGGCTATCGCTAAAGCGGAAGAGATAAAGGCAGTGACTGCAGGAGCTGTAATTTTACAGCAATTCGAGAACCCGGCCAATCCGGCTGTGCATGCAAGAACTACAGGACAAGAGATATGGCGCGATACGGACGGACAAGTCGACATCTTTGTAGCCGGTGTAGGCACAGGGGGCACCGTAAGTGGCGTGGGGAAAACATTGAAGGCGCATAATAAAAACATAAAGATAGTGGCTGCAGAGCCAACGGACTCTCCCGTATTATCGGGCGGTAAACCGGGACCACACAAAATTCAAGGCATTGGAGCGGGCTTTGTTCCGAAAACGTTTAATCCCGATGTTGTGGATGAAATAGTACAAGTAACCAATGACGATGCCATTCGTGCCAGTCGTGAGTTGGCGGCGAAAGAGGGATTGCTGGTAGGTATCTCTTCGGGCGCAGCTGTTTATGTGGCCACTGAGCTTGCTAAGCGCGCCGAGAATGCGGGTAAAACCATTGTAGCGCTCTTACCCGATACGGGAGAGCGCTACCTGTCTACTATTCTATATGCCTTTGAAGAGTATCCATTGGCTATGGAGGATTGACATTTATGGCTTAGTTACTCCACTAATCGCTACCCTTGATGGGGTGCGGCAAACGCTTTGGCCGTTGCGTGGTCAATCGGAATCTCCCATATCTTCACATTGCGTACAGCCGGGTCTGAATAGGTAAATTCCCGGCTGCTGTAATGCTGCATGATGATGTTGAGTGCTTCACGTTTATCGTCCATATCGTCGATAAAGTTTACACGACCCCTACAAATAACACTTTTCGACTTCATTCGATAGCTGCATGCCACTTTAGGGTGTTGAAACACCAATTCGTGGTCAATGCTGAAGGTAACGCACACGCGATTGTTGCGCATTAACATATCAATACTGCTTCCGGTAGGGCCGGAGTGAAGATAAATCACGCCATCGCGATAGCCAAAGTTCATCGGGATAACATACGGATTTCCCTCCAAGTCGGTGATACCTACAAAGCAGACGTCGCAGCGAGAGATAATCTCTTCTACACGCTGTTGATCTTCGATATTAATTGTTTTCATTTATGCTATAGTGAAATCTAACTGTTTTTTCTCTAAATTGGCTCGTGTTACCTTGATGGTAATTTCATCGCCCAAGCTATACAGCCTGTTCTTGCGTCGTCCGCGCAGGCAGTAGTTCTTATCGTCAAATTCGTAGTAGTCGTCGTCTAAGTCACGAACAGGAACCAGTCCTTCGCACTTATTCTCGTTCAGCTCTACGTACAATCCCCATTCGGTTACACCCGAGATAACACCATCATAAGTTTCTCCCACGTGCTCGCTCATAAATTCGACTTGCTTGTACTTAACCGAGGCACGTTCGGCGTTGGCCGCAATCTGCTCCATGCTGGAACTGTGCTCGCAAAGATCTTCATACTTTGCTTCGGATACGGTACGACCACCATCAAAGTATTTCGTGAGTAGTCGGTGAACCATCATATCGGGAAAACGACGAATGGGCGAGGTGAAATGTGTGTAATACTCAAACGCCAAGCCATAGTGTCCGATGTTATGTGTGGAGTAACGTGCTTTTTGCATGGAACGAATAGAGACTGTTTCGATCAGATTCTCCTCCTTCTTGCCTTGAATTTCATCGAGCAGGTGGTTGATAGACCTTGAGATATCGGTTTTCGTACCGGTTGTGCGCACTTTATAACCGAAGCGAGCGATGAACTGTGACAGGTTAGCGAGTTTTTCGGGGTCGGGGAGGTCATGGATACGGTAAGGAAGCACTTTGGGCTTTTTGCCCGACGGTACTTTACCTATCTTCTCGGCTACAGTTTTGTTGGCTAACAACATAAACTCTTCGATCAGCTTATTCGCATCTTTTGATTCTTTGAAGTATACGCTTAGGGGTTTACCATCGGCATCAATCTCGAATTTTACCTCGTAACGATCAAAGTTGATAGCACCTGCTACAAAGCGCTTTTCACGCAGTGCCTTGGCAATGGTGTCGAGCATTAAAACCTCGTTCTTGAAGTCGCCCTCTTTGGTTTCTATAATTTGTTGTGCCTCTTCGTAAGTAAAACGACGATCCGATTTGATCACCGTGTGTACCACGCGTGAGTCTTTAACCTCTCCTTTCTCGTTGATGTCGAAGATGACCGAATAGGCCAACTTCTCCTCATCGGGGCGGAGCGAACAGATAAAGTTACACAACCGTTCGGGCAGCATGGGGATGGTGCGATCGACCAAGTAGACCGATGTAGCCCGTTTTTGAGCCTCTTTGTCGATGATGCTATCCTCTTTGACGTAGTGGCTTACGTCGGCAATGTGTACACCGACTTCCCACAAATTGTCTTTCAACTGGCGAATAGAGAGCGCGTCATCAAAGTCTTTGGCATCTTTAGGGTCGATGGTAAATGTAGTTACCTTACGGAAATCTTCGCGCCGTGCAATCTCCTCCTCGGTGATCTCAGCAGAGATCTTGTCGGCTGCTTTTTCTACCGATTGCGGATACACGTAGGGCAATCCGAATTCGGCCAAAATAGCATGCATCTCAGTCGTGTTGTCTCCGGCTTTGCCTAAGACGTCAATTACTTGTCCGATCGGGTTTTTGGCTTTATCGGGCCATTCGGTTACTTTGACCACGGCTTTGTCGCCTGTTTTTCCCCCTTTCAGCTTGTCTTTTGGGATAAAGATGTCATTAGCCAGTGTTCTGTTCTCGGTCACGAGAAACGCATAGGAGTTCGCTACTTCGAGGGTACCCACAAAGGTATCGTTGGCGCGCTCTAGTACCTCCAGCACTTCCCCTTCGGCATCTTTATTCCTTCGCTTGGCGTAAAACATGATGCGTACTTTGTCGTTGTTCATGGCATGAGCCGAGTTTCGTTCGGCTACAAATATCGGATCACCTCCTCCTTCGGGGATAAATGAGTTTTTCCCGTTGCTTTTACGTTGGAAGGTACCGGTCATTTCTGTTCCATGACTGTTGAGGCGGTACTTTCCTTTTTCTATTTCGGTGATGTAGTCATCGTCGAGCAAATCGTGAATAATATCTACGCATAGCATTTTCTGCGGATGTGTAGTCAGTCTTAATTCGGAAAAGATAAACTTCATGCTGAGCATCTCTCCCGTTTTGGCTATAAAAAGGTCAATTAATATCTTGGCCAGATCTTTTTTCTTCATTCTTTTGCCAGCCTTTTTTTCTTTCTTTTCTTTCTTTGCCATAATTGATTGTTTTAAAAACAGTTGTAGGTACAAAGTAAATAATTAAATATTAATAATTCAAGATTTTCCTGTACATTTGCCTGGCAATTACAAATTTCGTAGGTATATAGGTGTAACAACAGATCGAATCATTAGTTATGGCAAGCATTTTAATAACAGGAGCAAGCGGATTTATTGGGAGTTTTATTGTAGAAGAGGCTTTAAGGCGTCGTTTTTCGGTATGGGCAGGCGTTCGTGCATCTAGTAGCAAGAAGTATTTGAGCGATGAGAAGGTGCAATTCCTTGAACTGAACTTTGCTCACCCCCATGCGTTGAGAGCCCAACTCGCAGAGCATCAAAAAACATGTGGAAAATTTGATTACATTGTGCACTGTGCCGGAGTAACCAAATGCAAAGACAAACAGGAGTTTGACCGGGTCAACTACCTTCAAACAAAATCATTTGTTGATTTGCTGGGAGAGCTCGAGATGGTTCCGAAACAGTTTATCTACCTGAGTACGCTCAGTGTTTACGGTCCTGTGCGCGAGCATGACTATTCGCCTATACGAGACAGTGACACGCCCGCACCCAATACCGCTTATGGATTAAGTAAACTGAAAGCCGAACGTTACATTCAACGTATTCCGGGATTTCCCTATGTTATTTATCGACCGACGGGCGTTTACGGACCCCGTGAAACCGATTATTTTCTTATGGCAAAGTCCATTCAAAGCCATTTAGACTTCTCTGTTGGGTTTCGCCGACAGGACATTACTTTTATTTATGTTAAAGATATTGTACAAGCCATCTTTTTAGGCATCGAGAAAGAGATCTCGGGTCGTGCCTATTTTTTGGCGGATGGAAAGGTGTATCAAAGCCGCACTTTCTCCGATTTGATTCAAAAAGAGTTAGGGAGTCCGTTTGTTATCCATTTGAAATGCCCGTTAATTGTTTTAAAAGCTATATCTTTGCTGGCCGAATTCGCAGCGAGTCTTTTTGGGAAGAGTAGCACACTGAATTCGGACAAATATAAGATAATGAAACAAAGAAACTGGCAATGCGACACAGCTCCTGTTATCGATGAGTTGGGATTCACCCCCCAATACGATTTGGAGAGAGGTGTAAAAGAGACCATTGCCTGGTATAAAAAAGAAGGATGGCTTTAGATTTATTTAAGCGCGTAGAGAGCCGCAAGGGCTTGTTTGCCGTAGAGAAGGTTACGTTGATATACAACTTGTTGACCTCGATATTGATTTTATTTATGTTTCAGAAGCTGGATCATCCCGGGCGTATGCTGTTGGATCGAGCCATGATTGCCGGCATGACCTTTTCGCTGATGTACCTGTATCGCCTGGCTCCGTGTAAGTTCTCTGCCTTTGTACGTATTGCCATTCAGATGAGTCTTCTTTCGTATTGGTACCCCGATACGTATGAGTTTAATCGCTTTTTCCCCAATTTAGATCACCTGTTTGCTGCAGCCGAACAGTGGATGTTTAATGGACAACCTGCCATTTGGTTTTGTCAATCCATGCCCCACATGTGGGTAAGTGAAGCCTTTAACATGGGCTATTTCGCCTATTATCCGATGATCTTGATTGTGACGATGTTCTACTTCATTTTTCGGTATGAGCTTTTCGAGAAAGTATCTTTCGTTATCGTAACCACGTTTTTTATCTACTACCTCATTTACATCTTTGTGCCTGTAGCTGGCCCCCAATACTACTTCCCCGCTATCGGGCTTGAGAGTGTGGCACAAGGTCATTTCCCGGCCATAGGCGATTATTTCAACCATAATCAAGAGTTACTACCGGGACCTGGCTATGACCATGGTCTCTTTTATAATCTTGTAGAAGGTTCGCAGCAGGTAGGCGAACGTCCTACGGCCGCTTTTCCCAGCTCTCACGTCGCTATTTCGACCTTGCTAATGATCCTTGCATGGAGAGGAAGCCGGATACTTTTCTTCCTTCTCATGCCTTTTTATGTGCTACTTTGCGGGGCAACAGTCTACATTCAAGCGCATTACCTGATCGATTCCATTGCTGGATTCCTCGCTACCTTTGTATTGTACATCCTGGTAACCAAGATGTTCAAAAAATGGTTTGCAGTGCCGATGTTTAAGTAAGCAGCGGCGGTTCTATGCTGTCGAAAATGCGGAACAGCTCCTCGACCGACTCGGTGCGCAGCATCGCAATACGTGTTTCGCGAAAGTTAGGAATGCCTTTAAACAGGGGTGTAGCGGCCAGGTGGCGACGAATATGAATAATGCCTCGACGCTCGTCCAAGCGAGCAATGCTGTTGAGTGTCTCTTCGCGTAACACGTTGAGGTACCATTCGAAGGACTCGCTCGGCAGTTCTTTGCCTGTTTCCAAATAGTGTTTTACCTCTCTGAATATCCAAGGACGACCAATGCTTCCTCGTCCGATCATAATCGCATCTACCCCGTACCGATCGAAGCACTCTTTAGCACCTTGTGCGCTGGTCACATCGCCGTTGCCAATGATGGGGATATGGATGCGAGGATTGTTTTTCACCTCACCAATCAGCGTCCAGTCTGCTTCACCTGTATACATTTGTGCTCGTGTGCGTCCGTGAATGGCAAGGGCAGCAATACCGCAATCCTGCAACTGTTCGGCCAGATCAGTAATAATGCGGTTGTCGGCATCCCAACCCAAACGTGTTTTTACCGTAACAGGTATCTTTACTGCATCGACCACCGCACGCGTAATTTCGAGCATTTTAGGGATGTTTTGAAGCATACCTGCTCCGGCTCCTTTGCCGGCTACCTTCTTCACCGGGCATCCGAAGTTGATATCTAGGATATCGGGTCTGGCCTCTTCGGCAATTAGGGCTGCACCTACCATGGCTTCGGTCTCTTTGCCGTATATTTGAATTGCAACCGGGCGCTCTTCGTCGCTGATACTTAATTTCTGGGTTGTTTTATTGACGAGTCTGATCAGGGCATCACTCGATACGAACTCGGTGTACACCATATCGGCTCCAAATTCTTTGCACATCAAACGGAAAGCCTGGTCTGTTACGTCCTCCATTGGAGCCAGAAATACGGGGCGTTCGCCCAAGTCTATATGGCCTATTTTCATTGATAATTATCCTTTTACTCGTTACTAAATAGCTATTTCGCTGCAAAAATACGGAAAAAAGCCTACCTTTGCATTATAAACTGTACATTACTATATGAATTACTCTATTAAAGACTTTGAAATAATGGCTCCGGTGGGCTCTCGCGAATCGCTTGCGGCAGCTATCCAAGCGGGGGCAGACTCCATTTACTTTGGTATTGAAAACCTAAATATGCGCGCACGATCGGCCAATACCTTTACGGTAGAAGACTTGCGCGAGATTGCTCAAACCTGTGAAGAGCACGGCATGAAAAGCTACCTCACCGTCAATACCATTATCTATGATGAGGACCTAGCGCTGATGCGTACCATTGTCGATGCAGCCAAAGCTGCAGGTATCTCGGCTGTCATTGCAGCAGATGTGGCTGTGATGAACTATGCCTACCAAATTGGTCAAGAGGTGCATCTCTCTACCCAACTCAATATATCTAATGTCGAAGCGTTGCGCTTCTATGCGCGCTTTGCCGATGTGGTGGTACTTGCTCGTGAACTGAACTTGGATCAGGTGGCCGAGATATACCGATGCATTGTTGAGGAGAACATTTGTGGCCCTGGCGGAGAGCAAATACGGATTGAGATGTTCTGTCACGGTGCGCTCTGCATGGCTGTTTCGGGCAAGTGTTACCTCTCGTTGCACGAGATGAATAGCTCAGCCAATCGGGGTGCTTGCATGCAGATCTGTCGTCGCTCTTATGCGGTTCAAGACAAAGAGACGGGTGTAGAACTGGAAGTAGACAACCAATACATCATGTCGCCCAAAGACCTGAAAACCATCCATTTTATGAATAAAATGATCGATGCCGGGGTGCGGGTGTTTAAGATCGAAGGGCGTGCACGTGGACCGGAATATGTGCGAACGGTTATTGAGTGTTATAAAGAAGCCATTCATGCCTGCCTCAACCAAACGTTTACCGAAGAGAAGATTGCCGTGTGGGATGAGCGGTTGATGCGGGTGTTTAACCGTGGATTCTGGGATGGATATTACCTGGGTCAGCGGCTGGGCGAGTGGAGCAGCAACTACGGATCAGAAGCTACCGAGCGCAAGGTATATGTAGGCAAGGGCATCCGCTACTTTGGAAACATTGGGGTAGTCGAGTTTCTCGTAGAGGCGGCTGAGCTAAATGTAGGCGATAAAGTATTGATTACCGGGCCTACTACAGGTGCTGTATTTGCCACACTGGATGAAGCGCGGGTAGATCTGCAGCCGGTTGATGTTGTAAAAAAAGGACAACGCTTCTCGATGAAACTATCCGATAAAATTCGTCCGAACGATAAACTCTATAAGCTGGTGCCAGCGCAGACCTTAAAAAAGAAATAAAACGATTGAATGCGTATGAACTATATCTATGAACTCACACTAAAGGTGCGCGACTATGAATGCGATCTGCAGGGTATCGTCAATAATGCGAACTATCAACACTATCTTGAGCACACTCGTCATGAGTTTCTTGCTTCGATGGGAGTGAGTGTGGCCAAACTTCACGAGCAAGGGGTAGATCCTGTTGTAGCCCGTATCAGTATGGCTTTCAAAACTCCCTTGAAGAGTGGCGATGAGTTTGTGTCGAAGTTTTGTCTGAAGAAAGAAGGTATTAAATACGTCTTTTATCAAGACATTTTCCGTAAATCGGATAACAAAGCGGTACTCAAAGCAACGGTCGAAACAGTTTGTCTTGTGAATGGACGCTTAAAAAACAGTGAACTGTTCGACCAATTATTTGCCCCTTACCTGCAATGAACGCTGCTGAAGAGTGTATCTATAGCATTGCCCTTACGCAAGTGCCCGGTATCGGTCACATTTGGGCAAAGAAGCTGGTCGACGGCATCGGTAGTGCAACCGATGTGTTTCGTTTGCGCAAAGAGCTCCCCGAGCGTTTAACGGGAGTTAACCAACGGGTAGTAGATGTGCTTCATTGCCCACAAGCCGTTGCCCGTGCCGAACAGGAGTTTGCTTTTATGGAGAAGAACCGCATTCGTTGCCTAACACTGTCCGACGAGGCATACCCCTCGCGATTGCGCGAATGCGATGATGCCCCGATTGCTCTTTTCTATAAAGGTGTTGCCGATTTAAATTCGCTTCGGGTACTGAATATGGTAGGCACTCGTCATGCTACAGACTACGGTAAGCAGATTTGCGTCACTTTCTTGCGCGATTTAAAAGCACTCTGCCCCGATGTATTGGTGGTTAGCGGTTTGGCCTATGGCATTGATATAAACGCTCATCGCGAGGCATTGGCCAATCAGCTCCCCACTGTTGGCGTACTGGCACATGGGCTCGACCGCATTTACCCCGCTGTACATCGTAAAACCGCTGTCGACATGCTCCAGCAAGGTGGCTTGCTTACTGAGTTTCTGACAGGGACAAACCCCGATAAACATAATTTCATCAGTCGCAATCGGATTGTAGCCGGCATGGCTGATGCTACTATTGTGGTTGAGTCGGCTGCCAAAGGCGGTTCGCTTATTACAGCCGACATTGCCGAGAGTTATCACCGCGATTGCTTTGCCTTTCCCGGGCGAACTGGCGACGCATATTCTGCCGGTTGTAATCAACTCATTCGCGATAATAAAGCCTCTTTACTCCTTTCTGCCGAAGACTTTGTGCAAACGATGGGTTGGGCCTCTGCGTCGAAGCCCTCCTCTTCAGAGCCTTTACAACGTAATCTCTTTCCTAATCTTTCGGAAGAAGAACAGCAAGTCATTGCCATCCTTAGTGAGCAGGGCGACCAGCAAATCAACGCTTTGGTTGTTGGAACCAACATGGCCGTACATCGCATCAATGCCCTCTTGTTTGAGTTAGAGATGAAAGGGGTGGTACGCGCATTGGCAGGCGGAATGTATCGCATGTTATAAAAAAATCCCCCATCGATATTCGATGAGGGATTTCTCTGCTATTAATCAAAAAAAATCAAGCACTTAGTCTTTCAGTTTGGCGATAATGAAATCGCGGTTCAGACGAGCAATGTTGCTGATTGAAATGTTCTTCGGACACTCTGCCTCGCATGCGCGAGTATTGGTGCAGTTACCGAATCCCAGCTCGTCCATTTTAGAAAGCATGGCTTTAGCACGGCGGCTGGCTTCAATCTTTCCTTGTGGAAGGAGATTGAGCTGGCTTACCTTAGCTGAAACGAAAAGCATGGCAGAGCCATTTTTACAAGCGGCTACGCAAGCACCACAACCTACACAAGCAGCAGCATCCATTGCCTCCTCTGCCACGGGCTGGGGAATCAGGATAGCGTTAGCATCTTGCGGAGCGCCGGTGTTTACGCTGACGTAACCACCCGATTGCATAATTTTATCGAAGGCCGTACGGTCTACCATCAAGTCGCGAATGACCGGGAAACCAGCCGAGCGCCAAGGCTCTACTGTTACCGTATCACCGTCTTTAAAACGACGTACATACATCTGGCAAGTAGTTACACCTGTTGCCGGACCGTGAGGATGTCCGTCGATGTAGAGTGAGCACATGCCGCAGATACCTTCGCGGCAGTCGTGGTCAAACACAATCGGTTCGCCACCGTCGTTGATAATCTGTTCGTTCAAGATATCCAACATTTCGAGGAATGAGGTATCAGTTGAAACGTCTTTCATTTGGTGTGTTTCAAAATAGCCTTTTGCTTTCGGGCCTTTCTGACGCCATACCTTGAGCGTAAATGATATATTTTTCTCCATCTGAGTTTAAGCTTTATAGTTACGTGTCTGAACTTTAGTAAATTCGTAGTTCAATTCTTCCTTGATCATTTCCGGGGCTGTATGTTCGCCGGTATATTTCCAGCAGGCCACGTATGAGAAGTGTTTATCATCGCGCATGGCTTCGCCTTCCGGTGTTTGATACTCTTCACGGAAGTGTCCGCCACATGATTCTTCGCGGTTCAATGCGTCGCGAGCCATCAGCATACCAATTTCGATGAAGTCGATCAAGCGAAGTGCTTTTTCCAGCTCGATGTTTAAGTCGTTTACATCGCCGGGGATGCGAACATTTGTCCAAAAATCCTTCTTCACCTCTTCAAGTCCAGCCAGTGCTTTTTCGAGTGATGCTTTGGTACGAGCCATCCCTACGAAATCCCACATGATGTGACCCAGCTTCTTGTGGATAGAATCAACTGAATGTGTACCGTTCACCGCTTTAATCTTGTTGATCTTAGCTGTGATCTCTTTCTCTGCTTGCACGAATTCGGGAAGATCGGTAGAGAAACGAGGAACCTGAATTTGATCGGCCAAGTAGTTCTGAATGGTGTATGGCAATACGAAGTATCCATCGGCCAAACCTTGCATCAATGCCGAAGCACCCAAGCGGTTAGCACCGTGATCAGAGAAGTTTGCCTCGCCAATAGCGAACAGACCGGGGATAGAGGTCATCAATTCATAATCCACCCAGATACCACCCATCGTGTAGTGAATAGCAGGGAAAATCATCATCGGAGTCTTGTACGGATTCTCGTCAGTGATCTCTTCGTACATATCGAAGAGGTTACCATAGCGCGAACGAACCACGTTTTCGCCCAAGCGTTCGATGGCATATTTGAAGTCGAGGAATACAGCCAATCCGGTGTTGTTTACACCAAATCCGGCATCACAACGCTCCTTAGCAGCACGTGAAGCTACGTCGCGAGGTACAAGATTACCAAATGCAGGGTAGCGACGCTCCAAGTAGAAATCGCGTTGCTCATCAGGGATAGCAGTAGGTTTCAATGTGCCTGCCTGAAGTGCTTTAGCATCTTCAATGCGTTTTGGAACCCAGATGCGACCATCGTTACGCAACGACTCAGACATCAGTGTCAGTTTCGATTGCTTGTCACCGTGTACAGGTACACAAGTGGGGTGAATTTGTGCGAAGCAAGGGTTAGCGAAGTAAGCTCCTTTGCGGTAACACTGAATAAGTGCCGATCCGTTAGAACCCATAGCGTTGGTCGACAGGAAAAAGGCATTACCATAACCACCTGTACCGATTACTACAGCGTGAGCAGCAAAGCGTTCGATGCCACCGGTAATCAAGTTGCGAGCAAGGATTCCACGTGCACGTCCTTCGATAACAACGAGGTCAACCATTTCGTAACGCGTGAAGAGTTTTACGTTGCCTTGTTGTACCTGGCGGCTCAATGCAGAGTAAGCGCCCAGCAAAAGCTGCTGTCCGGTTTGTCCGCGGGCATAGAACGTACGTGATACCTGTGCACCACCAAACGAGCGGTTGTCAAGTGTGCCACCGTAATCGCGCGCAAAAGGAACACCTTGAGCTACACATTGGTCAATGATAGCGTTTGATACCTCGGCCATACGGTAAACGTTTGATTCGCGTGCACGGTAATCGCCACCTTTGATGGTATCGTAGAAAAGACGATAAACCGAGTCACCATCGTTTTGGTAATTCTTGGCTGCATTGATACCTCCTTGTGCTGCAATAGAGTGCGCACGACGCGGAGAGTCTTGAATACAGAAGTTGAATACTCTGAAACCCATCTCGCCAAGAGAAGCAGCGGCAGATGCACCAGCCAATCCGGTACCTACTACAATAACGTCGAGACGACGCTTGTTGGCAGGGTTTACAAGTTTCTGATGAGCTTTATAGTTACTCCACTTTTCGGCTAATTGGCCTTCTGGAATTTTTGAATCTATCTTAGTCATAATCCGATTTACTATTTAATCATTTACTATTTAATGTGTTAGCATGCACTCTTAGCGAAATATACGATCACTACCAGTGCAAAACCAAGGATAACGATGGTCGTGTAGATGTTAGAAACACATTTCCAACGTTCTAACCAGATTTTGTTATTCCAGCCCAATGATTGCAATGAGCTCCAAAAGCCGTGTGTAAGGTGAAACCAAAGTGCGGCCAGCCAAATGAGGTAAAGCACCGAATAAACCGGGTTGCTAAACGTGTTCTCAATGTGGTAAATTCCATCGGCTACATAAGTGGTGTCTACAGCGGTGCAGCCCAATTTGTGTAGGATTTCGGGCCATTGCATGTTGTACCAGAAGTTGAAGAGGTGAAGCCCCATACCTACCAGTACGATGATACCCAATACTAACATGTTTTGCGAAGCCCAATCTACGCCTTTGGGTCTTTCTACAACAGCATAGCGTTCGCTGCCGCGCGCTTTTCTGTTCTGTATTGTCAGCCAGAAAGCATACGTAACATGAACAACAACAAGGAAAGCCAATCCGGCAGTAGCAGCCAGAGCATACCAGTTAGCTCCCAGGAACTCACAAACCATGTTGTATCCCTCCGGTGAGATAATCGCAACAAGGTTCATCGCCATGTGAAACGTCAGAAAAAGGATAAGAGCGATACCTGTAACGCTCATCACCACTTTTCTTCCTACAGATGAATTACTTAACCACATAAATGATCGATTTTAAATTATTTAATTGTTTAAACTATAAATTCTTTTTTGAACGTATTTCTACAGTTGTGCAAAAATAAGAGAAATCCGTTGATTAAGCAAGTAATTAAAGAAATAATTCCTTAATGTGCTTGTCAGATACATATTATATCTTGCTGATTACTTCTCCTTTGGCTGCCTTCTTGCGAAGTGCGCGTGGAGAGTCGCCAAACGAAGATTTGCAAAAATGGGCAAAATGTGAAAGTGAGTCGAACCCATACCGGTTGCTAATGGTTGTAATGCGTTCTTTGGTATATTGCAAGTCGGAAAGAATACCCTCGCGTTTTTTATCAAGTATCCATTCGTAAACCGGTATTCCGTACATGTTTTTAAACAAACGTCGAAAGGTTGGTGTGCTGTATCCACCTCGGTTTGCAAACTCTTCTACGTTTTTTACTTTATCGTAATTCTGCATGACGAAGTAATGAAAGCTCTCTGTATACCTACTGATGGAGTGAAAGAGTGCACTGAGTTGAGGTAGCTGATAATAAGAGAAAAGTAAATAAATTAACTCTTGGCATTTAAGATCGAGGTAAGGGGTACAGCATGTTTCTTGAGCAAGATCTTCTGTCAAATCCATCATCAGACGCTCCAAACGAGGAACCATCGTCAGAGGAGTACAGATAGATGGAGTTTCTGCGTTTTTTACTATTTCCTGATAACGCTCTTCGCAGATACGCGGTAATTCGCTGAACGAATAAATAATATAGTCGGCATCAGTCAGTGCCAACAGTTCTATTTTAGAACCGATGGCTTGAAGTATGATTTGCCCGGCGTGTAAAACAGTTCCGGGGTACTCTTCGCTGTTTATAAGTATCTCGCCCGAAAGAATAAAGAATAGACAGTTTTGCGTACATTTGTCTACAGGAATGTGATGACCCTTCGAAAACCTATGGTGAACAAGCGTTCTCTCTGTGGTTTTCGGACAGATGGAACAATCTATTATTTTTTTACAGTGCGACTCTTTGTTCATGGGTAAAATACAGTGTAAGTTATCATCACGAGCACAAAGATATATTTTTTCATTGAGAACTCAGCTATTTTCAGTTATCTTTGCAATGACTAATTGAACTAAAGATGAGAAGATTGATGGCAAGCTGTTTCTCTATTCTATTGACTATCGGTGCTTTCGGGCAGAACTGGGATATCAATACGTTGCATAAAGTAAACAGCATGGATAGCCGTTTTATTCGCAACTACAGCAAAGCTTTTTCGCAATCGGCACCTTATATTTCGGTAGGCGTACCGGTTATGATGGCTGCTTATGCCGGATTTAGTAAAGATAAGGTATTGCTGCAAGATGCACTGTATATCGGCACAAGTGTAGCTGAAGCCGTTGTGTTGACTTATGGCCTGAAGTATGCAATAAACCGTCAACGTCCTTACGATCGTTACCCCGACCGTGTTCATGCGTATAGTACAGAAAGCAGCCCCTCCTTTCCTTCGGGGCATACCGCTGGCGCTTTCTCACTTGCCACTTCGTTAAGCCTCAAATACCCCAAATGGTATGTGATTGCTCCATCAGCTTTCTGGGCCTGCTCTGTAGGGTTTTCTCGGATGAATGAGGGCGTGCATTACCCATCGGATGTTATTGCCGGTGCGGCTATAGGTGCCGGTTGTGCAGTTGCCAACGTTTATGTGAACCGTTGGCTGAATCGGTGGTTATTTGGCGAATAAAAGAAACGCTTGCTCTGAGATTGAGAGCATGGGATGAGTGGAGTTGACAAATAGATAAGTATCGTGGTAAGAAGAATTGAGGATAAAACAACAGGAAAGTGATAAGATGCGAGAAAATCGAATGGGTAAATAAAGGAAGTAATTCTTTTAAAGCTCATAATATCAATCAAGTACAAGTCTTAATTTAAGCCTTTATCATCGTGTTTTTCTCTGTTTATCAAAGAGCTACTTTAAGCGTGTGTTAAATACGTACTTTATGTGCACAAGAGTACGTACTTTTTGATACCAAAAGTACGTACTCTTGTATGGGAAGAATCATAGAAACGAAAAAGCAATTAACAATGTTAAAAGAGTGAGAAGAGAATATATGCATTGGTTCGAATAACGCTCCTGCTATTTCAACTTCTACTTCTATTCGTCCGTCTTCAATATGTCGAGTGCATGCTCAATGCTTTTATTTTTATTATTGGATTATCTTTTTCAAATAATCCGAAGGCGAATAGCCATACTCATCCTTAAAGCATTGGCGAAAGTAAACTGTACTATTAATGCCTACCTTGAAAGCGATTTCGGATATGGTATATTTCCCTTCTAATAAGAACTGTTCGGCATTCTGCATTTTAATCTTCCGAATATATTCATTGGTCGACAATCCGGTTAAAGCTTTCATTTTTCGGTAAAGAGTCGAACTACTCATGCACATTTTATCCGATAAATAGGCTATATCTACCTTTTCTGATGAAAGATTTTCTTCGATTAATTTTTTTACTTTGTCGATGAACTCGTTGTCTAATTTATTGAGCGATTCAGAAATAACGGCACGTTTGCCTTTTAACGTGAGGTCTGAAGAAAACTGTGCAATCAGTTTTCTTCGTGTTTCAAGCAAATTTCCTATACGGCTATGAAGCAATGTGGTACTGAACGGTTTGGTTAAGTACGAATCGGCTCCAACTTGATAACCATCTTCTTTGTCTTGTAGAGAATCTTTGGCTGTTAATAAAATGATTGGAATATGGCTGGTGCGTACGTCTTGCTTGAGTTGCCGGCATAGCTCAATACCATTCATGAGGGGCATCATAATATCACTTACGATGATGTCGGGTATGTGCTTTATCGCAAGCTCTTTTCCTTGTATGCCATTGGCAGCTTGTATCACTTCAAAAACGTTCGTAAATGCTTCATGGATATAGTTGCGAATGTCTTCATTATCCTCTACAACCAATAAAATTTGTTTGTTGTTTTCGGCCGATTCTATCTCTGGTGGAGTTTCTTCTTCTAAAGCAACATCTTCTTTGCACAACGAGTCGGTGTGCAAGGCATGAGGATACGTATTGTTTGTGAGTAATTTGATAGAAATGTCGCTTCCTTTTTCCACGATGCTTTCGATGCTGATTTCTCCTTCGTGCAATAAGACTAAACTTTTAACCAAAGCTAAGCCAATTCCTGTACCTGAAGCTTGATGTGGGGTATTCTCTTGATAATAACGATCAAATATGCGTGGTAGTGCTTGAGGTGATATACCATGTCCTGTATCGCTGACCCTTATTTCTACATAATCCGTATCCTCTTGCTGTGTATAATACAAGCTCAGTGTAATGTTTCCTTTTTCGGTGTATTTAATGGCATTAGAAACCAAATTATCTAAGATAATGGTTATGATCTCTTTATCGAAATAGAGTAACGTCTGTTCTTTCTCTACCTCAATGTTGAAGGTAACATTCGGATTTCGGTTCAACTCTTTATACTTCAGCCCTATTTCGTAAATTAAATGAGTCAGATTACCTTTGCTTATACACAGCGTTTTGTTCTGTGTTTCTGTTTTTCTAAATTCGAGTATCTGGCTGATTAAGTTAAGTAATCGGATAGCACTTTGATGAATAAACGATAGTTTTTGTATTTGTTTTGTAGATAAGGTAATGTCTTTTATCATATCTTCGAGTGGCCCGACGATAAGCGTTAATGGGGTGCGCAGTTCATGAGTAATATTTGTGTAAAAGCGTAGTCGCTCGCTATTCAGCTCTTGCTCTTGTTCGTGATTCTTCTTTTCTAGTTTATATAAACTTTCCAGATCTATTTTCTTCTTGTATGCACGCAATGTGATATATAAGACCGTAGATAAAACGATAAAGTAAATTAATTTGGCCCACCATGTAAGCCAAAGCGGAGGTCTGATGTGAATGATAAGTGTTGTTAACTCATTCGACCAATCTTGATTATGAATGCGTGTTTTAAGTTGAAACTCGTAATTACCGGGAGGAATATTACGAAAGGTAACACTATTTAATTCATTGACCGTATACCAAGAATTTTCGAGTCCTTTTAATTTATATGCATATTCTACCTGTTTAACCAAAGCATAATTTCGCACATTAAACGTTAGACTGAAATTGTTTTTCTCATGACTTAATTCTATTCTATGAACATTTGACAGAGAGATAATTGTGTCTTTGTTTTCCTGATTATTAAGCCGTCCGAATAGCTTCATTTCAGTAATAACAGCAGGTGGCGATTTTCGCTCGCTTACTGTACTTTCGGGATTAAAGTAACAAACCCCGTTGATCGAACCGAAATAGATATATCCATTTTGATCTTTGGCAACACTTCCGCTCATAAAATTTCCTTGTGGAATGCCATCAAAGTGACTGTAGTTATAGAAAGTCTTTTTAGATGTGACATAGCAGCTAATACCCATGTTGGTGCTAAGCCATATATTTCCATTGCTGTCTTCGGCTATAGCCCGTATATGTGTATTATTTAATCCATCCTTTCGCTTAAATACGCTATAGTGAGACCTGTTCTTAGCAGAAAAACAAACCAATCCTTCTCCAGTGGCTATCCACACCCTTTCTTGCCTATCACAAATTATCTGATTGATGGTATTTGAGCAAAATCCATTATTTTGTGTGAACAATCTAATTAGTTCAAACTGTTGAGTATAGAGTCCAACGCCCCCTCCAAACGTACCGATCCAGTAGTTTCCTTGCGCGTCTTGAGTTATGCTTCGCACAAAGTTTTCGGGCAGTTTACTGTTTTTCGTATGATAGTGCTTGATTATCTTTTTCTTTTTCAAGCTATATACATAGATTCCTACGTTGCATCCTATCCAGATATTCTGCTGGTTATCTTCATAGAAAACACGGATGTCTAATTGTGTATTTCCATCAGGAAATAGATCTTGAAATTTATTTTCATGAGTATGATAATAGCTGATACTTCCCATAAAAGTGCCAAACCACAGATTTTCTTCTGAATCGCGAAATGCCGCTAATACCGAATTGGAATGAAGAGCTCCAGACTCTTTTTTGTGTATAGCTATCCGCTGTCCCGATTCGAATACATTGATACCATCTCCATCTGTTCCTATCCAAATGCGTCCTTTACGATCGGTGCAAATACTACTTACTGTTTTAAAACTAAGATAGTTGTGACTTGTAGCTGTCGGCGAATAGTTCCAGCTTCTAAAAAGAGGGGGCTGGTGCCCGATAAAGTTAATACCACCTCCCCATGTGCCGACCCACACATTATCGCTTGTATCTTGATATATATAACGAATGCTAGAGTTGGAGAGGCCATATTTATCGTCTCTTTCGCGGATATAATCGAACTTAATCTGATTCGGAAGAAGAAATAGATTCTGTTTTAGATCTAGGATAGCTATCCCGTTAAACTCCGTAGCTATCCAAAGCTTATTATCCTTCAATTGACGGATGGAGAAGATATAGCTGTTAAGTGTACCGTTGGTGTCGTTCAGATTGTTTTTAAACGTAATAAAGCTCTCTGTCTGTGGGTTGAATAATGCTAATCCTTGATTCGTTCCTACCCAAATGGTGCCGTTTGTGTCTTTACAAATGGTGCGTACGTCATCTCCTGGTAGGCTATTGGGATCAAGAGCGTCGTGCTTGAAGTTTTTTACACTTTTATCCTTCAGGCGAAGAATGCTTAGTCCGGCACCTACATGACCGATGTATAGATTTCCATCTCCTCCATCAAGTACTGTCCATGTTTGCTCACTTGCAAGGGCGGGAACAGTTGCTTTATTATAATGTGTAAACACTCCGCTATTGATATCCAAGTAATCTATGCCTCGGTAATAAGTGCTTATCCATAATCCGTCTTGGGTTTGTGAGGCAGCCGCAATATCTGTCACATCATTGGTGATTAAAGCATTTGGGTTGCGTGCATCGCTTTGATAAGCGGTAAAAGTATGGGTGTTGTAGTTATAAGAGTTAAGCCCTGCACGTTGAGTGGCAATCCAAATAATCGGTCGTATTGGGTCGGCATATAAGTGGTTTAATTCGTTCCCGGTGATTCCTTGGTTATCTTTTAGATATGTTGTAAACCGCGTCCCATCAAATTTGTTTAAACCTTCTTCTGTGGCAAACCATAGAAAACCATGTTTGTCTTCTGCAATACTTACTACATAATTATTGGATAAACCCTGCTCAATTCCTAATCGTTGCACAACCTGAAGCTGTGCTCTTAAAGATAGGGATATGCATAATACAAATAAAAACACAAGGCGTCTTTTCATAACCGTTAATTCGTTTTTTACACTTCAAAAATAATAATAAATATGTAGAATAGCGTATTTAAATCATGCAATGCACGATTTACTATCTTAGTTTGCGCGATTTTCAATGTTTAATATACACTCCTAAGGCTATCTTTGCAACGTTAACTAAAAATAGAAATTTAATCAAATTTAGTCTTATGAAACATTTAAAGATTTTATGTACCTGTACAATGTTACTGCTTTCTGTAGTTACATTTGCACAAAGTAGAATCACGGGTAGTGTATCTGATTCTCAGAGTGAACCGATTATTGGTGCTAACATTACAGTGAAAGGTTCATCCATCGGTACGATTACCGATATCAATGGACACTTTACTTTAGATACGAAATCAGGTAACGAGACCCTTGTGGTTTCTTTCATCGGTTATAAAACGAAAGAAGTCGGTACTAAAGGAAAGTCCTCTTTTCGCATAGTACTCGAAGAAGATTCCGAGACGCTCGAAGAGGTTATTGTTGTTGGATACGGCACACAATCCAAACGCAATGTAACAGGAGCGATCAGTAGTGTTAAGTCAGATGCATTGACTCGCTCTTCTTCTACATCTACTGCAGGGGCCCTGACTGGTAAAATACAGGGTGTGACTACTCGCGCCAAAGATGCTCGACCCGGCAAGGGCATCGGACTCGAAGTTCGTAACATGGGAAGCCCTTTGTATGTTATTGATGGTATTCCTTACGGCGGACAAACCGGAAACGACTGGGTGCAAACCTCCAATGTTTCGGGCAATGATGTGTTTAACTCGTTGGGAATCGAAGATATTGAGAGCATTTCCATCCTGAAAGATGCCTCCGCTGCTATTTATGGTTTGCGTGCAGCCAACGGGGTTGTATTGGTTACTACGAAAAAAGGTTCTAAAGAAGACAAAGTCAATGTCAATGTCAATGGATATTATGGTTGGCAAAATTTGACCCGATTTCCCGAATTGGCTAATGCAGGCCAGTATGTTCGCGGACTGGTAGAGTCCGAACAAAACTACGGCAATGATCCGAGTAAACTGTATACTCGCGAAGAGTTAGCCAAATGGCAGGCAGGTACTGATCCCGGATATAAAAGCTATGATTATTATGA
>JAGOOC010000049.1 GCA_017992695.1 Bacteroides sp. | reverse complement strand
ACTAGAAGGTATCAATAATAAGATCAAAACAATGAAAAGACAGGCTTATGGATATAGGGATCAAAAGTTTTTTGAACTGAAAATTTTATCTATGCATGAGAAAAACTACGCATTTATCGGATGAACCATATTCACCTCTATTGTTTGTCGATGCTCCCATACATACAAAAAGATATCAAGGGCCAACTCTTCCGACTCCTGCGTGTTGTCCAAATACACATTCATAAAACGACACAATGAGGCAAAATAAGTATCAAAGAGATACTTAAAAGCATGTTCATCACCCGATTGAATTAACTTCAAAAGTAGTATGTCGTCATTCATATGCACAACAACCCCATTAGTTTACGAGAAACAACCCATCCTCCTCGAAAGATAACGGGTTGTTTCTCGCAGAGAAATTAAAACTATGTATATGTATTAGAGAAAAGACACATACGGTCAATTTCTTTTTTTAATATCACTCTACAGCTACCCCTTTGAGCGTGGCTGAACCAGCTTCCAAAACTTTCACTTTTACAAAATCACCAACTTTGTAGGCACCTCGATCAAAAACAATCACACGATTCTGCTCGGTGCGGCCAAACAATTGTTCGCGAGAACGCTTGGAGACACCCTCCACCAAGACTTCGTATGTATTGCCTATACAACGATTGTTCGCTTGAAGCGAAAGGCGGGTTTGAAGCGCAATGATTTCGTTCAGGCGAGCGATCTTCACCTCTTCAGACACATTGTCTTCAAGATGCTTAGAAGCATACGTACCGGGACGTTCTGAATATTTGAACATAAAAGCAGAGTCATAGCCGCAGATTTCCATCAATGAAAGTGATGCCTGATGGTCTTCCTCGGTCTCGGAGTGAAAACCAGTGAACAGATCCGTTGTTAATCCGCAATCGGGGACGATACGCTTAATGGCGGCTACCCGATCGAGGTACCACTCACGGGTGTACTTGCGGTTCATCAGTTTTAGAATGCGCGAACTGCCACTCTGCACCGGAAGGTGTATGTGTTTACACACATTGGGTATTTGTGCAATAACCTCAAGGGTCTCATCGTTCATATCCTTGGGGTGTGAGGTCGTGAACCGGATGCGTATCGCAGGTGCCGATTCGGCTACCATGCGTAGCAACATCGGGAAGGTGACCATTGAGCCATCACTTTGTTCAAAACAGTAAGAGTTTACGTTCTGTCCCAGCAATGTGATTTCTTTATACCCTTTCTTTACTAAATCGGCTACTTCATTAAGGATACTCTCTACATCTCGGCTACGTTCACGACCACGGGTATAGGGAACAATACAGTAGGTACAAAAATTATCACATCCACGCATAATAGAGACAAAGCCCGAAATGTGGTTGCCACAAATACGCGACGGAAGTACATCACGATAGGTCTCTGTGGTCGATAACTCAACATTGATTGCTTTTTCGCCAGCTTCAACGGAGGCAATCAGTTCGGGTAGTGTCAGGTAAGCATCGGGGCCTACTACTAAATCGACATTGTGGTGTTCAATCAAGTCTTCTTTAACACGCTCTGCCATACAGCCAAGAACTCCTACAATAAGATGCCTCTTTTTTTTCTTCATCGAATGGAAAAACTCCAGTCGGTTTAAAATACGCTGCTCGGCATTATCGCGAATGGAACAGGTATTCATGAAAACAGCATCTGCTTCTTCAAGTGTTTCGGCTACAGAATATCCGGCCATTTGCATGACAGAGGCTATTACTTCACTATCGGCCACATTCATTTGGCAGCCATAGGTTTCAATGAACAACTTTTTGTTGTCCACGGCAGTTGCAGATTTAAAGTCCGCTCCCGTTAGTTCATTCATCATCTTATACTTAATTTTAGTTTGAAGTTACAAAGATACTGCTTCGAGAGTAATAAGCTGCAAAACTGACACAAAAATAACGAGAGAAGTTAGTAACCATCACCCTTTTTCGTAATTAATGTTAATTCGCCAAACATTTGCATAGGCACTATTTGGTAACGTCAATTTTATTCCACACATTTGTAGCATGAAAGAAACATTAGATTTTTTCATAGTTAAGGTTTAGGTTAAAAAATAAGGGGAGCTGTGAAGCTGCCCTTTTTTCATTGTAAATTGTTAGCACTAATCAGATTAAATACCTACCTTTGCCCAAAATATAGAACGAAACGTCTATGGAAGATATTATGCAGTTTTTGGTAGTAGCAGGCATTATTGCTTTCGGAGTTTACAGACAATTCAGCAAAGAGAAAGAAAAAAACGCTGAAAACGGTATTCCTATACCTACAAACACGCATGCTCCCGAAACACTTGCACCACTTGACGTTATAAAGAAACAAACGAAAAAGCACGCGAACAAACCTCTGCCTTTAGAGGGAGTGCGCACAACCCATACCTCAGTTAATTCTGTTATATCACCCCCCAAAGAAGAAAAAGAACCCGAAATGAATGACTCTGAATTCGCCATTCATTCTACAGAAGAAGCAAGACGCGCCATCATTTGGTCAGAGATTCTTCAACGAAAATATTAAAGTAAATTCTTCAACGAAAATATACACTATCTATGTCACTTCATTTTATTTCAGCAGCGGAAGCTGCAACCCATATTAAACATGGTTACAACATTGGCTTAAGTGGATTTACTCCAGCTGGAACACCCAAAGCAGTTACAGCCGAACTTGCTAAAATAGCCGAAGCCGAACATGCTTTGGGAAATCCCTTTCAAATTGGTATCTTTACAGGAGCTTCGACAGGTGACTCGTGCGACGGAGTGCTTACGCGCGCCAAAGCCATTCGCTATCGTGCCCCTTATACTACGAACTCCGATTTTCGTAGAGCAGTAAACAACGGCGAAATAGCCTACAACGACATTCACTTGTCACAGATGGCACAGGAAGTACGTTACGGATTCATGGGAAAAGTAAACGTTGCCATCATTGAAGCATGTGAGGTTACTGCCGACGGTAAAATCTACCTGACCGCTGCCGGAGGTATTTCTCCTACGGTATGTCGCTTGGCCGACAAAGTCATTGTCGAACTCAATAGCGCGCACAGCAAACGCATGATGGGCATGCACGACGTGTATGAGCCACTTGACCCACCTTACCGTCGCGAAATTCCAATTTACAAACCAAGCGACCGTGCAGGATTACCCTATATCCAGGTAGATCCCAAAAAGATTATCGGTGTGGTAGAGACTAACTGGCCCGACGAAGCGCGTGGCTTTGCCGACTCAGACCCTATTACCGACAAGATTGGCGAAAACGTAGCCGACTTCCTTGCCGCTGATATGCGTCGTGGCATCATTCCTTCTACCTTCCTGCCCTTGCAGTCGGGTGTAGGTAATATTGCCAATGCAGTATTGGGTGCTTTAGGACGCAATACAACCATTCCCGCTTTCGAAATGTATACTGAAGTTATTCAGAACTCTGTTATTGACTTGATTCGTGCAGGACGTATTAAGTTCGGCAGTGCTTGTTCGCTCTCTGTGACCAATGACTGCTTGGATAGCATTTACGAAGATATGGATTTCTTCCGCGACAAACTGATTCTTCGTCCGTCTGAAATATCGAATAGCCCCGAAGTGGTGCGCCGCTTGGGTATTATCACAATTAATACAGCGATCGAAACCGATCTTTACGGCAACGTGAACTCCACACACATCGGTGGTACTAGGATGATGAACGGTATCGGCGGATCGGGCGACTTTACACGCAACGCTTATATCTCTATCTTTACCTGTCCATCGGTAGCTAAGGATGGCAAAATTAGCTCTATCGTGCCGATGGTATCACACCAAGACCACAGCGAACACTCGGTAAACATTATTATTACCGAACAAGGTGTAGCCGATCTTCGTGGCAAAAGCCCCAAAGAGAGAGCACAAGCCATCATCGAAAACTGCGCGCACCCCGACTACAGAGAGATGCTGCAAGATTACCTCAAGCTATCGGGTGACAAGGCACAAACCCCTCATTGCATCCGCGCGGCATTGGGCATGCACGCTGAGTTAGAGAAGAGCGGTGATATGCGAAACACCAATTGGGAAGATTACGCTATGTAAGAACAAGCAGTTGATCACATAAGAAAGAGTCTCATAGCATTCCTAGAAGGAAAACGCTATGAGACTCTTCTGTTTAAACAGCTCTATTGACATAACAACCCACACACTGCATCTTGCAATACGCGTGCCTTTGCTGCCGAAAGCACATTTTGGTTCAAGATAACAAAGGCTATATCGTGCCCGTCAGATGCTTTCAGATATCCGGCTAAACCATTTATACCGGTATAAGAACCCGTTTTAGCACGCACATTCTTATGCGCTTTACCCGCTTTCATCCGATTCTGTAACGTGCCATCAATGCCTGCAACAGGAAGAGCTTGGTAGAGTTTCCGGAAAAGTGCCGGCTGCGAATAGGCATAGGTAAGAAACCGGAGCAAAAGAGCAGGAGAGATATAGTCGTAGTTGGATAAACCACAACCATCGGCTATTTTATAATCATCGGGCTGATAGCCAAACGTAAGCGCCAACTTGGTTATTTCGGCAATGCCCTCTGCGGCCGATACACGCTTGCGGCCTGTAGCTTGTGCACCCATCCGGTAAAGCAGGGCTTCGGCATTGAGGTTATCACTCTTTTTCATGATGTTCTCAACCACCTTCTCCACCGGAGTCTCCCAAAAAGAAACCAACACCGAAGCAGTATCTTTCTGAAAATCAGCAAAAGCATAACTTCCCATCACGTTGATCCCTTTCGAACGCAGTCGGTCTAGCAAGGTGTGCATAAAGAAATCTTGCGAGGAGTGCATGTTTACCGCATCTTTACGCAGTCTTTGCACATTTCCGCTTACGCTGATGCAGTTGCCTCCAAATAACCAATCACGGGTAACAGCGAACTTTCCGGCATCGTCTGTCCGAGTTTGCGTTTCGTTAGATAATGTATAATAGGTAGATACCGGTTTTGCCACCACAGTGGCTGGAGCTCCGTTTTGCGTAGCAGGAGTAGCCGTTACGCTAACTACTCCTTTCTCATACATCAAGGGCGACAGATAGGGTTGATATGCATATGGTGTATCTTCCCACATCCAGCCATCACCAAAGTAGAGCGAATCTTTCATCGATACATCGCCATACACCCGCCCATTGATCACCGAAAAAGGGAGGGCAGCCACGTTATCCACCAAAGCCTTCATTCCCTGCTCATCGAACTCGGGATCAAAACCACCCACCACATACAGATCGCCCTGCAGGGTATCGTGTCGAATAACACCTTGATACCATAGCTCCGTACGAAAAGGTTCATCGCCATCGGGTCTCGAAAGAGCCGTAATGGTGGTAAGCAGCTTCATCGTAGAAGCCGGACGAGAAAGATAGGTATCTCGATAACGGTAGAGTGGTTTCTGCGCCGTAAGATCATATACGGCAATGCCCACTTCGGAACCGGACGGCAACAGCCGAGCAACAAGTGAATCGAGTTTCAATGCAAGATCCTGCTGCCCCCATGCGGTTGTGGAGAAACAGAATGTGAACAGCAGGAGCCAATTCAGTTTTTTCATAAAGTCTCTCGAAAAATTTCACTGACCGTGGGGTGGGGGAATACTATCTTCTTCCAGGCGGCAGCCGTCATCTCCATCTCTATGGCCATAGTGGCAAGGGTGATAATCTCGGATGCAGGATTGCCCAGCACGTGAGCACCAAGTACACGACCGTCGGTTTCAGCGAACAGTACTTTACATACCCCATTCACCCCTTCATTCTCGGCTACAAAGCGTCCGGAGTAAGCCATGGGAAGCTTCACCACCCGATAAGCGATACCTTTTGCTTGCAACGACTCTTCGGTTTGCCCCACACCGGCAATCTCAGGATTGGTATATACAACACCCGGAATGGCTCGATAACTCATAGCATCATCTTTCTCTAAAATGGCATGAACCGCTACTTCGGCTTCGCGAACGGCCGTATGGGCCAATAGTGAGAAACCGGTCAAATCGCCACAAACGTAGACACCCGGCACAGAACTTTGCATCTGTTCATTCACTTTAATGTGGCCACGCTCGGTGAGTTGCAGATGAAGATTTTCGAGACCATAACCTTTGGTTACCGGTCGGCGCCCCACACTCATTAACAACTGTTGTGCAGTTACACTACCTGTGCCTTCGGCATGCTCATAACTCACTTCCACTCCTTGCACCGTGTCACCAGGTAACGTGCCATCGGTGGTTTGTGCCATGGCCGTAACCTTCGTACTCAACAGGAATTTTATTCCGCGCTTCGCATAATCAGCCCGAAGCAACCCCGAGAGCTCACGATCCATTCCGCCAAGTATCTCGTCCATCATTTCGATGACCGTTACCGCTACCCCCAAACTGTTGAAGAACGAAGCAAACTCCATACCGATCACCCCACCTCCAACAACAATCAGCGACTCGGGCAGCTCTTTGCTAGTCAACGCCTCCCGATGCGTCCAGTAATTTACGGTTTCCACTCCCGGAATGGGTGGAACAAAGGTTTCAGAACCTGTGCAGAGGATGAGGTTCTCGCATGTGTAGGTCTCGTCGGCGCAACGCACGTGATTCTTATCTATGATCTGCGCCTCACCCGTCACTATCGTTACGTTATTGGCCGTCAGCTTTGCTTTTACGCCCAGTACTAGTTTGCGCACCACCTTGGTTTTTCGGGCAATCATCTTGGGTAGATCGAAAGAGACTTCCGATGCACTCACCGCATATTTGGATGCCTGTTTGGCTCCGTCGTAGGTTTTGGCAGAATAAAGCAGTGTTTTGGTAGGAATACACCCTTCGTTCAGGCAGACGCCGCCAAGGTTCTGTTTTTCAATCAGCAACACACTCAGCCCTGCTTTGCCGGCTGTTTCGGCAGCTGTATAGCCCGCAGGGCCACCACCGATGATAATTAGTTGATAGTTCATAGGTATCTTATTTGGTTAATGTTATGAGGTTATGCTTATCTATTCATTTTAGTGCTTCATCCATGCTTTTGCTTCTCCGCTCCTCAAGCAGTGCGATAAACTCCTGCTCCTTTACGGGAAGCGCTGAAGCGTATTTCCTGTTGCCGTATTCAATAAGCACATAGCGCAACACCGAGAACCGTCCCACCCTCATCGACTGGCGAAGCGTTACCGAAGTGATTTCTTTCAACGGAATGATTCGTTTGCGAATAAAGCGACCCGAGGAAAGGATCAATTGATTGTCGGGCGTTATAGTATAAGAGGTATGAATGATTCGCTCGATGATTACTACCAATAGCAACATCCAAACCAAAGCCAATAGCGCATGCTTGCCCCAAAGCGCCATTACCGCATTGCCCCCCAATAGCAAAGTTAAGAAATACTGATACCCGGCGATGCGGGCATGGAATGTTCGATTCATTTGGTTCGATTTTGGCTGCAAGTTAACGATTTTATGAATTAGTGACAACGAAAGGCAGAATGAAAAAGTATTTTCGTAGCTTTGCAGTAAGAAACAACATGATTATGGTTAAAAAATTCGATTTCCTCGTTATTGGTTCCGGAATTGCAGGAATGAGTTTTGCCCTTAAAGTGGCACACAAAGGAAAAGTAGCGCTAATCTGTAAGAGCGAGTTAGAAGAGGCCAACACCTATTTTGCACAAGGAGGAGTAGCCTCTGTGACCAACCTGCTGGTCGATAATTTCGACAAACACATCGAAGACACCATGATTGCCGGTAGCTGGATCAGCGATCGAAAAGCAGTCGAAAAAGTAGTACGCGAAGCACCTGCACAAATCGAAGCCCTTGTCAATTGGGGGGTAGCTTTTGATAAAAACGAAAAGGGAGAGTTCGACCTGCATCGCGAGGGGGGGCACTCGGAGTTCCGCATCCTACACCACAAAGACAATACAGGTGCCGAGATACAAGACAGCCTCATACGAGCCGTTAAAAAGCACCCCAACATCACCGTTATGGAGAATCATTTCGCTATTGAAATTCTCACGCAACACCACCTGGGGCTCACCGTTACCCGGCAAACGCCCGACATCCAATGTTACGGCGCTTACGTGCTCGACCCCACCAACGGCAAGGTAGATACTTATCTGTCTAAAGTAACCCTGATGGCAACGGGAGGTGTTGGAGCCGTTTATCAAACCACCACCAATCCGCTGGTCGCTACCGGAGACGGTATAGCCATGGTCTATCGCGCCAAAGGAACAGTCAAGGACATGGAGTTCGTGCAGTTTCACCCCACCGCTTTGTATCATCCGGGCGATCGCCCTTCGTTTCTCATCACCGAGGCTATGCGCGGTTATGGTGCCGTTTTGCGCACCATGGATGGTAACGAATTCATGCAGAAGTACGATCCGCGCCTTTCACTAGCTCCGCGAGACATCGTTGCCCGTGCCATCGACAATGAGATGAAGAACCGGGGCGAAGACCATGTTTACCTGGATGTAACACACAAAGATCCCGAACAAACCAAGAATAGCTTTCCCAATATCTACAAGAAGTGTCTCAGCTTAGGCATCGACATCACCAAAGAGTATATCCCGGTAGCCCCATCGGCACACTACTTGTGTGGTGGCATCAAGGTCGATCTCAATGCACAATCGTCTATCCAGCGTCTCTATGCTGCTGGTGAATGTTCCTGCACAGGACTACATGGGGGAAACCGCCTAGCATCCAACTCACTGATCGAAGCAGCCGTTTATGCTGATGCCGCGGCCAAACATTGCCTCCAGCACATGGATACCTATTCATACAATGAAGACATACCCGAATGGAACGACGAAGGCACCAGCTCGCCCGAAGAGATGGTGTTGATTACACAAAGCATGAAGGAAGTCAACCAAATCATGAGTACCTATGTAGGTATCGTGCGAAGTGACCTTCGACTGAAACGGGCATGGAAGCGATTGGACATTCTCTACGAAGAGACAGAAAGTCTCTTTAAGCGTAGCGTAGCATCCAAAGAGATTTGCGAATTGCGTAACATGATCAATGTGGGTTATCTTATCATGCGACAAGCCATTGAGCGTAAAGAGAGTCGCGGATTGCATTATACCATAGATTATCCACCTGTTGAAAAACAAAGCGATCCATCTTGATAGAGCAACCAAATAACTAAGAGGCTCCGACAAAACAGTGATTTGTCGGAGCCTCTTAGTTATGCTTATTTAATAGTTCTCTTTTTGCACTTCAAAATGAGCTTGTGGATGCAAGCAAGCTGCGCATGCTTTGGGTGCCTCTTTGCCTACTTCAATATACCCACAGTTGCGACATTGCCACACCACTTCGCCCTCTTTGGCAAACACTTGTGCGTTCTCTATATTCGCAATGAAAGCACGATATCTATCTTCATGCGCTTTTTCGGCAATACTGATGTTGCGATACATGGCAGCAATCGCGTGAAAACCTTCCGCTTCGGCTACATCGGCAAAGTGAGGATAGTCATGCGACCACTCTGCATGCTCGCCGGCAGCAGCTTCTTGTAAGTTTTGAAGCGTTGTGCCAATTACTCCGGCAGGATAGCTGGCGGTAATTTCGACCATACCGCCCTCAAGAAACTTGAACATACGCTTGGCGTGCTCCTTCTCTTGATCGGCTGTTTCGGTAAAGATGGCAGAAATTTGTTCATAACCTTCTTTCTTGGCTGCACTTGCGAAATAGGTATAGCGCATTCTTGCTTGTGACTCTCCTGCAAACGAAGTTAGCAAATTCTTCTCCGTCTGGGTTCCTTTAATACTTTTACTCATACTACAATATATTTAAATAAGGGTTAATGAATTCTTTTTATACATTTGAGTCTACAATATAGCAAATGTTTTTATAACGAACAAAGATAAAAGAACAAATGACTTCTTCTTAGATTAATTTTATGTATTTTTGTACTTTCTTTTTGAAAAGACAATCATTTAGTGAAATATATATAATTCAAAGAAGAATGAAACTATCCGAATTCAGACCAAAGCTATTCTCAGCTTTAAAAAACTACTCTAAAGAGACGTTTACGGCCGACCTCATGGCCGGTATTATTGTGGGTATTGTTGCACTTCCGTTGGCCATAGCGTTTGGTATTGCATCAGGAGTATCGCCAGAGAAAGGAATCATCACGGCTATCATTGCAGGGTTCATTATAGCGATGTTCGGTGGTAGCAAGGTGCAAATTGGCGGACCAACAGGGGCGTTTATTGTTATTATTTACGGCATCATTCAACAATATGGAGAGGCAGGGCTGATTGTAGCTACCCTCATGGCGGGTGTATTGCTTATTCTGCTGGGCGTTTTTAAACTCGGAACGGTAATCAAGTTTATCCCTTATCCCATTATTGTAGGCTTCACCAGCGGTATTGCGGTTACGATCTTCACCACACAAATTGCTGATGTATTTGGATTAACCTTCGCAGGCGAGAAAGTTCCGGGAGATTTCGTAGGCAAATGGCTCATGTATTTCGACCATTTCGACACCGTGAATGTGTGGAATACGTTGGTAAGCATCATCAGCATCGCCATCATTGCGCTAACACCTCGCTTCTCGAAGAAAATACCCGGATCGCTCATTGCGATTATCGTGATGACCATTGGGGTTTACCTTTTGAAAAGATTTGGTGGTATTGATTCCATCGACACCATTGGCGACCGATTCACCATTAAAGCAGAGCTACCTAGCGCAGCCATGCCTGCATTGAACTGGGAAGCCATCAAGAACCTCTTCCCAGTGGCGATTACCATTGCCGTGCTGGGGGCTATCGAATCACTGCTTTCGGCCACCGTAGCCGATGGTGTGACGGGCGATAAGCACGATTCAAACACGGAGCTAATCGCTCAAGGTGCAGCCAACCTCATTACTCCGCTGTTTGGAGGTATACCTGCTACAGGCGCTATTGCCCGCACCATGACCAATATTAACAACGGAGGTCGAACACCGGTAGCCGGCATCATCCATGCTATTGTATTGCTGTTGATTCTTTTATTTTTCATGCCACTGGCTCAATATATCCCCATGGCCTGTTTGGCAGGTGTGTTGGTCATTGTAGCGTATAACATGAGCGAATGGCGGACCTTCAAGGCTCTGCTGAAAAGTCCAAAATCGGATGTCGCAGTATTGAGCATCACCTTCTTCCTGACCGTTGTTTTTGACTTGACCGTTGCCATCGAAGTGGGTTTAATCATTGCTTGTGTGCTCTTTGTAAAACGTGTCATGGAAACCACTCAAATCTCGGTGATTACTGATCAAATCAATCCAAATGCTGAACTGGACATTGCCGTACACGAAGAGAACCTAATCATTCCCAAAGACGTAGAAGTATACGAAATAGATGGTCCATACTTCTTTGGCATGGCAACAAAATTTGATGAGATCATGGCGCAAATTGGCGATCGCCCTAGAGTGCGCATCATCCGCATGCGTAAGGTACCCTTTATCGATTCAACGGGTATTTATAACCTCACCGCACTGTGCCGCCTGTCGCAAAATGAAAAGATAACGATTGTGCTTTCGGGAGTGAATGAGAAAGTACACAATGCTTTAGAGAAATCGGGTTTCAACGAGTTGCTGGGACAAGAGAATATCTGCCCCAACATCAATGTAGCTTTAGATAGAGCCAAAGAGATTATTCTTTCACATAAAGAAGCGCAATAGGAAAGACCCAGAAAAGGTAGTTTGTACGGTTGTAACCTTACGATTCCTTATAGCACAACACCCCCATGTTTTATCGAAAAACATGGGGGTGTTGTGCTATAAAACATCCGGATGTTCTAACCTAAAACATCCGGATGTTTTTACTCATGAATCAATAAGATGCTGTAGCAGAGATGCCTACTTTTTGTAGCAGAAAGAGTATATGATCCAACTCCTCGGGAGTAGCTTTCTGCAAATGATTCCCTGGAGTATCTCGATCAATGGTATAGATCATAACCTGCTTGGGAGCAATCGCTTTGAGTGTTTCAATCCATGGAAGTACGTAGGCATCGGTGGTGTTGTTTACATCCTTACCCTCGTAGGTACCTTTCATAAACATGGTTTGAATGATACAATTTCCTTGAAAAGCTTTCAGGTGCTGAATGGTTTCGGAAACGCTGTATTTCCCATTTGGTCTATCGACCCTGCGAATGTAGGCTTCATCAACCGTATCGAGCTTGAGAATGTTGTTATCGACTTTGTTTAACGCTGCAAATACAGCAGGGCGATGGGCAAACATAGCATTGCTTAGCACGCTTACTTTGGCTTGCGGAAAGTAGCGGTCGCGCAAAACCAACGAATCGTCAATGATTTCAGCAAAATGAGGATGAGCCGTGGGTTCACCATTGCCGGCAAAGGTAAGCACGTCGGGAGCGGGCCCATGGGCTTGCATCTCTCGTAATTTTGTCTCTAAGGCAACACGAACTTCGTAACGTGTAGGCAACGCCATAGAGGGGCGTTGATCGTTGTTATAACCACATTCGCAATAGATACAATCGAACGAACAAAACTTTCCATCGGCAGGCAACAGGTTGATTCCCAAAGAGACTCCCAAACGACGCGAGTGAACAGGACCAAAAATGGGGGAAGAAAAAATAATAGCCATTTCTATACATGTTTTTTTAGGTGCGAACAAAGATACCTAAAACTTCAACCGAAGCTGCATTTGTAAGTCGGCTTTTTTGTTGCCCGTTATCAAATCGTTTCCCGAACCAATCTCTTGACGATCGCTATACACGGTTTGTCCCAGTTTACCAATCAGCATCCAGTGGCTATTGATATCATACCGCAAATGGAGTGCCAAGCGAATGCCTTCGCCATCATACGAAGGGGTATATAAGGTATAGAGCAAGCCTTTCTCGGCAATGTAGACCCGAGAGTCGTAATCATCGGTATGGAAATAGCTACCTTGAATTGTGGCTTTCAGCGGTAACCAAGGCAAGTGATAGGCAACAGCCTGCGTAACTTGGTATCCATAGCCTGGCACTGCGCCTTGCACTTGAAACCGGTTACAGTCGAGTGTGGTACGCAACGAGAGCCGATCATCCGGAACATAGTTGAGCCGATAGCGCAACCGTTGATGATGGGTAGGTAGCGTAACTTCTCCTTTGGTTCCGGTCACATCTCGCTCTTTGCGCTTGTAGCGGTAGTTGAGGTACATGCTCAAGTTACCGCGAGGCGAATAGGTAGTTTGCGCCATTAAATCGACTCCTTGCGAGGGTTTGCTGATGCGGTATTTCCACCAAGGAAAAGAAAACAAATCAATGGAGGCAAAGAATTTCCAATCGGAGAAAGGGGCTGTTTCGGCAGCGAGGTACCAACCGTTTTCGTTTTGCACGCCGCTACTCTCGCCAAAAGAGTGGGCAAAGAAAGCCCAATAATCGTGGGCGTAATACCGATGAAGCAGCATCAGTTGTGTACCCTGTATGGGAGTGTATTGAATTTTATTGAGCGAAGCAACTCCTCGCGTACCGGTAGCCGTTTCTCCCTGAAAAGAGAATTTACTCCATTGGTAATGATAATCAACACTTAGATTGTAGAACGATTTTCCATGCATCTGGTATTTGGCATAATTTTTCAACACCGGTTCATAGGGTTCACTGAAGAGATAGTAAATGCCGGTAGCGCCCAGTTTGAGTCGATTGTTTCGGTACGTCAGGTTGCCTCCTGCCAGCTGCAAGGTGAAGGCATCTTTTTTATCTGCCTCGGTTTGACTGCGGTGAAGACCGGTTTGGTAAATGGAGCTTATTGTGCCATTCTCTATCACCCCATCCATCGAACGGTGGGAGTAGAAAGCAGAAAGTGTCAGTGATCGGTTGAGAGCAACAGCTGCAGCAGCTCCTCGAAAGTAATTGTATTCGTCGGTAGAGGTGTGTTTGCGAATGCCGCTCGAACGGAACGTATAAGAGGAGAGATAGGCGGTTTTTCCCATCAGGTAATCGGTGCTGATCACCAAACCTTGACCAAAGCCGAGGCGGTAGTTTCCGACAGCCAATGTTTTGATCCGTCCCACGTTTTGCAGCAACAGATGGAAAGCGTAATAATCATACCCCTGCTTGTTGTGTAAAGCACCCAAAGGTTCGCCGGCATCTTTCTCGGCAGACACTCCCACGTATAAACGATCTTTATAACGGAACCCATACCGAAGCGAATGATACATCGGAGGACCAAGGTATGTTTTTTCGTATCCTTTGCGGGTATAAAGCGGAACATCCAAACGGGTCAACGCTTCCTGTTGCCCATACTTGAACACTGTTTTCAACGAAGGGAACGACGATTTCTCAACCACCGGCTTTACACAAACAAAGGGAAGCAGGTAGCGAATGGTTTGCTGATCCATGCCTTCGACCAATTGCAATTCGTAGATTGTCTGCATCTGTCCATGAATGTATAGATAAGCCAACAGGTTTTCGATCTGCTGATCGCTTAAAAAAGGGAGTAGTTCCAACCCTGCTTTAGTGGCTTCATTCAGGTTTATTGGTTGATCCATTCGTTCAGAAAGTTTTTCGATTTCAGCAGTCCAATCGATCTCATTCTCTTCAGCGTTATTAACCGATAAATCTTCCATGACCTCTTCCAGAAGAAGTGTAGAGCTGTTTTGAGCGTTATTAACAGCGGTTATTAACAATAGACTCATAACTATAAAGCTACGAATAAGGCAATGATTTTTCATCGTATAGAGATATTTTCTGCCCACTAAGATACTTTAAAATGGTTAACACGACAAGAAATGGAACAATTAATCAAATAATCTCGTAATTTTGTGTCATGAAAACAAGGTTACGCATCCTCATTTTACTCGGAATAACCCCATGCCTTTGGCTCCCCCTGCAAGCTCAGGAGAAAGCAAAAGAGAGTGGTTATTTGGTACCGATGTGTGTGTATAATGGCGACACGATTCCTTGTGTACAACTCCCTTCTGTGTATGTGTTTAAACCCTTGAAATTCAAAAATGATAAGGAGCAGATGGAGTATTATAAGTTGGTGAGAAACGTGAAGAAGGTATACCCAATCTCACGTGAGATTAACCGTACCATCATAGAAACCTACGAATATCTGCAAACATTGCCCAATGATAAAGTACGCCAACGACACATTAAACGAGTAGAGAAAGGACTAAAAGAGCAATACACCCCTCAAATGAAAAAACTCTCGTTTGCACAAGGCAAGTTACTAATAAAGTTAGTAGACCGACAAAGCAATCAAACCTCTTTCGAACTGGTTAAAGCATTCATGGGGCCGTTTAAGGCCGGCTTCTACCAAACCTTTGCGAGTTTGTTCGGAGCCAGTTTGAAAAAGGAATATGATCCCGGTGGAGAGGATCAATTAACCGAACGGGTGGTAACGTTGGTAGAGAATGGACAGTTATAGTTGTTCAGTGAACACTCCCTATTCATTCCTGTGCATAACTCATCATTTAGTCAATTTGCTAAACAGATCCCACATCACAATTCCCGCTGTTACAGAGACATTTAAAGAGTGCTTGGTTCCGTATTGAGGAATTTCAATGCAACCGTTTGAATGGTTAATAACTTCCTGATGTACCCCTTTCACCTCATTGCCCATCACAATGGCATATTTCTTGGTTCGGTCTAGTTCCAGTTCATTCAACATAATACTACCTTCGGCTTGTTCCACCGAGTAAACCTCATATCCCTCTTTTTTGAGGTTATCAACCGCTTCAACAGGGTTATTAACATACTTCCAATCGACCGTAAACTCTGCACCCAAGGCTGTTTTATGCATTTCTGGATGGGGAGGAGTAGCCGTAATACCACATAAATAGATGCATTCAATGCGAAAAGCATCGGCTGTACGGAAGATGGAACCAATGTTGTGTAAACTCCGAATATCGTCCAAGACTACTACCAGAGGCAGTTTTTCGGCAGCTTTAAATTCTTCCGCGCTTATTCTATTGAGTTCTGTTATTTTTAGTTTTCGCATCGTGACGGTTATTTATGTTTTACGATTTACAATCTATTGCTTTCATGCGGCAACAAAGGTAACGCTTTTCTTGTTAACATACCTGTTTATAACTGTTGAAAACCTGTCAACACTAACGGCAAAGATTTTGAAAAGTAATTCTTGCTTTATTCAAAATAAGCTATAAGGAGATTAGGTTATGAACAAACCAAATTAGTTAACAGAAATTTCCAAAGGTTACATAAACACATTTTGAGTCCATAATGATCGGTTTATGTCCATAAAGTTTTTAACTTTGCAACTTATTAACAAGGTGTTCATAATGTTCGATAGATAACTAATTATCAGTAGATAGCGATTTTTCATCCCGTTGATAACTGCCTCATAAGCATTCGCTGGAGGCTAATAACTTATCAAACAAGAAAAGCCATCATTATTTACCAACACTATTAACAGCCTATTATCACTAACAAGTATTTTTTAATTAGAAAAGAAAACAATAACAATATTATGAATGATCTCATAAAGGCAATACAGCAACTAAAGAAAGAGAAGAACGCGGTGATTCTGGCGCACTACTACCAGATGGGTGAGATACAGGATATCGCCGACTTTGTTGGAGATAGCTTGGCATTGGCTCAATGGGCAGCTAAAACCGAAGCTGATATCATTGTGATGTGTGGTGTTCATTTTATGGGCGAAACAGCAAAGATTCTTTGCCCCAACAAAAAAGTGTTGATACCCGATATGAAAGCAGGCTGCTCGTTGGCCGATAGCTGTCCGGCTGAAGAGTTTACACAATTTATCAAAGAGCACCCAGGGCATACCGTTATCTCGTACGTAAACACTACAGCAGCTGTGAAAGCAGTAACCGATGTGGTGGTGACCTCAACCAATGCGAAGCAAATCGTTGAAAGCTTCCCCAAAGATGAGAAAATAATCTTTGGCCCCGATCGTAACCTCGGGAATTATATTAACTCAATTACCAACAGGCAGATGGTGTTATGGGACGGTGCATGCCATGTACACGAGCAATTCTCTGTCGAAAAGATGGTGGCATTGAAAGCGCAATATCCCGATGCCATCGTATTGGCACATCCAGAGTGCAAGAGTGTAGTGTTGAAGTTGGCCGATTTTATTGGATCGACGGCTGCTCTGTTGAAATATGCTGTGAACAGCAGTCAACATCGCTTTATTGTGGCTACCGAGTCGGGCATCTTGCATGAGATGCAGAAACAATGCCCGGAAAAGACCTTTATCCCCGCACCACCCAACGATAGCACCTGTGCTTGCAATGAGTGTAGCTTTATGCGATTGAACACCGTACAGAAGCTCTATGACTGTTTAAAGAACGAGTCGCCCGAAATCACTGTAGATCCGGAAATAGCTGCTAAAGCTGTAAAGCCTATCAAGCGCATGCTTGAGTTATCGGCTCAGTTGGGACTGTAAACCGTTGGAATGTTGAAATGACTGTTAACAAGTTATCAACATATATGTTGATCAAGATAAAATATCCTTTTGTTCATTGTGAATAACAGGATATTTTTTTGTTCATAACATCCATGTATCTCGAGGTAATAGTTACTTTATAACTCGATAGATGTGCTATATATCAATTAGATAACGATTAGTATGTCTTTTTCTGAATGGTTTGTATTCGGTTAATAACCGGTTGATAGCGCAGTTAATAACCACTCTCTTTTCCTCGATATATGGGGTGGATATCGCTGATGCAGCACCCATATACTAAACATACCGCGATGGTTATGAACAAGTGTTTCCCTTGTTTATAACCATCGCGGTATGTTTGAAAGAACAATTAAAAGAGATGCCAATAAAAAGTTATGGATATACTATTGGCAAGAAACTAGACACATATCATATCAAGGCATTTACATACATTCCTTTTGCTTTAAATGTTTCAATAATTTTACCTACTTCTTCATCGATAAAGGTAATGCTAGAATAATATTGACAACGAGAATTCTTAACGTATTCGATTCCAGAATTACCGAATTTAGCCTAGCTTTTGGCTTTAGTGAGATCATCCGATCATTCTTACCAAGGAGCCTTTTAGTAGAGTTTGTGTTTTTATAAACAGGTCAATACGATGAATAGAGTGAATAGATGAAGCGTTATAGGTATCGTTCTTTTCCATTATTCATAACGGAAAATGATACCTATAACGCTTCATCTTAATGTGTGTTTTGTTATTGTATGTTTTGCAGAAACTCACAAAGCTTGCTCACTGCCAATG
>JAGOOC010000048.1 GCA_017992695.1 Bacteroides sp. | reverse complement strand
TGCTGTAAAGGTGCTGCCAAGACTGCTGTAAAAGGGTGCTGTGAGCAATGTTGCTTCATTGCACGTAAACAACTGTTTCTCAGCGGTGAAACAATTGTTCCTACGCGGTGAAACAAAAGTTTCACCGCGTAGGAACAAAACAAAACACAGACATTCAAGCCGGAGCTGCCATCGATGGCATACTCGTTTATATGCTGTCTGCCTATCCTGCCCTAAAATCAAACCACAACTCCATATTCACTCCCTCGTCTCCCGCCTTTATACGAATATTCGAAGGTTGACTCTTCGGCCCCTGTTGGCTCACCGGTTTGAAGCAGCGAATGGCAGGTATCTCATACAAGAACGAAATGTCTCCGTCGGGAAATGCAGGATGCGCCTTCCAATTGGTGTGATTATCCGTTGGTTCGGCTGGTGTGAACACTCTCATAAACACGCCATCGCTGGCGCTATACATAGTGAATGGCGATTCGGATGTATGTAGCGTGCTCCAATACATATTGCCATGATAGCCTTTAAACTCCGGATAAACCAAGTTTTCGTAGTCTGCACCGGTGATGGTATTGTTATACCCCTTGCTCCATGTGCCGAAGTTGGCTCCACGGATGCGATTGCGCCACACCCGATAAGGACCACGGCCAAGCCAATCCATACTTTTCACATTTGTCTCGGGATAGGAAAAAGTGAAGCCAAACATCGAAATCTCATCTTCGAATGCAGCGTCATCAAATCCCATGCCACGCACACCGCGATTGAGCGTTACAGCATCCATGCTAAGCAATCCGGCAGGTGTCATCATCCAGCGGATGGAGTCTACTGCACCATTATAATAAACAGTGAACACAGCATTATCGCCCTCTTGACGATGCTTCACGTCGCGTACTCGCGCTTTCATGCCTACAGGGATTGGGCCACCTTTAAATGACACATCGCCAGTTGCATTTTTCACCTCAGTGATAAGACCATCTGTGGCATTGAAGCTTACGGACACATCTTGTGCAGAGAGGGTTACAGTATTTCCTTCTTGTCGCACCGCGGCTTTATCGCTTATTGGGTTGATTAGTGCCAATTGTCTATTGGCGTATTCGCCAGCATAGCGGATGGGCCATGTCCATGTGCAGATTTCATCGCCGTGCTGGTTCCACGCTTTCAGTTCGAGGATGTCGCCATCAAAGAAATTGATGGGCATTGATAATCGAGCTTTGCCTTTTTCTCGTGGATCAATGGGTGGGAGTATCACCATGCCTGTGGCGATTACTTCACTCTTCACCCCTTTATGTAAAGGCGATGGGGCAGTGAGCACGCGATATTCCATGCGACAGGTGTTGAGGTTAGAGAATAGATAATCGTTGCGCACGAGGAACTCGCCCTTAAAGCTCGGCGTGATGTAGAATTGCTCGAATTGGATAGGCGCCCAAATGTCGCGCACGGTGTAGTAGCTTCCTTCTTTCTGACGATAAGGGCCAAGGATACCATCAGTACCGTTCGAACCGTCCGAATCTAAGATACCACCTTTGTCTACACGCTTCACAGCATTGTCCGAAAAGTCCCACATAAAGGCACCGGCAAACAAGGGGTGACCTGTGTATTGCGCCCAAAAATCTTCGAGGCCGGCACCGTGTCCTTGGTCATACATGCCATGTTGAAACTCGGCAGGCATAAACACTTTGTAGCCATTGACAAAGCGAGCAATACCTGTGAGGTAGGTGGGGTAATGGTGCGTATCCAATCCATCGCGATCAGCCCATGCATGAATCACATGTCGATGTTGTGGATCGTGTTCATTATAATCTTTGATCAGATCGTAGTTGAATCCCCCTTCGTTTCCATTGCTCCAAAGGATGATGGAAGGATGGTTTACATCGCGCGTTACAAGTGATTTTACCAACTTCTCACCCACCGCAGTGCTATAAGCATTCTGCCAGCCGGCCAACTCCGACACGACAAAGAGACCGAGCGAATCGCAAACCTCCATAAAGTGCTTGTCGGGTGCATAGTGAAAGCGCACTGCGTTGATATTCATCTCCTTCAACAGTTTGCCATCCATAAGGCTGATGTCGCGATTGGTGGTGCGACCACCATCGGGATGAAACGAGTGACGGTTGATGCCTTTTAGCACTACCTTGGTTCCATTCACATAGAGACCATCTTTTAAACGGAACTCAATGGTGCGAAAACCGATTCGCTCCTTATAAATATGCATAGGGTTGCCACTGTTGTCGGACAATATGAGAGAGAGGTGGTAGAGGTTAGGTGTTTCCGTGTTCCAAGCTTCGATGCCATCCCATTGAAACTCTACTGTGTGGCGATGGCCGGCTTTCACGACAGTGGATTGCGTGCGCAATGCCTCGCCTCCTTTCGCCGGCGACAGATGAGCGGTGATGGTGTACCCTTCGGGCAGTTCGGTGGTAAATACATCGGCACGAAGTGAACCGTCGGCTTTGGCGTCTACAGCAATGCGTTCGATGTTTGCTTTTGGTTTGGCTTGGAGGTAGACAGGGCGATAGATTCCACCGAATATCCACCAGTCTGCTTTGCGCTCAGCGGCATTTACTAATCGGTCTGATGACTCTTTGCTCACTTTCACTTCGAGCTCGTTCTTGCCAGGTTTCAGTTTATCGGTGATGTCATAACTGAAGCGATTAAAACCTCCTTGATGGGTGTCGCCAGCCGGTTGCCCATTGATGCGTACATCCGTATCCGTCATCACACCTTCGAACACAATAGCTACTTGTTTGCCTGCCCATGCCTTGGGCAGTGTAAAAGTAGTGCGATAGGTGCCCACCTCCATCGGTGGGCTTTTAATGTCTTTATTGGTGTACCATCGACCGTAGCAGTAGGCGCCAAAGCCTTGCAGTTCCCATTGCGAGGGCACTTCTATCTTGCTCCATTTTCCACTATTGGCACCATCGCTACAGTGGAACTTCCACGTTTTTGTGTTGCCAAGACCGGTGCCCGAGAGGTAAAAGGTCTCGGTGGTCTGCCCAAAGGCAATGGATATAAAAATAAACGAGATTAATAAGAGTTGTAGTTTTTTCATGGTTTGTCAATTGTTATGTGACTACAGTATTTTTCCGTGTATACAAAAAAAGGGTTTTTTCCGTGATTAAACTTCATGTTTCTATGCAAAAACATGGAAAATAGTACACTTTCTCATTCACCCGACAGAATAATCGTTCTAACAGCTAATATAACCGTTCAAATTGACGTTCTTAACTACTCACAATGCGCTACTGATTCTGTTGTTTATCACGGTGGCTAAACCTATCGCTACAAAACCCGAGCAATCACCTACACATTCTTCGGACGATCCTTTTTTAATGATAAGATATCCCTGCAAATTTCTGATGAGCAAAAAAAAGAAGCAACGAATAGTGGAAGGGCTGAAGTGCTGAAGTTGACAAAAACACAAGTATCCTTGCAGTCGGCATTGAGCACAAAATGACAGTGGACTGGGAAGAAAGGGAGGCAGTGCAGAAAGAGAGGAGGAGAAATAGCGATTAAACCATTGCATTTCAACGAGGTAAAACGGTCGAATTAAACAGTTGTACCTGTGCTTTTCTTCGTTTGCAAACAGCTATTTTAAGAGTTAGTTAAATGGGCACTTTTGGTATGTAAGAGTACGTACTTTTTAGTACCAAAAGCACGTACTCTTGCACAAGAATAAGAGGGGAAGAAGAAAATGCAGTTAACAATGTTAAAAAGCAACTCTCTCTCCCTGCTTTAGAATTGAAAATAGATAAACGGTTGAATCTCGCTACTCTTCATCTGAAGCACCAAGTAGATCAACCCAATCAGCAGTATCGCCTTTCCTAAAAAAGGCAGACGGATGACTCCGCGCGAGCAGGCATTCTCCCAGCTGTCGGGGGCAAAATGCAGCAAGTAACCCACTCCCATCAATGCGAAAACACGCCAATAACCCTCGATTAACTGTACAAACAGTTGCGGACGGAAGGCGGTGAATATCTGTCGCAGCATATCCATGGAGTTACCAAGGTCGACATTGCGGAAGAAAATCCAGCTAAAACAGACGAAATGAAAAGTAACAAATACGCCTAAAACTCTACGAAACCCATGACGTCCCTCTCCTTTGGCACGTCCGGTCACGCTCATCCAGGCTTTGTGAAGCGCCAAGGCAATGCCATGAAAGGCTCCCCAGAGCAAGAAGTTCCAAGAAGCGCCGTGCCATAAACCACCCAAAAGCATGGTCAGAAAGAGGTTGACATACTGACGAAACTTGCCATGCCGATTACCACCCAGCGAGATGTAGAGATAGTCGCGTAACCACGACGACAACGAGATGTGCCAACGCCGCCAAAACTCGGTGATAGAGGCCGACTTGTAGGGCGAATTGAAGTTGAGGTTAAAGTGAAAGCCAAGCAGTAACGCAATGCCGATGGCCATATCGCTATATCCCGAAAAGTCGCAATAAATTTGCAGCGCATAGCCATACACCCCCATCAGGTTTTCAACGCCCGAATAAAGCGTAGGGTTATCGAAGATACGCTCTACGAAGTTGACACTGATGTAATCAGAGATCACTGCCTTTTTGAACAACCCCACAACGATGAGAAAGACACCCCGCCCGAACATCTCTTGCGACACGAACAACGGTTTGTGAATTTGTGGAATGAAATCGCGTGCACGCACAATAGGGCCAGCCACCAGTTGAGGGAAGAAGGAGACATAAAAAGCATAATCGAGCAACGAAGTAAGCGGCTTTATCTCTCGCCGATACACGTCGATGGTGTAACTGAGCGATTGAAAGGTAAAAAAGGAGATGCCAACCGGCAGAAAAATATCGAGTGCCGTGAATTGCCCTCCCAGCAGCGCGGCAATGGTGTTGCCCAGAAAGTTGGTATACTTGAAATAGCCCAACAGCCCCAGATTGATCAGCACACTGAGCACCACCCATGCCTTGCGCGCGTATTTATGCTGTGTTCGATCCATCAGCCATGCAATGGTAAAATCGCAACACGTAACCACAGCCAGCAGGTAAAAATAGGTGCCGCTACTCTTGTAATAGAAATAATAAGAGAACAGTGCTACAAAAAGAATACGTGCCGTGTTTTTGTGCTGCAACAAGGTATATACCACCATAAAAGCGGCAAATAACCACAGAAAGAGGCCACTGCTAAAAATTAACGGTGCATCGGGGTTGTAGGTAAACACCTCCCGCAAGCGGTCAAGGTCAATGAGTGGACTAATATCAAAGTTCATCGGAAACATAATCGTTATAAGCTTTTAGAATGGCTTCGTATAATAATTCGCCCTGAAGCACATAACCTTCGGACAGATAGTGTACATGATCGGGACGCATGAAGCGAGCTTCGAACCAATTTTTGCAAGCACGTTGCGGTCCGCCTACCACGTTGTACAAATCCCATACAGCTGCCCCGTGTTCGGCAGCATACTTGGCAATCATCTTGGCAGCCGTGTTAGTACGAGGATTGATGGCATACGTTCGACGACGCCGTTGCCGGGAGCGATCGTACGAGCCGGGAGGTGTGGTGAGCAAGATTGGAACATCGGGCAAACTGTCGCGCAATGCCTTGATCAGCTCATCCATCTGCTGGTAATGGACGTTAGCATTGTAGTTTCGGTTGTGACTCTCGTTGGTACCGAAAGAGAGGATGAGCAGTTCGGGCCTCAACGCTGCCACATCAACAATGCGCTGTGGGTGGGTAAAGGTGAGGCAAGTGGCCCCATTCACTCCCATGTCAGTATAAGCGATCGGTCCGAAGGTTTTGCTCAGCAGCGTGCCGGTGGTTTGCGGATAAATATGTCCGCGCACGTGACTGTCGCCTATATGCACCACCCGAAGTGTATCATCTGAAACACCTGTTTTCAACTGCTGCAACCGTTCGAGCACCGGATCAAGCACCCGATGTGGGTCGGCTAGTTTATTTGGACCGGTCTCTTTGAACGTAGCAGGGAGAACCGAACGCACAGCAATCGTATCGCTTCCTACCTTACGTTCGGGGAGCGAACGAAGCGGTTTCATCTTTTTGAGCGAATTGAGTGGCCGGGGCAAGTCGTCTTGTGCCCAAGTAGGCGAAGCGTAGAACAAACAGCTCATAAACAGAAGCAAGATGAGTTTATTCGCGTTCATAAGCACATCTCCTTTCATGTTGCTGCTTCCCGTAAAGCAAGGTTTCGTAAAGCAACCCTGCCAGGTGCTTGCCTCCCCGAAAATTAATGTGGGTATAGTCATAGTTAGCCATGGAGGGGGTAGCATGCACCATATCGGCCATACTGCCATCGCCACCCATCGCCTCAAACATATTCCAGAACGCAATGCCGCTTTCGCTGGCCACGCTTTGTTGATAGCGAATGAGGTTTTTAACGCCCGGCATGGTTCGTATCTCGCCTGTTTCGGTTTTGTAATCTCGATCGCCTATGCTAAGCAGCAGTATTCCTGCCTTGGGAAAGCTCTGTTTCAACCGGGCGATGGCGGCCAAAAGGCCTTTCTGATAGTTATCATAGTTACGACCTCGCTCGGTAGCCACGTTGAGCCCATATTGCAAAACAATGAGATCGTAGGGACGAAGGGTGTTGAATGACTCCATCATTGTTACGGGAATGGTGCGAAGAGAGAGACCGGAACTGCCGCGCAGCGAGAAATTGTCGACCACCACCCCCCTATCCCCATCCATGGCCATGCCATAAAAGAGTGCTGAATCAGCCTTGTTTACCTCCCAACGAACAGAACCAATAGTTCCTTTCACTTGCATCTGTTGCAGTCGGCTCGAAGGGGCAAACTCGCGCACCTGTGATTCTCCTCGGTTAACACGTACCGTAAGGCGAACCTCTCCTTGGTTACAAAAAAAGATAGAGGCCTGTTGGCAGGTGTCGAGCAAGGAGGCATAGTTCTTTTGCCCTCGCAACTCCACGTAAGCACCCTCGCGTGGAATAAAGTAGTGCCCCGAAACACCTAACTTCTGCCTGTCATAGCCCACCGTGTCGGTAACGGCGTGACTCGACCATCCGCCAAAAGTATGGCGCACCGTGGGGCGGTATCCGCTGGTCATCGAAGTTACGGTAACAAAGCCCACGCCGCAACCCCCAAACTTCTTTTGAAGCATCTCACGCAAGTCTGACGTAAAGATGTCGGCCTCAATGAACGAATCGCCAAAAACAGCAATACGTACCAAGCGATCTTCGGACTTAATTCGATCTAACGCTTCGTAAAAAGGAGACATGCCACGGTGGGTGGAGTCGCTGTAGTCCTCGATACAAGTCATACCGGCACGACAAGTATCTGCGAAAAGAGGCTTTATCACTTTAGGCAGAAGGCTGTCGGGAGTAAGTTCATCTTCGGGTTCAGGGTAACGAATGTCGCTCAACAAGTCGACCCGCCTCATCGTCAGTCCGTCTATGGTAATGCTCGGCAACCACCCCAGACCAAGTAAAGCGATCAGTACAATCAGGGTAAGCCAGAGGCTGTATTTTAAATAATTCATTGGTTTGCAAATTATCTTTCACAAAAGGAGCTGCAAAGATAGGTAAAAGCCACAAAAAGAGAGGAGAATCGGCATCTATTTATGCGATTCTCCTCTCTAATCTTTAATTTTACGGATGTTAGATACTGCGTTCTACGTTCGTAACAAAAGCACGTAGGCCCAATTTATCAGCCTGTAGGTCTAACTGCCGCAGCGCCTCGAGCAACGGATCGACTTTCGCATCATCGACTACCGTGATGATGGCCGAACACATAGCGGGCCATGCATGGCTGCCATAGTGCGGCTCGCCTGTTTTAGAACCACGACCCTGTACACGCTCCAAGTGACTGAATCCGCGACAGTTTAAACGGTCTAACACAGCCAAGATGCGTTCATAGTGTGCCTGATCGAATGTGATTAATACTGATTTCATACGTATATTATTGTTAAATTATCTCATTTTTATGCTCATCATAATAAGCTTGCATCTCGCGTTTCTTTCTCAACGATCGGCGTTGGTTCTTGATACCCGTACCCGCAAACACACAATAGAGTGTAGGGATCAGAATCAGCGTTAGAATGGTAGACACCGCCAGCCCACCAATAACGCTGATGGCCATCGGGCTCCACATCTCCGAACCTTGTCCACCACCGATCGCCATTGGAACCATACCCAGGATGGTTGTAGCAGTGGTCATAATCACCGGACGAAGACGGCTACGACCGGCCGTAACTACAGAATTGAGCACCGCCATGCCACGTTCGCGACAGAGCGTGATGTAGTCGACAAGCACGATACCGTTCTTCACCACAATACCAATCAACATGATCCCCCCCAACAAACTCATCACACTCAGCGTGCTATTCGTAAAGAAGAGCGCCATCAAAACCCCACTCAGCGCAAACGGAATAGAGAACATAATGATGAACGGATAGGTCAGCGATTCGAACTGAGCAGCCATTACAATAAATACAAGAATAATAATGAGTAGCCCTACCGTACCCAAATCGCGGAACGATTCTTGCTGATCTTCGAACGAGCCGGCAGGCTGAATGGTGACACCTGCAGGAAGCTCCAACTTGTCGATGACAGCCATACCCGATTTAACCACATCACCCAAGGCAGCCCCCGAAATAACAGCCGATACCGTTACGATACGTTCACGGTTTTTGCGCTCAATGGTAGGGGGAGCAAAACGTTCGACCACCGTTCCGAGGTCTTTGACCCTTACCGCCTCTCCTTTACTGTTGTAGATCAGGATATTCTCCAAACTCTCGATGCTGGTGCGATGTTCGGGTGCATAGCGCACTTTAATGTCGTACTCATCGCCATCTTCACGGTACTTTGAAGCAATGGCACCGTTGACACGGTTACGCAAAAAAGTACCGGCAGTAGCTAAATTCAACCCGTGCAAAGCAAGTTTCTCGCGATCGAAATCGACCTGGTACTCGGGCATATAGTCACTACGGCTGATGTTTACTTCGGAGATTCCTTTCAGCCCCAGCAGATTGCGCTTGAGGTTGGCTGCCACACTGTCGGTAACGGCCATATCATAGCCATAGATCTCAAAGTCGGCACTGGCTTGCCCCGACATTCCGGTATTGCTTCCACCCAAGATGACTTGCGCTTTGGTTAGTTCGGGATAGGCCTTGAGGTCTTCACGCATCTCGTTGCAAACTTGCTCTAAGGAGATTTTACGTTCGCCCGGATTAACCAAACTGATATTAAAACTGATGATGTGCGATCCGTTATCTTGCATAGCACCCCACGTGTTATCGGTATCGGCCTGCCCCACGGTATAGTTACATACCTTCATCGTCTTCGGGTATTTAGCCATCCATTGTTCCGTTAGTTTTTGAGCAATGCTTTGCGCCAACTCCTTGCGGGTACCTATGGGCAACTCCAACTTCACGGCGATACGGGCATTATCCTGTGCCGGAAAGAACTCGGTACTAATGCCTTTGAGGCAGAACAAACTGGCAATAAAGAAAAGAACGCATCCACCGATAACGATGGCACGGTGACGAACGGCCCAGCCCAGCATGCGGGCATACCAATTATCAAAACCATCAAGTCCTCTTTCGATGGGTCCGTAAAGCAGTTTAAATGTTTTCGTCTGTTTCGTTTGCAAACGAAGCAATTGCGAACAAAGCATCGGAGTTAACGTCAAAGCCGCCACAGTAGAGATAAACATCATGGCACACATCATCCAGCCCAGTTGCTTAAACATCACCCCCGACATGCCGCTGACCATCGTTAACGGGAAGAACACGGCAATCATGGTCAAGGTAGAGGCAATAACAGATATAGCCACCTCATTGGTTCCATGAACTGCCGCCTGCTTGGGATCGGCACCACGTTCAATGTGTGTGGTTACGTTTTCGAGTACCACGATCGCATCATCGACCACCATACCAATAGCAATGGAGAGCGAGGAGAGGGAGATGATATTGATCGTATTTCCGGTCACAGCCAAGTAGATAAACGAGGCAATAAGCGATAGCGGAATGGTAATACAGATAATAAGGGTAGCGCGCCAGCGTCCTAAAAAGAGGAATACCACCAGAACAACAAACAGCAAGGCGTAGAGCACCGTCTCAGTCAAACTGCTGATGGTGTTACGGATATTGTCGGACGTATCGACGATAACCCCCAATTTTACATCACTGGGCAGATTTTTCTGTAGCATGGGCAGTGCCTCAAGCACCTCTTTAGAGATGTCTACCGAGTTGGCTCCCGACTGCTTCTGAACTATAATCATAGCTCCCTGCACACCGTTGCTGTAGGTTTCTTGTGCACGCTCTTCGACAGTATCGACAATGCGAGCTACATCGCGCAAGTACACATTGGCATTGTTAAAGGTTCCTACAACCACATCGGCCAATTGGCGCGAGTCTTTAAACTCACCCTCTACACGCAGCGCATAGGTTTCGTTACCAATGTCAAAGTTACCTCCGGGAATATTCTTATTCTCAGCCCCGATAATCGAGCTGATCGTTTCGATCGTCAGCTTGTAGGCTTCGAGCTTGCTCGGATCGCAATAGACCTGAATTTCGCGCTGAGGTGCACCGCTGATAGAGACCGTACCCACACCGGGGATACGAGCCAAAGGATTTACCACGCCATCATCCAGAATTTTATAAAGTGCCGACTGGCTCTCTTGAGCTTGTACCGAAAGCAGCACGATAGGAATCATATCGGTACTAAACTTGAAGATGATGGGATTTACCACATCATCGGGCAACTGAGAGCTCACCATGTCGAGCTTGTCTCGAACATCATTCGTGATTACATCAATATCGTTACCGTACTCAAACTCCAAGGTGATCAGCGACATGTTCTCGGACGATCGCGAGGTTATGTGCTTCAAATTGCTTACTGCATTTAGCGTATTCTCTAACGGACGAGTGACATTGTTCTCAATATCAGAGGCACTGGCTCCGGGATAGGCCGTCATGACCATGATCGTGTTCGTATCAATATCCGGATACAAATCGATAGGCAATTTGGATAAAGAGAAGATACCAAAAATCACCACTGCCAGAAAGCAGAGTGAGGTCATAATCGGTTTCTTAACCGCTCCTTCGTATAAACTCATAATTACTAATTATTTAATGTGATGATGTGGCAATAGCTTGCCGCATGGATTCCTTATTTCTCAATCTCTACTTCCATTCCGTCTACCAAACGCACCTGTCCGGCTACCACAACCTGGGCGTTGTTTTCCACACCCGATCTTAACTCATATTCAGCCCCCATGCGGCGTCCAAGTTCTACCTTGTTGTGGTACACTTTACCATCTTTGTACACATATACATAGCGGTCGCCTGAGCCGGGCTGTTTCACAATGGCCAAATCAGGCACTACAACGTTCTCTTGCGTACCAAAGTTAAGCGTTGCACGGGCAAACATTCCCGGACGCACTTTCTGGTCTTTATTGGGTAGTTTAATCTCAATAGGGAATGTTCGGGTTAACGGATCAATAGTTGGATATACCAGACTAATAACGCCTTGAAACTCTTGATCTCCATATACATCGACCCGAATGTTAACGGGAGCTCCTTTTTTTACTTTCGTAAAATAAGTTTCGGAAACATTGATCATCAACTTTACCGGAGTGATTTGTTCGACTGTGAGCACCGGTTTTGCACTGGTGTACATATCGCCATTGTCGTAGTTGCGAGCAGTAACCACACCGCTGATGGGGCTTATTAAAGAGGTGTTTTCCATCAAATTCTTGTAAGCTGTTTCATTTACCTCAAGAGACATCTTTGACGTATCCCACTCGGCTTTTGAAGCGCCACCCACTTTATACAACTCATCGATTCGTCTAAATTCAATTTTCTGATTCTCAATCTGCAGCTTCAGTTGTCTCAAGCTTGCCGCATCCATCTGCACCAGTTTCTGCCCTTTGCGTACCTGATCACCCACTTCAACAAGTATCTGATCAATGCGCACCGGGGCTGCCGGAGCGATGTTGTTTTTAATCTCGGCCTCAACGGTTGCCGTATATTCTTGTATTTGATCGACCGGCCGTGCTGTTACGCTTGACAACTTCACCCTGATCTTCTCCGCTTTTTGTTGCGTTGCACTGCTGTCTTTTCCACCAGTACACGAGCCCAATAGCACAATGGCAAGCAGGGCTGTTAATTGGAAACTTTTTCTCATATCGTTTTTTGTTTTCTATGTTTTATGCTTATTCTGTTACTTGTTCTTTTCCCAATACTTGATCCAAGTCGGCCTTAGATACCAGATAATCGTAAATTGACTGGTTGTAAACGAGCTGCGCCTGAGTTAGTGCTACTTCCGAGTCATTCAACTCAAGAATGGTTCCTTTGCCTACTTCGTAACGCTTTAGGGCAATGAGTCGGCCCTTCTCGGCTTGCACAATATTCTCACGGTTACTCACCACCTGCTCGGTGCTCGACGACATATTATCTAGATAACTGGTAGCCTGCTGTTTCAATTGTCGCTCGGTGTTCAAACGGTTTTCGGCCAGCTGCATCATCTGAATTTTAGTCTGCTTTACTTTCGTAAAGTTGCTTGCTTTAAACAGTGGAATACTCAAACTAAGTCCGGCAGTTGAATAGGGAAACCAGTTGTAGTGTGCCATCTTAAAATCATTATTGAGCGACGTATACATGTAGTTAAACGAAGCTCCCAGCGTAGGCATAAAGTTTGTGCGCTGCAAGGCCAAGCTCTTTTTTAGTAAATCGGCATTCAAGTCCAACTGCTTCAGGTTGGTATTGTTGTTCAAGTTCAGCGGGTCATTACTCAGCTGACGTTGGAACATCACCATCTCATAATCCTTCAAATTGCCATCAACAGCAATGGGTATTTCCGTATTCATACCAAGTAATGTGTACAATTGCAAGCGGGAAAGATTGATGGCATTGCTTGCTGCAACCACTCCCGGTTTCAAGCTGCGTGCCTGAACTTCGGCCCGAATCTTATCATACTCACTCACACTGCCTTGATCGTATTTAGCTTTGGTCACTTTAGCAGTTGCTTCGGCTTGCTCGTATCCATGCAGCAACACTTTGTAGCTATCTTGCGCCAACAAGAGTTGGTAATAAGCTTTGGTCACCTGATTAATCATGTCTAGCTTTGAAGAGCGTGCCTTCTCTACCGCTAAATTTACATCCACTTGGGTTAAATTGATGCTTTTATAGAGTGCGGGTGCAAAAAGCGGTAGATTAACCACTACCCCACCACTGTATGCGTTATCTGAACCTACTTGAATCGTTTGGCTTTGTCCACCAAAATCCATGACCATGGTTTGCTTCTTCAATGTGCGCGAGTAGGATCCGCTAAGCGCTACTTCGGGAAGTAGGCCGGCATAAGCTTCTCGTTTCACCTCTTTCTTCAACTCAATCTCTTGTCCGGCCACTTTCATCGTCGGGTTTTCGCTCAATGCAATTTCGATCGCCTTGTTCAGCGTTAAAGTCAGCGTATCTCTTGTTACTTGTGCTTGCGCATAGCTAAAAGCCAAGAGAGCCATCGCGGCCAGCAGAAGTTTTTTACCTGTAAAACTTTTCCTTGTATTCATAAAATCAATCTTGTATTTATTCTTTGTTCGTTGTTCCTATAGATTCAGCCTGACGATCGGCTTCTCTTCCTTGTCTATATTCTATTATGAAATTGTCTAACACTTTAGCCCCCTTCTCGGTCGATATGCCTCGAATATAGGTAAACATAATAGACTCGTAGACTTCGAGGAAAGAGTATTTCTTGCAGATATCAGTATTCATTAACAGATCAATTTGCTCGCGCACCAAGAGGTTGACAATGGCAAAGTTGACGTCGTCACGGATAATGCCTTGTTCAACACCCATCTTAAAAAAAGCAATGGTACTTTCCGAGTCATTTTCGCGGTAGTTCTTCATCTGCTGATACACCTTCGGGTATTTTTTGATGTCTTCAAAAAATCGCTTATTGGTGTTGTGAAAAAGCTCTATACTACGTTTGTAGCACATTAAGATCACCTCTAAAACGTTGTTTGAATGAACCAATACCTCTGTCAAGAATTCATCCATCTCTTTACGATCCTTCAAAACACACTCTTGCAACAGTGCTTCTTTATCCTGAAAGACCTCGTAAAGCGTACGTTTCGAGATACCCAATGAAGCAGCAATTTCGTCCATTGTTATACCCTTAATACCATATGTCCTGAAAGACTCTGTCGCTTTTTTCACTATTTTGTCTCTCAACGCTATTTTTGGAGCGGCTTCTTTACCACTATCCCCCATCACCCCATTCATCTTTATTAGCTATTTAATTATAAATTATCATTTACACCGTCGGTCTGCTCGGGCATAAAAACTCAGCAAAGATAAACAGAAAACTGTAATTGGCAATTTAGTTTTGTCAATTAGTTTATAGATTGATAAATATTATACTTCATCGCACTGAAAGGAAACACTTATTAACACATCCATTAAGAAAATTACTCCTCTTACGCCGAATAGCCCCCAATCAACTCGCAGTGGGTTGATTGGGGGCTATTAAAATCAAGTAAAGTAAGTATAACCGACTCCGCTCTCTTACAACAACAGATTGACCATTGCCTTTAGTTCCTCAACAGTTTCATCTTCAGAACCTGAGAAGCCAACTAACTTGAACCGGATGTTTCCGGCTTTGTCAATGATGAATTTGGCGGGGATACCTTTGGCTTTATAGTTGTCCATGACTTGGAACTTCTTCGTAGCTGCGTCTTCTAAGTCAAACAGCACATTGAAATCGTAACGCTTATCGGTCATGTATTTGGCCACGATCTCTTTCAGATTATTTTTTGTTTCAAGCGTATTGATAAAGAGGAATACCACCTCTTTATTTCCGGCAAAAGAGTGGGCAGCCTTCTGCATGGCAGGAAACGAAGCCTTACAAGGACCGCACCAAGTTGCCCAGAAATCTAGTACAACCACCTTACCTTTGAGCGACTCCAAAGAGACCGTTTCACCTTTCAGGTTCTTCAATGAAAACAGTGGAGCCGGCTCTTCGACCATGCTTTGCGATAATTTCTCATTTAATTGTTTGGCAGACTCCTTTTTCAGCCCTTTCAGGTAGCTCTCGTAGCCTTTGTCTTTGCCATTCTTGACCACATAGGCTTCTTTTAGCCACACCAGATGCTGCGCACTGTTTCGTCCTGTTTTAACGAAATCTTCGAGGAAAGGGGTTGCTGCTTCATAGTTCTTTTGATGAATCAACGTAGTTGCGTAGCTTTGATTCACCGTGAAATGGTTTTTATTGCTAAAATCGTATGCCATCTTTGCGTAAGGAATTGCCTTAGGCGTATCACCGTTCTTTATCAATGCATCTGCATAGATACCAAAAACCAGTGGATATTTCTGTTTCTCTTCATCCGTTAAGTTCTTGTTCTCATTCAACTCCAGCGTCAATTTCGATGCTCTTTCGAGCAGTTGCTCCGCTCGTTTGTATTCACCATTCTCGTATAGTCTGGCTCCTGCAATGAATAGCACATCACGTTTAAACGCCAGGCTCTTAAACTCGTTAAGGTAACTATCGGCCTTTTCGGTTTGCCCCTCTTGATAGTAACCTTGCACAACTAATGACCGCATCATATTGATCATGGGGTAAGCAAACTCCGCTTTTTGGCGCCTTGCTCTTTCCATAAAGGGCGTCATTATTTCTTCCTTTTTGGCCGCATTTTCTGCTTGCGATACAGCCATCATCGTCTCCTTAGCCTCTTCTTTGGTAACAGGAGAGTCGCCTTTCTTGTCTAAGAGTTCCAATAGTAACTGGCGCAGTTTCGGGTCGGAGGGGCGACGAGCGAACGCATCTACAATTTTTCCTTGTTGATCGATGATCACAATACGCGGAACCGAACGCACACCGAAATGAGTAGCTAATGCCGATTTGAATCCTTCGGGGACGTTCAGATCCAAGGTAGCTCCGGTTTTATCTTTTACCAAAGACTTCCATGCATTTACAAGTTGATCTCCTGTATCGAGCGACAGCGCGAAAAACTGTATGTCGCGGTCTTTAAATTCTTCTGCCAGCTTTTCCATATAAGGCATCTCTGCTTTACAGGGTATGCAGCCGCTAAACCAGAAATCGAGTACGATTATTTTGCCTGCATAGTCGGCAGAAGAGTAGCTCTTCCCATGAATATCGACACCGGTAAAAGTAGGCGCAACATTTCCGCGAGTGATGTTGCTGTATTGCTTCCGCATCTTATCATTACGCGTTTCGAGCTCCTTCAAGCGAGTAGGGAATGCTTCATCGGTATGGCTCAATGCTTTCTTGGCAATTGAAATATACGCCGGGAAATCCTCCGTATAACCTGAGTTCAATATCTGTTCCAGATAGCGAAGTAAAAAAGCGGCTCTTACCTCTTCGTTCTTAATTTTGGCACCATACTGACTGAGAAAGTTCAAATGATTAGGTTCTATGTCGCCCAGTTTCTCTCTAAGTTCCATATCATTGCGCATCACAGTAAACCACTTTGGGTAGTAAAGCAGGTTAGCGTCATCGTATGGATTGTTTCTCATGTCGTCGTAATAGTTAGGCGCCAATTCGGGCGCTTTACCTTGAAACATACGCATGGTCTCGGGGCCATTGATCAGTTGCAGCAAAAAGCTATACCGATAATACAGGCTGTGTATGCGTATGAACTCTTGAGGCAATCCCGATGTTTGCAACTCTTTCGTTAACCGATCGACCTCTTTGTGTTGATGATTTAACCACCCTTGTGAGTAAAGCGTAAGTCCTTGTGGCGTCACAGCAAAGCTGGGATGCTCTTGTATGTATTGATTAATCGGTGCATGGTCGCCTTCGAAGCTCACCTTACCATTGTTTTCAATGATTCGTGTTACTGATCCGGGTGTTACGAATACCGTATAAAATCTAGAGTTACCGTCTATGTAATAATAGTAGGCTGGTTTATCCAACGCCAAAGATAGGCTTTGTCCCGGCTTCACCTGCTTGTATCCCTTCATGCTGTCACTTTCTGTCTGAAAATGTATCTTCTTATTGGTTTGTGTAACAAAAGTGACTGTGGCATCTTTGACCACAAGGCCGGCAGCATTTGCTTCCCGATGCGGTAGTATCAACAAGATGAGTGCGATGAAAAATCGTAAAGAGTGTTTCATTATTTACTGTTTTGTTTTAAATTACTGTTTTTTATGGCAGCTACCGGAAAAGGATACGTGAGTAGGTGTGACGTTGGTTTCAGTGTATAAACCTTTCCATCGTATGCTCTGGTCAACGTTTCATTGAACTCCGTGCAGAAGCGGCGCATATCAAAAAAGCCGTTGTTAGTAAACAAGAGCTCACGTTTGCGCTCCTCGCGCACAGTTTTGATAGCCTCTTCCTTGGTGGCAGCCGTCAGATCGGTATAATACTTCGTGATGATGCGTTTTTTACGCAACGCATTGACATACTTCATGGCGTTTGCGGTATCACTTTTACGTGCATAACATTCGGCCGCCATCAAATAGACCTCTGACAGTTTGATTCCGCCACAGTTCCACCTCATCATCGAATTGCTGAGACTAACGCTACCGGGTTCTGCAGTAGGGCGTGCGGGCATGGTTCCCATACTGAAAGTATATCGCAAGTCTCGAGATGGAGTAAATAGATCGGCTACCGGTTTACGTATCATTGAAGGTGAAGGAGACAATGAATTCATCCCAAATTGGAATAGCAGATGTTCGGGATTATCATAGCTACTTGCAAAGTAACCTTGCGCCGACATACGAAACATACTATACATTGGTTTGCCATACTCGAGATCAGACTCCGGCAATCCATACATAGACGCCACTGCTTTTAATCCTGCGCTATATTCTGTATTCATATCCCAGAGTTTATGATTCCCTAGAGTTTCGGCCTCGTTGATGCAGTCTAACGACGCTTTTAATGCCTCGTCAATCTCTCTTTTGAACAGATGCACCTTGGCCTTTAACGCATAACCGAGGGACTTTCCGGGACGGAATGGATTGATGGGCGCATGGGGAAGATTGACCAGTGATTCTTCAATATCTTGTTGAATGAGTCGGTAAGCATCGGCAACCGTACCCTGCACACCTACTTCTTCGAGATTGAAGGTATTGCGAAGAATGATGCCGCGCTCTTGTTCGGCAGTTTGCGAATCATAAGGTTTAGCGTAGGTATTAATCAAATAAAAGTAGTTAAACGCACGCAG
>JAGOOC010000021.1:43145-47178 GCA_017992695.1 Bacteroides sp. | reverse complement strand
GGTGTGCTGTGTGGCACGTTGATTGCCGGAATGCTTGGCTTTACTGTACTCTATTTCGTACTGCCGAAGAAGCAGAAGTAGCCCCAGGGGCTACTCGCGAATGGCGGGCGTACATTTCGGCTGTGCTATTCAGCAAAAGTAGACCCAAGGGCTACTCGTCGTCGCTCTCTTCAAACGGCAGAATTTTCTGACTCTCTTCATGCGGAAGCTCTTCTACTTGGCGGAGCTTTCGCTCTATCGCACGGGTGCGTTTGCCCATTACCTCTTCCAACTGGTCACCTGCGCTTTGCAGGTTTTTCTGTACCTTCTCAAGTAGACCTCCAAACTTACCAAACTCGGATTTAACAGCGCCCAACACTGACCATACTTCGCCGGTACGCTTCTGAATGGCCAGTGTGCGGAATCCCATTTGCAAACTGTTGAGGATGGCTCCCAAAGTTGTGGGGCCTGTGACTACGATTTTGTACTCTCTTTGGAGCATCTCTACCAGTGCTGTGCGACGAATGACTTCGGCATAGATGCTTTCGAAAGGTAGAAACAAGATGGCAAAGTCGGTAGTAAAAGGTGGGTCTACGTACTTGTCGTGAATGTCTTTGGCCATCTTCTTGATGGTGTTTTCGAGCTGCCTGCCCGAAGACTCAATGAGTGCAGCTTCGCCTGCCTCGAAGGCATCGTAATACTGTTCGTAAATGTCCTTCGGAAACTTAGCGTCGATGGGCAAATAGACTGTTGTGTTATTTTCGTCCTTACCCGGCAGTTTGATAGCATACTCCACAAACTCCGTTCCGCTTTTTTTAGTTTTTACATTGGAGTCATATTGCTCGGGGCTCATCATTTGTTCGAGCAAAGCACCCAATTGTACTTCACCAAAGGTGCCGCGCATCTTGACGTTGCTCAAAACCTTCTTTAATCCGCCAACATCCTGCGCCAGTGATTTCATCTCGCCCAGTCCGCGCTGTACGTTTTCGAGCTGTGTACGAACAATTTCGAACGACTGTCCGATGCGTTCGTTTAGGGTCTTCTGAAGTTTCTCTTCGACCATCAAGCGCATGTCGTCGAGTCTCTTTTCAGTTGACTGAATGAGTGTCTCTTGTTGACGCGCCATAGCTTCGAACTTTTGACGTTGCATTTCGCCACTCGTCAACATGTTCTTGTGGAGTGCATCTTGCAGTTGCTGTATGCTCTGATTGAGCGTTTGTGTAATCTCCATGCGCAGCTCTCGGATGCTTCGGTTCAGCTCTTCCCGGTTCTCTTGGAGCTGTTGGCGCAGTGCGTTTTGCAGTTGTTCCGTTTGTGGCTGTGCGTTATTTCTAGTCAATACTAGAATGATTAGCACAACCAGCAATAGGATAATCGCGATAAGTAGGGTTAATTCCATAGCGTTAATACGTTAGGATTTCATTGCCGGTTTCGGTAATCAGAATCATCTTCTCCCATTGTGCTGATGGCAGACCATCATCGGTGCACACTGTCCATTCGTCGGCTTGGTCTACAAACACGTTGTAGGTACCCATGTTAATCATCGGTTCAATGGTAAACGTCATACCCGGCACGATGACCATGCCAGTACCCCGGCGTCCGAAATGCTCCACATCGGGATCTTCGTGAAACGCTACACCTATACCGTGTCCGCAAAGGTCGCGCACTACGCTGTATCCATTCTTTTCGGCATGCTCTTGAATAGCGGCTCCCACATCGCCCAAACGGGCCCAAGGTTGTGCAGCGGCGATGCCCAGCTCCAAGCACTCTTTGGTAACCTGCACCAGTCGCTGTTTCTCTGCGCTCACCTCGCCAATCATAAACATACGCGAAGCATCAGAGAAGTAGCCGTTATAGATGGTAGAAACGTCGACGTTGACAATGTCACCACTGCGCAGAATCTCGTCTTTGCTGGGTATGCCGTGGCATACAACATCGTTGATGCTGGTACAAACACTTTTCGGGAAACCTCCGTAGTGGAGTGGAGCAGGGATAGCTCCATGTTGCTTGGTGAAGTTGTACGCCAGTTTATCAATCTCTTCGGTAGAGATTCCTTCACGTATTTTTTCTGACAGATAGTCGAGCAATGCCGTATTTATTTTTGCACTGGCACGAATGCCCTCAATCTGTTCGGGTGTGCGAAGTACTTTACGCTGGGGCAGTTTCAGCCCTTGTTTTCTGTATTTTTGTATTTTATCTTCAATCTCATCCGGATAATTGGAAGGAGTAAACCGGAATCCTTTAATCACTTTTTTCATTCTTCTTTATATGCTTATCTGAATTGTGTTATCTATTCGTTGCCTTAAATACCGGCTTAATCGTCTGCTCTTCCGACTCGAATCCGAACCAGTACCCCTTCTCTCCGTCAGTGGGAAGGAAGCATAAACGCAGTGTCTCTTTGTATTCACCATAGAGAACTTGCCACGTATCGGGTGGGAGTTGTCTTTTTGTTTTTACCCTTTCGGCAGGAAGTTTTTTCAATGACATGCCTGCTTCAATCCACGCTATACTGACAGCTGATTGGAAATCGGGATAATGGGTTTTGCAGAATTCGTATAAGATCAGTCCCCTTTTCTCCATGCTGAGTGGCTGATCGATCAGTCCAAGCTCTACCAGATGTGCAAGCAGTGCAGTTAAGAATGTAGAGTCTTTGAGCAAGCAGCTTCGGGTAACGCCTCGCCATGTAGGAGTGTTGTAGAATCCATCGAGCAGACGCGAAAGATACCGGGCAGTTTGAAGCTCGTCTACTGTGATTTCTCGGGTTTGCAACACCTCATAGGGTGGGAGTGGGGAGTATTGTATGCCAAGTTCTTCGGCCCTGCGACGCATCTCTGTACCAGGTAGTAGTTTCAACGATTCCAATTGAATCTCATCTGCGCCATAAGCGGCAAGGATATGAATGTCTTCGAAGATTTCACTCAGTCGATAAAGAGGAAGTCCGGCAATGAGGTCGGCATGCGTCTCCATTTGTGATAGTGAGCAGAGAAACTGTAAGCCTTCGAGTGCTTTGGAAAGTTTTCCCATCCGTCGACTTTGCACTAGTACCTCTTCACGCAGACTTTGTATGCCGGCTTCGAGGTGGAGCAATCCATGAGGGGTTTTTACCAATTCTTGCTTTAGCTCTTCGGAAATCAGCGCCGGATGTATTTCTAAATGGAAGCAAATATCGGGCGAGAATTCAAGGAACAGGGACAGCAGCTCTTTGGCTCTTTTATTGTCGTAGTTGAAGGTGCGGTCGAGTACGCGTACATTCTTAATACCTTGTCGGTGAATTTCGGTGAGGCGCCTTCGAACGGTGGTCATGTTGATGGTGCGGATTGGTTTTTCTCCACCACTTACGCAGAATGCACAGGTGTTGAAACAACCTCGGGTAGTTTCGAGTTGAACGAAAGGTTTGCTCCAATTAAAAAAGGGGCTCTCTTCGGGAGAAGCTAATTGGTCAAAGTCTAGGACACGGGCAAGCCCATTATCTTGGTATTGATTTATGTTATCAAGATAACATAAACCGGTGATGTTATTCCATGCATTGGGTCGATTCCACGCGTCGAGCCAGAGAGGGAATGCCGCTTCGCCTTCGCCTCGAAACACACAGTTAACAAAGGGGTTTTTACGCAGAAAGGCTTCATTGTCTCCCAAGAATTCGGGTCCACCCAAAATGATGGTGCAATGAGGCAATAGTGCTTTAGCCCTTGATACAATGTGCAAGAGTTGCTCGTGATTGAATAGCCAAACAGTGGCGGCAATGATGTCGGGCTGTTGATGGTAGATGTTGTTAACAACCATTCCGCAATTTTCGTTGATAGTAGCTGATACAACCTCCCATGTTATGGATGCATGGTTTGCAAGTTGAGCGTGTAGAGCAGGTAAAGCAAGAGAAGAGTGTGCGTAAGAGCTATTTAAATCGAGCCAAAGAAGTTTCATGCGGAATATTTATCGTTTAATGCTTGCAAAGGTATGAAAAATAATAGGCATTCGTTGTATTCGATAATCTAAAATGAAGTATATTTGTTTCCTAAATAGATGTTTAATTAAAAATGATAAGACAGAATGAAGA
>JAGOOC010000021.1:0-43045 GCA_017992695.1 Bacteroides sp. | reverse complement strand
GATTACCTCTTCTCTCCTTGTACAGGTTCCGCTATCTTCAAGAACAGCTTCTTGAATGCCGGTGGATAAGGAGTTTCAAACTCCATCAACTTCCCGGTTATGGGGTGGTAAAAACTGAGTTTGAAAGCATGCAGGGCCAAGCGTCCCAGAGGGTTCTTGCCGTCTCCATACTTCACATCGCCCAGTACCGGATGTTGCAAGTCATTCATGTGTACACGAATTTGATTCTTGCGCCCTGTCTCTAATTCCAACTCTACCAACGAATAGCCATTGGCACGCTTGATGGTTGTATAGTGGGTGATGGCTTTTTCGCCACCGTTATCCGTCATGCTTGAGTAGGTGATGAATACTTTATTATCAGTCAGCCACGAAGTCACCGTGCCCCGGTCTTTCTCTACATCGCCCGATAGAGCAGCTACATAGCGACGTTCCTTTATGATCTCATCCCAATAATCTTGAAACGTGAATTTCGTCTTCTCGTCTTTGGCAAATATCATTAAGCCAGAGGTGTCTTTATCTAAACGATGTACGATAAATACACGGAACTGCTTGCCCGAGCGTTGCACATACTCATTGAGTATGGAGTGCGCAGTGCGCTCTTTCTGCTTGTCAGTGCCCATTGAAAGCAATCCTTCGCGTTTGTTTACCACAATCAAGTATTCATCTTCGAATACAATTTTAAGCAGACTGCTTTGGAACTCTTTTCTTCCTTTGTCCTTGCTGATTTGCACGTTCATGCCCGGTTGCAGGGCAAAGTTAAATTGAGTCGTGATCACATTGTCTACATAAACTACACGTTTGGTGAGCAATGATTTCAACTTAGTACGGCTGGCATCAGGCATTTGGCTGGCGAGGAACTCCATGAGCTCCATCGGCTTCTTCACCGGGAATGTAGTATATTTTGCCAAAGCACGGGTGGCGCGTTTTGCTTTATCTACTGCTTTTTTCTGTTTCATTCGGTTGGTCTTAATTCAAGTAAAACGACATTTTCTACATGATGTGTATGAGGGAACATGTCGACAGGTTGTATGGCTTTGACTGAGTATTTCACATCAAGCAATTGCAAATCGCGTGCTTGCGTGGCCGGATTGCAACTCACATAGACGATGCGTTTGGGTTCGGCAAACAAGATCACATCAACCACATCCTGATGCATTCCTGCACGAGGAGGATCGGTGATGATTACGTCCGGACGACCATATTCGTTGATGAAGTCCTGTGTGAGCATATCCTTCATATCGCCGGCAAAGAACAAGGTGTTGTCAATTCCATTGATTGCTGCATTTACTTTAGCATCTTCAATGGCTTCGGGCACATACTCTATACCGATAACCTGACGAGCTTGGCGCGAAACAAAGTTAGCGATAGTTCCGGTTCCGGTGTAGAGGTCGTATACCAGTTCGTTTCCGGTTAATCCGGCAAACTCACGGGTGATCTTATAGAGATTATAGGCTTGCTCAGAGTTCGTTTGATAAAACGACTTCGGTCCTATTTTAAAGCGTAACCCCTCCATCTCCTCGAAGATATGGTCGTTTCCACGGAACACTTCCACATCGAGGTCGCCGATGGTATCGTTGCGTTTGTTGTTCACCACATACAGCAGCGACGTTATTTCGGGGAATGAATCGGCTATGTATTGCAACATCTTTTTGAAAAGATCCATTTCGCTCTCTTCTTCAATTTTGCAAATTAGAATAACCATCAGTTCGCCTGTGGTGGAGGTGCGAATAATCATGTTGCGCAACATTCCCTCTTGCGAGCGAAGGTTGATGAATGTGTAGTTGTGCTCGTAAGCGTAGTCGCGTACGGCGTTACGGATTCGATTGGATATATCATCTTGCAACCAGCACTTTTCAATAGCCAATACCTTGTCGAAAGCTCCGGGTATATGAAACCCTAAGCCATTCATCTGATCGTAGGTTACATTTTGCTGAATATCTTCCCACGAAAGCCAACGTTTGTTCGAAAATGTAAACTCAAGCTTGTTGCGGTAGAACTCCGTTTTGGCCGAGCCCATTATGGGGAGAATCTCTGGAAGCTCAATTTTACCTATACGCTTCAGGTTATCTTCAACTTGTTTTTGCTTGTATTTAATTTGCTCTGAGTAGGGCAGTACTTGCCACTTGCACCCTCCACAAACGCCATAATGTTCACAAAAAGGAACAGCACGCACGGGAGAATATTCGTGAAACTTCACCGCTTCGGCTTCGGCATAGTGATTCTTTTTACGCTTAATTTGCAGGTCTACCACATCGCCAGGCACTACATATGGTACAAAAACCACCAGATCATTTACTTTCGCAATGGCTTTTCCTTCGGCAGCCACGTCCGTTATTGTCACCTTCTCCAGTAGGGGAAGTACTTTTTTATTTCTTGCCACTTTTATACCAGTCTAATAAATTATGTCGCAAAATTAGCTCTTTTTTCCGAATTAATCTCTATGTCAACAGTTAATAAAGAATGCAATGTGGAAATTACATTTCGATAGAAAGTTTTTTAGCTAAAAGTTTTAGTATATGCGAAATATCGTTAGATTTGCGAACAGAAAACCACAGCGAACAGAAAACCACAAATTAACTTTAAATACATACTTATGGACAAGAAAAGAGTTTATACTTTTGGAAACGGCCAGGCTGAAGGCAAGGCTGACATGAAAAACTTGCTCGGAGGAAAAGGTGCTAACCTTGCCGAGATGAACCTCATAGGGGTTCCAGTACCTCCGGGATTTACCATTACCACAGAAGTTTGTACGGAATATTATCAGTTGGGACGAGATAAGGTTGTGAATCTGCTTAAGAATGAAGTAGAGAAAGCCATTGCTAAAATCGAGATATTGATGAATTCTAAATTTGGCGATATAGAAAACCCTTTACTCGTTTCCGTTCGTTCGGGCGGACGAGCTTCCATGCCGGGCATGATGGACACCATCCTGAATTTAGGTTTAAATGACGAGGTGGTGGAGGGATTGGCTCGCAAGACTGGCAATGCCCGTTTTGCTTGGGACTCGTACCGTCGTTTTGTGCAGATGTATGGCGATGTGGTGCTTGGGATGAAACCTACTAATAAAGAAGACAATGATCCATTCGAGGAGATCATCGAAGAGGTAAAGCAGGCCAAAGGCGTGCAATTAGATAATCAGCTTGAAGTTGAAGACCTTAAAGAATTGGTCAGAAGATTTAAGGCAGCCGTAACCACTCAAACGGGTAGAGAATTCCCTACAGATGCTTATGAACAACTTTGGGGTGCTATCTGCTCGGTGTTTAACTCTTGGATGAACGATCGAGCTATTCTTTACCGCAAGATGGAAGGCATTCCCAGCGAATGGGGAACAGCGGTTAGTGTTCAGGCCATGGTGTTTGGCAATATGGGTGATACCTCAGCAACCGGCGTCTGCTTCTCGCGCGATGCCGGAACGGGCGAAGATGTCTTCATGGGTGAGTATTTAATCAATGCACAAGGAGAAGATGTAGTAGCAGGTATTCGTACCCCACAGCAAGTCACTAAAGAAGGTTCGCAACGTTGGGCCGTTTTGGCCGGCGTACCCGAAGATGTGCGTGTGTCAAAATACCCTTCCATGGAAGAGGCGATGCCCGAGATTTATAAACAATTGGACACCTTGCAAACCAAACTCGAAAACCATTACCGCGACATGCAAGATATGGAGTTTACTGTGCAAGAAGGCAAACTATGGTTCTTACAAACACGCAATGGCAAACGCACAGGAGCCGCAATGGTTAAAATAGCGATGGACCTGCTGCGACAAGGAGTCATTGATGAGAAAACAGCACTGCTTCGTGTTGAACCCAATAAACTCGACGAACTTCTCCACCCGGTATTTGATCAGAAAGCGTTGGATAACGCAACGGTATTGACTCGTGGTCTTCCGGCTTCTCCCGGTGCTTCAACCGGTCAAATCGTGTTTTTTGCCGATGATGCCGCCGCATGGGCTGCGGATGGTGCAAAAGTAATCATGGTGCGTATAGAGACTTCTCCCGAAGACCTTGCCGGCATGGCTGTTGCGCAAGGCATCTTGACTGCTCGCGGCGGGATGACCTCTCACGCTGCCGTAGTTGCTCGCGGTATGGGCAAGTGTTGTGTATCAGGTGCAGGTGCTTTAAATATTGATTACAAAACACGTACGGTAGAGATTGATGGCGTAGTATTCAAAGAAGGCGATTACATTTCGTTGAATGGCAGTACAGGTGAAGTCTATGAAGGTAAAGTAGAGACTAGAGCTGCTGAACTATCTGGCGATTTCTCTGAGTTGATGCAGCTTGCCAATAAATATACTAGATTGCAAGTGCGTACTAATGCTGATACGCCACACGATGCTGAGGTAGCTCGTAAGTTTGGAGCAGTGGGTATTGGGCTTTGTCGCACAGAACACATGTTTTTCGATGGAGAAAAGATTAAAGCCATGCGCGAAATGATTTTGGCTGAGAATGAAGAAGGACGTCGCAAGGCTTTGGCTAAGATTTTGCCTTACCAACAAGAGGACTTTAAAGGAATCTTCCGTGCGATGGCTGGTTGTCCGGTAACGGTTCGTTTGCTCGATCCTCCATTGCACGAGTTTGTTCCCCATGACCTGAAAGGACAGCAAAATATGGCCGATACCATGGGAGTAAGCATACAGCGTATTCAACGTCGGATAGAGTCGCTTTGTGAACATAATCCGATGTTGGGACATCGTGGCTGTCGTTTAGGAAATACCTATCCAGAGATTACTCAGATGCAGACACGTGCCATTTTAGGGGCTGCTCTTGAATTAAAGAAAGAGGGTGTCAAAACCCTTCCCGAAATCATGGTGCCGTTGACCGGTATTCTCTATGAGTTTAAAGAGCAAGAGGCTGTTATTCGCAAGGAAGCCGCTGCTCTGTTTGCCGAAATTGGTGATAGTATTGAATTTTCTATCGGTACAATGATTGAAGTTCCTCGTGCTGCACTCACAGCCGATCGGATTGCCTCTTCTGCCGAGTTTTTCTCTTTCGGAACAAACGATTTAACTCAAATGACCTTCGGTTACTCTCGAGATGATATTGCCTCTTTCCTTCCGGTTTATTTGGACAAGAAGATACTGAAAGTAGATCCGTTCCAGGTTCTTGATCAAAATGGAGTGGGGCAACTCATTCGAATGGCTACAGAAAAAGGGCGCAGCGTTCGTCCCGGCTTGAAGTGTGGTATTTGTGGAGAACATGGCGGAGAGCCCTCTTCGGTGAAATTTTGCCATAAAGTAGGGCTAAATTACGTGAGTTGCTCACCCTTCAGAGTGCCCATTGCTCGATTGGCCGCCGCCCAGGCTGCTATAGAAAACCCATAAAAACGCTCAAATAACTACCTATAAGGCGCTTAAGGCTTGTTTTGAAGTCTTGAGCGCCTTCTTGTTAAAAACGCTTTGCGATGCTTTTCTGTGCAGAATATTCTTGCTTGCGCACTAAAATGTGACGTCTTTGCAGCGTGCTGCGCACCACATGTTTACTAAATATAAGATGGTATGGTAGCATTTAAGGCGTGTGTTAAGTATACGTGTATCTCCCTCTCTTCATATGTAATAGTTCGACTTGTTTATGAAAAATCAACCCAAAAATGTTGCTTTATAAAGAACTATCTTTACCTTTACCCCCGATAAGCCGATAAAAGGCTTATGTTTTTGGTATAATGTTTAACATAAAACTTTAGAAAGAAAATGAAAAAGATTGTAATGCTTTTATTTGTTGTATTGACAACGTTAACGATCAATGCACAGGATATTTATGTTGGTGGCTCAGTTGGCCTATGGCATAATAATGACGCTGACGCGACTTCATTTGCCATTACTCCTGAAGTAGGGTATAACTTGAATAACAAATGGGCTCTGGGAGCTACGTTGGCTTATGCCCACACTGATTTGAACTCAACAACAGTAAACATGTTCGGATTGGCTCCTTATGCTCGTTACTCTTATTATGAAAATAAGATCGTTCGTTTGTTTATTGATGGTGGTTTTGGCTTTTCAACCGCAAAAGAGAAGCATCATGATGCAGTGAACGGTTTTGAGATTGGCTTAAAACCGGGTATTGCTATCAGCTTGAACAGAAGCTTTAGCGTTATTGCAAAATGTGGCTTCTTGGGTTACCGAGATGATTATATGGTGGGTGATAATGGTTATGGCTTTGGATTAACAAGCGAAGACCTGAGTTTTGGTTTTCTCTATAAGTTCTAAATAACATAGCTATTACGCTTTACGGGGGATGTAACAAAGAACAACACTTTGATACATCCCCCGTATTTGTTTTTTCAATCCGTTCAATCGGCCAACTCTTGCAACTTCTTGAAGTGCTCAATCACTCCTCTGTAATCACGATCGGTGCATACATCAAACCGATTCCAAAGATCGCCTAAAATAGCAGCACCTCCAAATCCGAAGTCTTTTACCTCTATCATATTCTCGGCACAAATGCCACCCAAAGCGATAACGTTACTATCTATTATTCGTTCTTTCTGCGCTTTTCTGAGCACTTCAGGTGTATAGGCCGAATCGTAATTCTCTTTCGTTAGGCTGTCGTATATCGGGCTCATGAACACATAGTCATAGAGCTGTTTCTTGTCCTTAACCTCCTCTATCGAATGACAAGAGCAGCTGATGTGTCCCGAGTAATCGGTAGGCTCTTTCGGATTTCGCGAATTCAGGTGAATCCCCTTTAGACTAAACTCTTTTTTGAGATAGAAATAATCATGCAACACGATGCGACAGTGAAATTTTTTAGGGATCAATGTCAGAAGGCGTTCTGCATAAATGGGTAGCGTATCGGGCTTTCTCAGGTGTAGAATGTCTAATCCTTCCTCGAAAAGAGCAGTTATTATTTTGTCCTCTTCTACGAAGTAAGTAGGGGAAGTAACTACAATCAATTTCATTTTGTTTGTTAAACTATTTATGTTTAGCAAACATACGAATTAACTTGTTCAGAAGCCAATGTTTATAGTGAAAAGATGTTAGAGTGCAACATTATACCCTTGCTTTTTCATTACTAATAGGGTGTGAGAATATAAATCTTGCTCCTGTTTTGTAACTACTATCCAACCAGATATTACCTCCCATATGTTGAATAGTAAGCTTGCAGATGGCAAGTCCCAGGCCTGTACCCTGCACAAACTCATTGAGCTTTTCGAAACGCTCAAACACTAGCTGGTGATTCTCTTCTGGAATGCCACATCCGGTGTCGGTTATCGAGAATTTAACGCTTTGATCCACCTCATCGGGCTTAAATGCAAGGGTTATTTTTCCACCGTTAGGTGTAAATTTGATTGCATTGTTCAGCAGGTTTATCATAATTTGTTGTAAGCGAAGCGGATCTGTATAGAGCATATACGATTCCAAAGGAGTTTCGAGTTGTATATCAATCTCCTTGCACTTGTTTTGATTAACCAACAGTATCATTTTCCGGCAATGCGCAACAACATCATACCATTCGTAGGTAAGTTGCAGCCGTCCCGACTCCAGTCTTGATATATCGAGTATGTCGTTGATGAGCTGTAACAGCAAGTTTGAATTGGCTTGAATTATGGCTGCGTACTCTTCTTGTTCTTTGTCGCACTCTACACTATTGATTAATAAACTCGAAAACCCCACAATCGCATTAAGTGGTGTACGTACTTCATGACTCATATTTGATACAAAAGCACTTTTTAGTTGACTCGCTTCCTCGGCTCTCTCTTTAGCAAGACGCAACTCTATCTCTGACTCTTCCAGTTTCTTCTTGTCGGCGCGCAACTGCTGTGCCGATTCCTCTAAATAGTTACTCAGTTTCTTGGTTTTGAAGTAATAAAAGAGTGCTACAATAAGCCCTAACAGCAGCGCTAAAATAATCAAAATGGCACTTTGTACCTCTGTTCGGTAGGCCTCAAAAAAGCTGAGCGTAGCATTAATCACATTTGAATTGGGCGGAAGCTCTTTGTCGGCAAATCCCCACTCCTTCAATTTGCTGGCATCAAATTTATATTCGCAAGGTAACGAAGTTAGCTCTGGGTGATTGGTATCATTCAACTCCAATACCTGATAAGCTTTTTTTCCCATACGTAGCGCTACCCCTTCATACTTGGGGCTATAGCCCCCAATAGCCCAATAACCTAGGCCACTCGATGTGAGGCTGAACATTGGCAAAGAGGGGTTCGCATTAGTAAAAGCGTAAACAGAGTTGCTCACATAAACCATCTCTTTAGCGTCAATGCGCCAGAGCCCCATAAGTAACACACTATTGGCTGGCAGCTCTTTCAACTGTTTGGCAGCCATGTTCATCGTCGATTTACGACCATCAATAAACGTAGCTTGTAATTCGGGAAACGCTTGCATTCTTTTCTTGATCAACGCATGCTGAATGAGTCCGCTGTAGGTGTTGTCAGATACAAAAGCCAAGTGTTGCATGTTCGGATAGAACTCCTTTATGAGACTGATGTTCTTATCCAGATTGTATTCGTATGCATAGCAACCCTGTATGTTGAATGGCTTCATTCGATCAAGAATGTCGATGCTAACTGGATCATGTGTTTTTAGGTTTGTACCTTTTGGAGGAACTTCAATGCTGTATAGCGACGCCATAGCACATAGCGTTGGAATTTTCTTGTATCTCTCTTCTTTCAATTGAAGAAAGCTGTACCAAGCTTCGCCGCCCAGCAAGACGAGTAGGCGAACTTTGGGGTGTCTGTTAATTATTTCTGTTACAGTAATGGGCCACTGCTCTGCATCTGCTAAGCCAGAAACATTCATGTTCTCTACCACAACCGGAAGCGTTCCTCCTTCCTCTTGATAGACACGAATAAAAGCTGTGATATTATTGTAGGTGTATTTAGCGTCAGAGTTATACGATGAAATTATAAGTATCTCATCTTTATGCTCTTCTACCAACTCTTCTGCATAAAGAGGCGATGAGAACGTAATCAAGATACAGCTAAATAAAAGTATGTAACTAATCTTGCTGAACAGCTTTGATAACATCATACGGTTAACATATTATATAGATACACAAAATTAGCATTTAACTTCTAATAATAGGCCATAACAGTACGCATTTCTTGAAAAAAAAGATGAAATATAAAAAAAACACCAATTATTTAGATTTACACTTAGCAAATCTAAACAATTGGTGAAAATAGTATCTGTTTGTTATATAACGATACGTTGGGTTAAAATTTCTCTAGGATCAGGTTACAGTCGTTTTTCAACCACATCCCAGTTAACAATATCCCACAGTGCATTAACGTGATCAGCTCTACGGTTCTGGTAATCCAGGTAGTAAGAGTGTTCCCATACATCAAAGCCTAATAGTGGTTTTAAACCGGCACGCAATGGATTGCTTCCGTTACCTTCCTTCGTAATGTGAAGCTTTCCGTCTTTATCAACAGATAGCCAAGCCCAACCCGATCCGAACAAGCCTACCGACGCTGCATTCATCTCTTTCTTAAAGTTATCGAAGCTACCAAAATCGCGCTTGATGGCTTCGGCCAATTTACCCGATGGCTCTTTTTTAGAAGGCTTCGGGGCAAATTGCAAAAAGTAGAGAGCATGGTTCAACACTTGACCGGCATTATTAAAAATAGCGCCATCTGGAGCAGAAGCAACAATGGCTTCTACGGTTTTTCCTTCAAATTCGGTGCCCGGAACAAGGCTATTGAGGTTATTCACATAGGTTTGCAGATGCTTACCGTAGTGAAAATCAATTGTTTGCTGACTGATTACAGGTTCCAATGCATTGTTTGCATAGGGAAGTTTTGGCATTTCATGAGTCATGATTGTAAATATTAATGATATTAATAATGTATTCATAATCGTTATCTGGATTAAGTCTATATTATATAAACAAGCAAAGATGAGAGATTGTTCGGAGGTGTGCGAACTTTCTTCTATATTTGCAGTAAATTTTAGATTTTATAAAACTGATGGCTGATTATTTAAAAGAGTTGAATGAAAGTCAGCGCGATGCGGTGCTTTATAACGATGGCCCTTCGTTGGTTATAGCCGGTGCCGGTTCCGGCAAAACACGCGTACTTACCTATAAGATAGCCTATCTGCTCGAAAGCGGATACCAACCATGGAATATCCTGGCACTTACCTTTACTAACAAAGCAGCCCGCGAGATGAAGGCACGCGTTGCCCAGCGTGTAGGCGAGCAGCGCGCCCGATACCTTTGGATGGGCACCTTCCACTCTGTTTTCTCGCGCATTCTGCGTGCCGAGGCGCAATGTCTGGGCTTTACTTCACATTTTACCATTTACGACACTTCGGATAGCAAAAGCCTCTTGCGCTCCATTATTAAAGAGATGGGGTTAGACGAGAAGACGTACAAGGTAGGCAGTGTACAGTCGCGCATCTCCAATGCCAAGAATCACTTGGTTCTTCCCTCGGCTTATGCTTCTAATAAAGAGGCATACGAAGCCGACTTAGCAGCAAAAATGCCTGCTGTACGCGATATTTATCGTCGCTACTGGGAGCGTTGCAGGCAAGCCGGTGCTATGGACTTCGATGACTTGCTGGTTTATACTTATGTTCTTTTCCGCGACTTCCCCGATGTAGCCAAGCGCTATGCCGAGCAGTTTCGCTACGTGCTGGTCGATGAGTATCAAGATACCAACTTCGCCCAACACAGCATTGTGCTGCAATTAACCAAGCTTAATCAGCGTGTCTGCGTGGTGGGCGATGATGCACAAAGCATCTACTCTTTCCGTGGAGCCGATATTGATAACATCCTTTACTTTACCAAGATCTACCCCAATACGCGCGTGTTTAAACTTGAGCAGAATTACCGTTCTACCCAGATGATCGTTCGTGCGGCCAACAGCCTAATCGAGAAAAACGAGCAACAGATTCGCAAAGAGATTTTTTCGGAGAACCAACGGGGCGAACCCATCGGGGTGTTTCAAGCCTATAGCGATGTTGAAGAGGGCGAGATTGTAGTCAACAAACTTGCCGAACTGCGTCGCAAGCACGACTTTGGTTACAGCGATTTCGCTATTCTCTACCGCACCAATGCGCAGAGTCGTATCTTTGAAGAGGCACTCCGCAAGCGAGGTATGCCCTATCGAATTTATGGTGGACTCTCCTTTTACCAACGCAAAGAGATCAAAGACATCATCTCTTATTTTCGTTTGGTCGTTAACCCCAATGATGAAGAAGCCTTTAAGCGCATCATCAATTATCCCGCTCGTGGCATTGGCAACACCACGTTGGGTAAAATCATTGCTGCTGCCAATGAACGAAACATTAGCCTCTGGACTGTTTTATGCGAACCGCTCGTATACGGATTGACTATCAATAAAGGTACGCATGCCAAGCTGCAAGAATTTCGCGAGCTGATCGATGCGTTTATGAACCATGTGAATGAAAAGAACGCCTATGAGATTGGTACTGAAATCATTCGCGAATCGGGCATCATTCGTGATGTTTGCCAAGATACCTCGCCCGAGAATTTAAGTCGCAAAGAGAACATTGAAGAGTTGGTAACGGGTATGAATGACTTCTGTGCCATGCGCCAAGAAGAGGGCAATCCCAGCCTGTCGCTTACCGATTTCCTCTCCGAGATATCGCTGCTCACCGACCAAGATTCAGATAAAGACAACGATGGCGAAAAGATTACGCTGATGACCGTCCATTCGGCCAAAGGGTTGGAGTTTCGCAATGTTTTTGTTGTAGGACTCGAAGAGAATCTTTTCCCCAGTGCCATGGTAGGCGATTCGCCAAGAGCCATGGAGGAAGAGAGACGCTTGTTCTATGTAGCAATCACTCGTGCCGAAGAGCACTGCTTCCTGTCGTTTGCCAAATGCCGCTTTCGCTATGGGAAAACCGAATTCAGTAACCCGAGCCGTTTCCTGAAAGACATTGATAAAAACTTTCTATCGCTGCCCCAAGACTCTGCATTGAAGCATCGGGTTGATGAAAGTGCCAGCCGCTTTCGACGCGAAATACAAGGAGGTGCCACGTACAAAGAACGCGAACGACCACAGACGCAAATCATTGCCCCTACGCTTACTCGCAACCTAAAGCCGGTAACCCCCGCTGCGTCTGTATCTACATCGGCAAATGGTCCTGTAGCAAGTGTCGAGATGGGTCAAACTATCGAGCATGAGCGTTTCGGTTTGGGACAAGTTACCAAAGTCGAAGGAGTTGGCGATAATGCCAAAGCTACAATCAGCTTTGAAAATGCCGGAGAGAAACAGCTGCTGCTTCGGTTTGCGCGCTTCAAAGTGGTCAAGTAGCGTGCGTTAAAGTGATGCGCTTCGTGCTTCATAGGTAGCCGATTGACTTTATTGAACAAAAACCCTGTTTTACCTCCAGCGCTATTGACTCTTTATAAAGTCTAAGCTATTGAGAAACAGCCGATAAAAGAGTACCTACTTTTGGAGTGTAAAAGTGTACATTTAACTCATTGTTAAATGCGCACTTAACGCATCCAGAAGTACGTACTCTTGTATAGAAGAAAAGCTTAGTCTTCTCATCGTCATTGAAAGTATCTTACAATTAAGAAAACAGCACTATAGAAACCTCCTTTCATAATCCGAGATAAGCCTTGTTTCTTGAAAAACATTCTGTATTTTTGCGCCCAAATAACCATAAGCTTATTGCCCATATGATAGACTTTACCCGTTTCCCTTCTCCTTGCTATATCATGGAGGAAGAGTTGTTGAGAAAAAATCTTAGTTTGATAAAAAGTGTGGCCGATAGAGCCGAAGTAGAGATTATCCTTGCTTTCAAATCCTTCGCCATGTGGCGTTCGTTTCCTATCTTCCGCGAGTATGTAGCCCACACTACCGCCAGCTCCCTTTACGAAGCACGCTTGGCACTCGAAGAGTTCGGAAGTAGAGCACATACCTATTCGCCTGCTTATGTAGAAGAGGAATTTGGTGAAATCATGCGCTGTAGTAGCCACATAACGTTTAATTCGCTGACTCAGTTCCATCGATTCTACCCCTTGATCGAAGCCGAATCGAGAAAAGTGTCGTGCGGCATTCGCATCAACCCCGAGTATTCGGAAGTAGAGACCGAGCTCTATAATCCCTGTGCGCCGGGTACGCGCTTTGGCATAACTGCCGACCTGCTTCCTCACACCCTGCCGGCCGGAATCGAAGGGTTTCATTGCCATTGCCATTGCGAATCCTCTTCCTTCGAGTTGGAACACACGTTAGAGCATATTGAAGCTAAATTTGGACACTGGTTCCCACACATTCAGTGGCTGAATTTGGGTGGAGGACACCTGATGACTCGCAAAGATTATGATACCGAACACCTCATCAGTCTGTTAAAAGGGTTGAAAGCGAGGTATCCACACTTGCATGTGATCTTAGAGCCCGGTTCGGCCTTCACTTGGCAAACCGGCGTACTGGCTTCGCAAGTGGTCGATGTGGTCGAGAGTCGGGGCATCCGCACGGCCATTCTCAACGTTAGCTTTACCTGCCACATGCCCGATTGTTTAGAAATGCCTTATCAACCTGTTGTGCGCGGAGCAGAGATTGGAGATGCGGGCCCTTACGTTTATCGACTAGGCGGTAACTCTTGCCTGAGTGGCGACTACATGGGCAACTGGAGTTTCGATCACGAGTTACAGATTGGCGAGCGAATTATATTCGAAGACATGATTCATTATACCATGGTAAAGACAAATATGTTTAACGGAATCCACCATCCTGCCATTGGCTTGTGGACAAAATCGGGAGAGGCCGAAATGTATAAGCGATTTTTTTACGAAGATTATCGCAACCGAATGAGTTGATAATCAAAATGATCATTTCTCTGAAGGTGTAACGCTGTGATTTTCTATAGAAAAAAGTGTGCCAAATGTTTGCAGATTTCGAAGAAATATCTACCTTTGCATCCGCAATCGCGAAAGTAGCTCAGTTGGTAGAGCATAACCTTGCCAAGGTTAGGGTCGCGGGTTCGAATCCCGTCTTTCGCTCGATTTATTTGTTTTTATTATGCCCAGGTGGCGGAATGGTAGACGCGCTCGTTTCAGGTGCGAGTGTCGAAAGATGTGCAAGTTCGAGTCTTGTTCTGGGTACCAGATAAAAACAAAAGAATGCTTTAGTTGAATTTGGAGAGGTGGCGGAATTGGTAGACGCGCTACTTTGAGGGGGTAGTGACAGTTTGTCGTGGGAGTTCGAGTCTCCTTCTCTTCACTGAATATTAAAGGATTTGCGAAAGTAGCTCAGTTGGTAGAGCATAACCTTGCCAAGGTTAGGGTCGCGGGTTCGAATCCCGTCTTTCGCTCCACAAAATGTAAATAAAAACCTATTCATGAGAGAATGGGTTTTATTGTGAATACACGTGTGATATCCGTGCTTCATGTTTTAAATGAACCCGTGATTTCAAGTGTCACTTTCTTATTTTAAATGATTGCGAAAGTAGCTCAGTTGGTAGAGCATAACCTTGCCAAGGTTAGGGTCGCGGGTTCGAATCCCGTCTTTCGCTCCACTCAAGGCTATAAAGTCTAAAGTCATTTTTTAAGCGCATAATGCTTTTTTCAGTTTCTCTTTTCAACTCATCGCTACATAATCACTTTTTAGAAAACCACAATTACTATTGTATCTTATTATTGAAATAAATGATTCATATATTTGGATCTTTTGAGCAAATCGGTTACATTTGTCGAAACATTTAACGAGAATGGCAAAACTGAGTTCCTCTAACCTGCTATGGATAAAAACAAACAAATGATAAAAAGAATTTTAGTAAGCGGTGGTGCCGGATTTATCGGTTCATGTCTATGTACGCGATTAATTAATGAAGGGCATCATGTGATTTGTCTCGATAATCTCTTTACGGGATCATTAGAAAACATCAATCATTTGTTCAGCAATCAGCGTTTCGAATTTGTGGATCATGATGTTACGCTTCCATACAACACTGAAGTAGACGAAATTTACAACCTTGCCTGTCCGGCATCTCCCATTCATTATCAGTACGATGCCATTAAAACCATCAAAACGTCGGTGCTTGGTGCTATAAATATGCTCACTTTAGCTTGGCAGCAAAATGCTAAAATCCTTCAAGCCTCTACCAGCGAAGTCTACGGCGATCCCATGGTGCACCCTCAGCCCGAAAGTTATTGGGGCAATGTGAACCCCGTTGGTTTTCGCTCCTGTTATGATGAGGGCAAGCGCTGTGCCGAGACGTTATTCATGGACTATTACCGCCAGAAATCAGTTCGCATCAAAATTATCCGTATCTTTAACACTTACGGGCCACGCATGCTACCCAACGATGGCAGGGTTGTTTCCAACCTCATCATTCAAGCTTTGCAGAACCACGACATCACCCTTTACGGAACAGGAGAGCAGACTCGCAGTTTTCAATACGTAGACGATTTAATTGAAGGTATGATGCGTATGATGGACACCGATGATGACTTCATTGGACCTGTGAACATTGGGAACCCGAAAGAGTTCTCCATTCGAGAATTGGCAGACAAAGTTATTCAGTTAACTGATTCGCAATCGAAGATTGTATTCAAGCCGCTGCCCCATGATGACCCAAAGCAGCGACAGCCCGATATTGCGTTGGCTATAGAGAAGCTGAAATGGAAGCCTAAAGTGGAACTTGATGAAGGACTCGTATATATGATTGACTACTTTAAACATAATTTCTTGAAATAGATTAAATCTATACTAATAAGATGGACATGAAAATAAACCCTGCCGAATATAAAATACTCGTTGTTGACGATGTTATATCCAATGTGTTGTTGCTTAAGGTGCTCTTAACCAATGAGAAGTTTGTGGTTGTAACAGCCAACAACGGTCGCGAAGCATTGGAGCAGATGAAAGCGGAAAAACCCGACTTGGTATTGTTGGATGTGATGATGCCCGATATGAGCGGATTCGAAGTGGCTACCCTATTGAAAAAAGACCCCGAGACCGCAGAGGTTCCCATCATCTTTTTAACCGCCTTGAATAGTGCCGGCGATATTGTAAAGGGATTTCAGGTAGGAGGTCACGATTTTATTTCAAAGCCATTTAATAAAGAAGAGTTACTCATCCGTGTGACGCATCAACTTTCGTTGATAGCGGCCAAACGTATCATTTTGACTCAAACCGAAGAACTTGAAAAAACCATCATCGGTCGCGATAAGCTCTACTCGGTGATTGCTCATGATCTTCGCTCGCCCATTGGCTCCATCAAGATGGTGCTCAATATGCTAATTCTGAACCTTCCCGTTGCATCCGTTGGCCCCGAGATGCACGAATTGCTCACCATGGCCAATCAAACCACAGAAGATGTTTTTTCGCTGTTAGACAACTTATTGAAGTGGACTAAAAGCCAGATTGGTAAACTAAAAGTGGTGAATCAAAACATGGATATGGTCGAAGTAATCGAGGGGGTTACCGAAATATTCTCGATGGTAGCCGGGTTGAAGAAAATAGAAATTCGCCTCAGTGTACCCGATCAGTTGGAAGTGTATGCAGATATCGACATGGTTAAAACAGTGGTACGTAACCTAGTGAGCAATGCCATTAAGTTCAGTAACGAAAACACGACCATCGAGATATCGCTTGAAGAGAAAGAGGGCATGGCCATTGTCAGCGTAAAAGATAGTGGCTGCGGTATTGATGAAGCCAGCCAAAAGAAACTGCTGCATACCGATACCCACTTCAGTACTTTTGGTACAAACAATGAAGAGGGCTCCGGTTTGGGACTGCTCCTTTGTCAGAATTTTGCCATTAAAAATGGTGGCGAATTGTGGTTCGTATCTGCCAAAGGCCAAGGGTCTACGTTTAGCTTCTCTGTTCCGCTGAGAAAACAGGAATCATTGAAGCCCTAACGCCCCAACGCTACTTCAAACACAATGCTTTAAAATCACAATACTCGCACGCTTTGGCGTTCTCTGTTTGTGTAAAGGCTTCATTTTTGTCGTATATCTCGACCAGCAACGTCTGTAACCGATTGCGGAACTCGCTCTCTAATACAGCGAAGTTGTCGACGGGTAGCTTGGGTTGGCGTGGCTCACCCATTTCTACCACTGGCGAATAACTCTCAGACGCAGCCCGATGAATGTAGAGCAGGGCAGGAGCAACCTTTAAGGGTTGCTTGCGGCTCATGATGGCTGCGTAAAGAAACGTTTGAAAGATATAGTTGGGACGTCCGTCGGCCGGAGTGAAGAGCTGCTCTATGTTTGTCAGAGCCTTGGGACTTCCTCCGGTTTTATAATCCACAATGCGCAACGTGTCCTCTTTGCTGTCCAATCGGTCAATGGTTCCACCTATTTTTATACGCAGGTCACCTTCGGCTGTAGCTATAACCATCTCTTCCTCTACCTTTTTTTCCATACCCACCATCTGAAAAGGTGCATATTGCAAATCATTGCGAAGCAGCTGGCGCAGGTACGAAGCAATTACTTTCGAGTTAATCAGTTGCAGTCCGTTGTATTCGGGCTTCTCATCCAACGCTACATGGAAAAACTCCTCTTTAAAGGCACGGTCTACGTAACCTTGTAGCTGCGTGTCGTTGCGCAACAGCCGCTCCAAATCCTCCTTCTGTATCTCTTTGCTGTGGGCAGTTAGAGCCTCATAAGTCAACTCGGCCGATCGGTGAAAGATGGTTCCGAAGAGAGCTGAATCGATGTCTGCACTCACTTCGTCGGGTGTTTTTAAGCGAGCCACGTAGCGGAAATAAAACCGCAAACGGCAGTCCAAGTAAGCGTTGAGGGCCGATGGCGAAAGTATAGCGTTCGGGTTCCGGGTGATGTCGGTCGAGGCACGCAGGCGATCCAGTATCTCCGGTGTCTTTTCAATGCTTATTTCGGTTGTTGCCTGAGGCGATTGTCCGGCTTCAAGATACTCCCGGCTGATGTCGTGTGGCCATTCAAGCAGGAACTGCAGCATAAAGCGCGACCATTCACCCCGGTTCAAGCCCTCCGACGAGGTGTTATATAATAACGTAATGTTCTCTGCTCGTTGAATAAGGCGGTAGAAGTAATATGCATACACCGCATTTTTATGTTCGATGGTGGTCATTCCGAACGCTTTCCGCAAGTTGTAAGGGATGAACGAGGAGTCGCCACCGCTTTTAGGCAGCTGCCCTTCGTTGAGCGATAACAGAATGAGGTTCTTAAAGTCCAGGTTACGGGTTTCGAGTACCCCCATCACCTGCATCCCAATAGCGGGTTCGCCATGGAAAGGGATGTTGGCGGCACTTAATATCTTGTTGAGCAATCGTTTCAGCGTATCCACACGCACCTGCAACTCACCACTCTCGATGAGACTCAACAGCCGGTTTATCATGGTGTAGCTTTTAAAGAGCGATTCGCGGTAAAGCTGATTAAAGATGTCGTCGTGCTCATTTTTCTGCCTATAAAGAGCCGATACTTCTTTGAGTAGCTCAATAAGGTACGAACAGAGCTCGTGGTTGCCGTTACGCGGTGTAAAAAGCAACGCAAGAAAATCATCCTTCTTCAGCTCGCTGGGGAGCGGATAAAAACGGTTGGTCTTTGTTAGCTCTCGCTCCAATAGCTCGGCTTGTTTAGAGAGCTGACGGGTGTAGGGGTGCTTCAAAATGGTTTGCACTGCTTGGTACGTATAGCGTCCGGTATCCGAGCGATATCCCGTGGTTTGCAGTTCCAACACCGCATTGACAAAACTATACACCGGGGTTTGTGCCAGCGGAAATCCCATGGTAATGTTTACGTTCTGCACTTCGGTCGGTATGGAGTGGAGCACGGGCAGTAGCAAGGCTTCGTTGCACAGCACTACAGCATTCTCCTTTTCGTTGGGAGTGAGGTGTTCACGTACCCATTGAGGCAAGTAGCGCGCCTGTGCATTCTCGGTAGGAGCCGAGATGAAACGTACCTGCTTCGGATGACGCAGGCAGTCGAAATAGCTTTCGGGCAGCTCGTTCGGAAACAGGAGCAGGTTGCGGTTGATGAATTCGCCTGCTTCGTGGCGAAACTCCGTCTGATGGGTATAAAAAAGGTCATAATCCCAATAAAAAAGGGCCTTGTCGGCATCCCGCAGCTGAGTAAAGAAAGCAGTTTCTACTTTGTTTAGTACGTTGAATCCCACAAACACATACTTATCGTACTTCAGCGTGCCGGGTGCAAGCTGCTCAATTACATTGCGATAGAGCATGCCCTCGTAGGCAATACCTCGTTTGGTCAGGTTCTCGCGGTAGCGCTGGTAAATGTTGCCCAACTTATCCCAAAGTGAGATAAACTTCTGCTTTAACTCCGTGTGGCGCTCAATCGAGAAGTTCTGGAAAAACTGACGGATGGCTGCCTCTTGCTCTTCATCGAGAAAATCAAACCCTTCCATGATGTTTTTCAGCTCTTGCAGGTTGCTAAACAGGCGGCCGGCGTCTACCAAGTTCTTATCGGCATCGTCAAAGTCGCTGATCAGTAATTCGCCCCAAAAGTAGAAATCGTCGAGCGACTCTTCGCTTTGGGTCTCCTCCCGAAACACGTTGTACAGCTCACATACCAGTCCGATGGGGTCGCCCAACTTCTGTGGCGACAATTGTTGAAACAATTCACTGATGCTGACGTAGGCCGGCGACCACAAGGGGCGATCGGACTCACCTGCCAGATGTTCGTTGAAAAACAAGCTGGCTCGTTTGTTGGGGAATACAATGGCTACGCGTGATAAATCGTTACCTATCTTGTTGTAAAGGTCGTGAGCGACCAGTTGGAGAAATGTTTTCATACCTGTTCTATTGTTTCGTCTTTAACATACCACAAATGCCCGGTGATGTTCGTGTAACCCATCTGTTTGAGCAAATCCATGTATCCCTGTACCTGTTTGTTATACTTCTTGTTCGGTTTACCAAATTTAAAATCGACTACCACGACGTGATTTTCGCTCATCATCACACGGTCGGGGCGTCGGGTTTGCAATATTCCGTTCTCTTTATAGATAATGGCGCACTCGTTGAATAGTTTCCATTGGCCCGAATACCAATCTTTGACCTGCGGCTGAGCAAACGCTTTGTGCGTAAAACTGCGTATTTCGTCGGCTTTTTGGCGGTCCCCGATGATGCCTTCGAACACTAAACGTTCGATGGCCGGATCAATATCCGACGCAGTTTCGACGGCCGAGAAGAGCGTGTGCAGCAGGCGTCCTTCGTTGATAAAACGATCTTCCGACTCCTCTTCGTCAATGCCTTCAATGAAGTCGGCCGAGCGGTTCGATTGCCTGAACTCTATATCGTGTCGCATCGACTCCATGCGGATGGATCGTTTCTGCTGCTTCTGTGTTAACTTGTTGGTCGATACCTGTTCTTTCTCCTCTTCGGAGGGGCAGATTATCCCCTGTTCGTAACAAGTATCTTCGCTGTATTCGCTGTTCTCTTCGTCAGCAATGGCAGCCAGTGCGTTGGTTAACAGCTCAGACATGGTTCCTTTCTGTCCCTTTTTAGTCCATACTATTAGGTTCTTACCGGCACGCGTAAAGGCTACATAGAGCAGATTCAGGTTGTCTACCCAGAGCTGTAAACGCTCGTGCAGGTAGTCCTCGTGGTAAATCGACTCGTTCATCTGCGAGGAGTAATTAATCGGAACAATATCGAGCCCATCGAACGGTGCTTGCCGGGGCACACACCACACCAGCTGGTTGTTGGTCTCGTTCTCCATCTTCCAATCGCAGAAGGGGAGGAGCACGGTGTGAAACTCCAGTCCCTTCGACTTATGGATGGAGAAGATACGAATGCCCTCAAGCTCGCCGCTTGGAATGGTTTTGCGGCAGAGCGTTTCGTCCCAATAGCGAATGAAGCTATCCAGGTCTGAAGAGTTGCTCTGCAAATAGTCGGTCACGGCATCGAAGAAAGCGAAGAGGTATGCATCTTGATCGACAATGCGGTTCAACTCGAAGCGTGTAAACAGCTCTTCGAGCAGTTCATAGAGCGGCATTAGGCGCAAGGTGCTCATTTGTTCGGTAAAACCTGTAGGCAGATAACGCTCACTCTTTTCAGTGAGTATGGTGTCTATGGAAATTTCTGTTGCTTCGGTTGGCACGGCTTCCGTCTTTTGCTGCTTTATTTTCAGTTCATAATTGAGCATCAGTTGCGCCTTGGCAATTCGGTTTTCGGGGTTAGAGAGGTAGCGCAAGCCATCCATCATCATGCAGACGGCCAACGAGGCATCCAACCGGAAGGCTTCATCAGATACTACTTTGAAGTGCAGCTCCTTATCAAAATAATCGGCAATGCGTGGAATCGTTTTGTTTTTGCGCACCAATATGGCTATGTCGTTCAGTTTGACGCCTGCCGCAAGTAGCTGTTCTACCTCGGTGCCTAAGGCGATGAGCGTTTGCTCGGTATAGTCGTGCTCCTCGTCGGGTTCAAGGAAAGAGACTTTGACGAATCCTTTCTCTTTTGATTTTGGCGACTCTTGCTCCACATCGGCATAAGCGCGTTGCAGTGATTCGCAACTGGTTCCCAACTCCTTGCGGTAACGCTCGTTCAAGTAGTTTGCCGCTGCGGCAAATACTTGATTGTTGAAGCGGATAACCTTTGTTTCGCTACGTCGGTTGGTTTTGAGAGTTTCCACCCGAACGGGAAAATGGGCTATCCGGTCGTTCAACCCGTTCAAGATGCCCCAGTCGCCATTCCGCCATCGGTAGATGGATTGCTTCACGTCGCCTACAATCAAACTGTCGGCTCCTTGCGAAAGGCCCTCGAGCAATAGTAGCTTGAAGTTGCTCCATTGCATCCGACTGGTGTCTTGAAACTCGTCAATCATTACGTTGTGAATGTTGGCTCCAATCTTTTCGAACACAAACGAAGAGTCTCCATCCCTCACCAGTTGGTGCAGCAGGGCGCTGGTATCTGATAGCAGAAAGCGGTTATTCTCTTTGTTAAGTTGACGCACCTCTTCGTCGATGTTTGCCAGTAGCTGCACTTTGTTGAGGTGTTGCAAGGAGAGTCGACAGCTGTTTACAATTTTGTTGTTGCGCGGACGCAGCTCTTCGGCATCTTGCAGCAGCGGCATAAGGATAGACGAGGCAAGCAGCAGGATGTCAGCATAGCGTTTCGAGCTTTTAGCCGCCCAGTTGTTCTCATCTTCGAGACACTTCTCCACGGTTACGTTCACAATGTCATCACTCAATGTTCCGTTTTGTAGTTTATTGAAGTAGCTGGCTATCCCTCTGCTACCATTCTTCAGGTCACTCGGCTTTAAGTTTTGGCTGGCCAGAATGTTTTCCAGCTGTTCGTTGAACCCTTGCATCTGCTCCAAAGCCGCCTCTTGCAGTTCGCGAAGTTCCTTGCGATAGTTACGAATGGTGTTCGGGTCGCGCAAGCGTTGTCGCAGTTCTTCGCCTTGTTCGATGTACCCTTCATCGAAGATGTTTCGTCCAAAATTTTTTACCTCGTCAGAAACGTTCCATCGTTTATCGTCGGCTATGCGTTCGTCAATATAATCGAGCAACCAAGCCAGCACGGGCGAAGTAGGTCCCAACTTTTCAATCATACTGTCTACCGCATCGCTCAGCACTTCGGTGTTGTTTAGCTCAATGTTTAGGTTGGGGCTTAGTTCCAATTCGCGTGCCAGGTTGCGCATCACCGATTGAAAAAACGAGTCTATCGTCTCTACCCGGAAGCGACTGTAGTCGTGTAGCATATAGCTCAGTGCCAATCCGGCAGCCTTGCGCACCTCTTCAGCACTCTTTCCAGTCTCTGCCATAATTCGCAACAGGTAGGCCTCCGAATCCTTGTCGGCCGTGCGAATTCCATGAAGCTGGCTCAGGATGCGCTCCTTCATTTCGGCCGTTGCTTTATTGGTAAAAGTCACCGCCAATATCTGTTGATAAGCACGCGGATTTAGTATCAATAGTTTGATGTATTCTACTGCCAATGTAAAGGTTTTACCCGATCCGGCAGAGGCTTTATAGACTAAAAGTTCGCTCATTGTAGAGTATGCTTTTGTTTAGAGTAGTTATTAGGCAAAGATAGCTATTTATCACATATAACACGCTGTAAACAAGAAAAAATAGCAAAACCACGATCTTTTTGGTACAGTTAAGGATAGTTTTACTATCTTTGCGCATTCTTTTGTTCTATAGAGTAGAACGATTATTTTGAAGAATTTTATACTAACTTGATGAGATTTAAAACAATTCTGCTTACTACTATGGTTACCAGCACGATGATGTGCGGACCGAATGTGTATTTGTATGCCGAACAAGCGAAACCCCACAAAGCAGGGTGGTTCGGTAAGAAGAAAAAGAGTGAGTCAAAAGACAGTATTTCCTCCCAAACCGACTATGAGAAATTGACCGGAGGTGGTACCGTTCTGCAACGAGGTGTGTTTAATATATACCAGAAAAAGAACGATTATTACTTCGAGGTTCCTTCGCGGCTATTGGGGCGTGATATGCTGGTGGTAAATAAACTGCAACGAGTGCCCGCTGAGCTGAATGAGGCCGGTGTCAATCGTGGTGTGAACTACGAGAACCAGATGGTACGCTTTGAGCTCGACCGAGCTGCCGGCAAGTTGCTTATTCGTCAAGGGCGTCCGTTGCCCTTTTCGCCCGAAGAAGATGCCATAAGTCAGTCGGTCAAAGATAACTTTATCTCTCCGCTGATTGCTGGTTTCAAGATCGAAGCCTGGAACAAAGATTCTACCGCGGTGGTAATAAAAGTAAACGACATTTATGATGGCACCGAGACCAGCATCAATAACGTGTTTACGAATATCAACCTGGGCACGTCGGCCATTAAAAACTTGTCACGCATTCTCTCCATTAAATCGTTCGAGAATAATGTGGTGGCTACTTCTGAACTGACCACGAAGGTGACCGAAGGTACTACCAGTGTTTACGTAACCGTGGAGGTTAGTTCTTCCCTGCTGTTGTTGCCCGAAACACCAATGATCGGACGATTAAATAACTCTCGTGTGGGCTATTTTACCAATCCTTTATTGAGTTTTAGCGACAAACAGCAACGGGTTAAGAAGCAAGAGCTCATTACCCGCTGGCGACTGGAGCCCAAACCCGAAGACCGCCAAGCCTATCTGCGTGGCGAATTGGTAGAACCTCAGAAGCCCATTGTTTTTTACATAGAAAACTCTACACCTCACCGCTGGCGAAAATACATTAAACAAGGCATCGAAGATTGGCAGGTTGCTTTTGAACGTGCCGGTTTCAAAAATGCTATTCAAGCGTTCGAAGTTACCGATAGCATGAGTATCGACATGGACGATGTAAACTACTCGGTTCTTACCTATGCCGCTTCGGCCAAAGCCAATGCGATGGGCCCTTCTATTCTTGACCCCCGCTCGGGTGAGATACTGGAAGCTGATATCATGTGGTGGCACAATGTGCTGTCGATGCTGCAAGAGTGGATTACGGTGCAAACCGGCACGGTGCGCCCCGAAGCTCGCCAAACCGAACTGCCCGATGAACTGATGGGTGACGCCATGCGCTTCGTGGCTTGCCATGAGGTAGGACACTCGTTGGGTTTGCGTCACAACATGATGGGCTCGTGGGCTTTCCCCACCGACTCGCTTCGCTCAAAGGCGTTTACCGATAAAATGAATTCGACCTCTTCCTCCATCATGGATTACGCCCGTTTCAACTACGTGGCCCAACCAGCAGATGGGGTAACGGTGCTTTCTCCCCATATCGGTCCCTATGATCTTTTTGCCATTGAATACGGTTACCGTTGGTATGGTAAAGCAACACCCCAAGAGGAGAAGGAGGAACTACACGATTTGTTGAGTCGCCACACCGGCCGTCTCTATAAATACAGCGAAGCTCAGGATGTGCGTGACGCTGTAGATCCCCGTGCACAAAACGAAGATTTGGGCGATGATGCCATTCGCTCCTCGCAACTGGGCATTGCTAACCTCAAACGCATCGTTCCCCAGATTATTCAATGGACTACCTCGGGCGAGTCCGGACAGACTTACGAAGAGGCATCACGCCTTTACTATGCGGTTATTAATCAATGGAACAACTACCTGTATCACGTACTGACCAACATTGGTGGCATGTACCTGGAGAACACCATTGTAGGTGATGGCGTGAAAACCTATACCTTTGTAGAGCGCGAACGTCAGCAAGCTGCCTTGCAATTCTTGCTCGATGAGGTGTTGACCTACCCTACGTGGTTGTTCGACACCGAAGTGGGCGAATACACCTACTTGTTGCGCAACACCCCTCTGGGTGTTGTCGAGAATGCACCGACTCAAGTATTGAAAAATGCACAGTCATACATCCTTTGGGATTTGCTGGGCAACAACCGCTTGATGCGCATGCTCGAAAACGAATCGGTCAACGGCAAGCAAGCATTCACCGCTGTTGAGTTGATGGACCGATTGCACCGCCGCATTTTCGCCACCACAGAGCGTGGTGCTGTGCCCGATGTGATGACTCGTGCCTTGCAAAAAAACTTCGTAGATGCGCTGATCACTGCCGCGGCAGAGACTGAAGGGGTAAAGATTAATAAGAAATTGGCCGATAGTCACTTCTTGTTCGACAATCAAATGCCTTTGTGTAGTTGCGACGAACATGCCCAACGCTCTGCCTCGGCCGATCACATGAGTGCGCGTCGCGAACTCAACTTCTACGGCTCTCAGATCAGCCGCGTTTCAGATGCTATCTCGGTGAAACGAGGCGAATTGTTGCGCATCAAAGAACTGCTGCAAAGTCGTCTGAGCACATCAAATGTAGCTGCGAAATACCATTATAATGATATGATTCTGCGCATCAACACAGCGTTGGGTCTAAAATAAATCACTCAAAATAAACTTTATTAAACGAATGAAAAAGCATTTCATCCTTCTTTTTCTCGCCCTTATGGGAACCTTTGTCTCTGCCACGGCTGCCAGCCGTACGGTGCAAGGAGTTGTTCTCTCGGCCGAGGATAATCTACCGCTTATTGGTGCTACCGTTTACGTTGCCGCCGATGATTTAAAGAAAGCCGGAAACTTCTCAAGTACAACCGGTGTTATTACCGATATGGATGGTAAGTTTACCATCTCCATCCCCGATGGCATTACCCGTTTCTTTTGCAGTTACGTGGGTTACGATGCCCTCGAGGTGAAACTGGTAACCGGGAAGCATTCATATGCAGTTACCCTGCACCCTTCGGCTCACATGCTCGATGCAGTGGTGGTAACCGGCTACCAAACCGTAGAACGGAGAAAACTAACTGCGGCCGTATCTAAAATTGATATCTCTGATCAGATGGTAGGTGCTGCAAAAAACATCGACCAAGCACTGAGCGGACAGATTGCCGGACTTTCGGTGAGCCCCACTTCGGGTGCACCGGGTGCTCCTGCGAAGATTCGCATCCGTGGTACCTCTTCGTTGAACGGTACGCAAGACCCTTTATGGGTGCTTGATGGTATTCCGTTGGAGGGTACAAACATCCCCGCCATGGAGGTGTTGAAAGACATTGATAACCTGCAACAATCCTCTATAGCAGGGCTCAACCCGTCGGACATTGACAACATCACCGTGTTGAAAGATGCGGCTGCTACTGCCATCTACGGTGCACGTGCGGCTAATGGGGTTATCGTTATTACGACTAAGAGTGGTAAAAGCGGAAAGCCGGTGGTGAGCTTCTCAACCAAACTGACCTACTCGCCTGCACAAGGCATTGATCGCTTAAATTTGATGAACTCGTCTGAAAAGGTAGGGCTCGAACTCGACCTGTTGCAGTCGGGTTATCCCTATCGCAGTGGCAAGGGCGAAGTGTCGCGTATTATTTCGGGTTACGGATTAACCGGAGCCTTCGAACAGAATGGGTGGAGCGCGTTGAGTAGTGATGCCCAGCGTGACATTAACCGTTTACGAGATACGCATACGGATTGGAATGACATTTTGTTCCGCGATGCTTTTGCACAAGAGTATAACGTGAGCCTATCGGGTGGTAGCGAAAAAGCAACCTATTATACTTCGCTGGCCTACATGAAAGATAATGGAAACATCCCTAACGTAGGAACAGACCGTTTGAACATGGTGCTTAAAACCAACTATAAAGTAAACCGGATGCTGAAAGTAGGCGCTTCGCTCTTTGCCAATCGCCGCACAAGCACCACTTACCTGCCCGATAATGATGGTTTGACCAACCCCGTATTCTACTCACGTTTGGCTAGTCCTTACTTCCGTCCGTACGACGAACAGGGCAATTACCTATATGACATCGATATTGAGAATGACCTGGATATGGACTTCGGTTTCAACCCTTTCGAGGAGCGAAATAACACCAGCAATGAAACAACGATCAACGGGTTGTCGGCTATCCTTGATGCCGAACTGCGTTTTGACGATCGCTTCAAGCTGATCACACAGCTGGGGCTTCAACTTGACCAAACCTCAATGGAACGTATTGCTGATGGCGAGAGCTATGCCATGCGTCTGGAGAAGAAGAATCGTCGCTACAATGGAGTAACCTATCTTCCGGTGGGTGGTTACCATAAAGCCAATGAAAACTCGAATTCGCAGATTACCTGGAAGGCGATGGGAGAGTATCGCGACAGCTACAATGACATCCATGAATTTGAAGCCATGGTAGGAACCGAACTGCGCAAAACGTGGAATGAGACCCTTTACACGGTAGGATACGGATTTGACCGCAAGACGTTAACCACCAAACCGATTCTCTTCCCCGAAGAGAGTAAGGCATTTCCGCTTCACACCAAAGGATACACGGAGAATGCTTACGTATCGGCATTTTCAACACTGTCGTACTCGCTGCTGAATCGCTATACATTGGGCGGAAGTATTCGCTTCGATGGTTCCGATCTCTTTGGTGTAGACAAGAAGTATCGTTACCTGCCTCTCTATTCAGTGAGCGGATTATGGCGTGCTTCCAACGAACCATTTATGCAAGAGGCTAAGTGGATTGACAACCTGGTGTTTCGCGCATCGTATGGTTTGCAGGGTAACATTGACAAAAACACCTCACCATTTTTGCTGGGCACCTATCGGGTAGAGAATATACTACCCGGTGGCTCGGAAGATATGATTGACATCAGCGGTGCTCCGAACGACAAGCTGCGTTGGGAAAAGACACACTCGGTTAATGCCGGTTTTGATTTTAGCATACTGAATCAAGCCATCAACCTGAGTGCTGATTATTACTACCGCAAGGGTGTCGATCTGATCGGTATTCAGATGTTGCCGCTCGAAACAGGCTTCGTCTCAACCAACATCAATTGGGCAAGCATGCGAAACCAGGGTGTTGAACTCGGGCTAACTACTCGTAATATCCACACCAAGGGGTTCATGTGGACTACGAACTTTAATTTTGCCTACAATCAAAACACCGTGCTTAAGGAGACAATGCGCGAAGATGCAACGTATCCCGGTCGGCAGGGTTATCCTGTAGGGGCTATTTTTGCTCTTAAAACGGCTGGACTCGACGACCAAGGTTATCCGATGTTCCTCAACAAAGAGGGTGAAGCAGTGTCGGGTATTGAGTTCTTCAAGTTGCAGGAGTGGGGATTCGGTTCCAATGACCTTACCCCACAGGATTGGCGCGAGCTCTATACCTATATGGGCACCAGCGATTGTCCTTACACCGGTGGTTTCAACAACACCTTTACCTATAAAGCTTTTGAACTGGGAGTTAACTTCAGCTTCGATTTTGGCGGTAAAGTGCGCACCAAACCCTCATATTCGATGGTCGATTACGACCGTGGACGCAACTCGAACCGTGACATCCTGAACCGATGGACACCCGAGAATACAAACACGAACTATCCTGCACTATTGAGCCAGTTTGAACGATTGGATGAATACATGTTCTACTCCAACCAAGACTATGTATACAACTATATGGATATTTGGGTGAAGGATCTCAATTATGTGCGCATGCAGAATATACGTTTGGGTTATACGTTGCCTAATACCGTGAGCCGTTTGTTTGGCCTGTCATCGGCTACAGTGGCTGTTGAAGGACGCAACTTAGTGGTGTTCGGCTCGAGCTATACAAACTTCCTTGATCCCGAAACGATGGGTAATCCCTACGCCATGGCTATTCCCAAATCAGTTACGTTTAGCTTGAGTCTTAATTTCTAATCCCCTTTATAATAATTACAGTATATGAAGAAAAGAAACTATATCTTTATGGGAATGATGAGTAGCCTTTTGTTATTGGCTTCTTGCAACATGCTCGACATTCAGCCTGTCGGAAAAGTCATTCCTGAAACACTGACCGAGTATCGTGCCCTACTGGCTACCGCTTATAAGGAAGTGCCTGCCGACCGTGGCTTGGTTTGCTTGCGTGCCGACGAGATGCAAGTGATCAAAGACAGTTGGGAGTTGGAACGCTATGGCAAGATTGAAAGCTGGGACGATTATGCTCCAGCCGGTACGACTACTCCCTTTGAGTGGGCATCCTATTATTCCACCTTGTTCAGTGCCAACTACATCATCGAACAGCAAAACAACATTACCGAAGGTACTGCTGCTGATATTCAACAATTGGTAGGCGAAAGCTACCTGTTGCGTGCCTATACCCATTTCTTGCTAGTTAATCAGTATGGACAGCCTTACACGCGTCCGGGCGCTGTTGATACCCAGGCGATTCCATTGAAAGTGAACAGTGACATTAATGAGGTGTTGAGCCGTAATACAGTTGGCGAAGTGTATAGCTCCATTCTGGCTGATATCGACGAAGCTGAAAAACGTCTCAATAAAGAGGCATGGGATGTACAATTCTCTTACCGGTTTAACGCGCTTTCTGTTGCCGCTTTCCGTTCTCGCATCCACCTATACATGGGGCAGTGGGCTGCTTCTTATGAGGCATCGGAAAACGTGTTGACGAGCAAAAATACGTTAGAAGACTTCAATACGATCACTTACCGCTTACCCAATCACTTCCAGTCTGTAGAAGCTATCGTAGCTCTGGATCGTCCTTTGACAAGTAATTTAAGTCGTGGAGCCAGTGCTTCAAGTGTGCTGCTGAATAGCTATGCCGAAGGTGATCTACGTCTTGATGTCTACATTGCTCCTGCAGATAAAAAAGGGTATCGCTTCAGCAAGAAGAGTGGAAAAGATGAGTACCGTTGCACCTTCCGTGTTGGTGAAATTTACCTAAATGCTGCCGAAGCTGCCGCTCACCTCAATCAACTTGACCAAGCGCGCACTCGCCTGTTGCAGCTGATGCAAAAACGCTACACGTCCGAAGCTTATGCAGCCAAGGAAGTAGCCATTAATGCGTTGAATAAAGAGGCGTTAATCGCTGAAATCCTCAATGAGCGTGCGCGCGAATTGGCTTTCGAAGGTCATCGTTGGTTCGATCTTCGTCGCACAACCCGCCCACGTATCGAAAAGCTGTTGGGTGGAAAAACGTATATCTTAGAGCAAGACGATGCTCGCTATACCCTTCCAATTCCAAGAGCTGCAATAGCCGCTAATCCAGGCTTGGCAAACTAAGCGATACAAATTGCTTCTATAAGACAGCAAAAACAAGCTGCCCCATTACGTTATCTGCCACAAGTGTAGTAGATAAAGTAATGGGGCAGCTTGAGAAATATAACTTTACAATACAAGCCGATAACAAGCGTGCAACTCCACCTTCGGCAATTCTGCATCCCGAGCAAATAATCCAAAAACAGCAGAACCCGAACCGCTCATCGACGCATAGATGGCTCCTTGGCGATACAGCTCCTCTTTAATCTCGCCGATAACCGGAAACTGCGGAAAAACACTGGCTTCAAAATCATTGACCAGTAATCCTCTCCACTCACTCAAGGGTTGTTGTATCACTTCCTGCAAGGCATATCGGGGTCGATGAGGGTTGATCTTCGAAAAGGCCTCTCGCGTAGAAACAAACACATCGGGTTTAATCACCAGTAGCTGATAGCCGGCCAGCGAGAGCGAAATGGGAGAGAAGAGGTTACCAATACCCGTAGCAAAGGTAGGGGCGTTGCGGATGAAGAATGCACAATCGGCTCCCAGCGTAGCAGCATAAGTTTCGAGCCGATCGAGGCTTAAGTTGAGGGTGAACCGCTCGTTTAGCAAGTGGAGCATGAAGGCTGCATCGGCCGAACCACCACCAAGCCCTGCTCCCGAAGGAATGTGCTTGAAGAGATGAATGTCAATAGGGGGGAGTTGAAACAACTCTTTGAGTAGGAGGTAGGCTTTGACCACCAAGTTGTTTTCGGCAGGTCCTTCCACCGCAATCCCCGAGCAGTGCAAGCTGTAGGGTTTATTGCTGCCGGGCGGCGAGAGATGAATCTCCAATGCATCTTCGAGTGGGATGGGGTAGAAGACTGTTTCGAGGTTATGGTATCCGTCAGGGCGCTTTTCGGTAATGTGGAGCCCCAGATTAATCTTGGCATTTGGAAATGTAATCATGCTCGTTTGGCAATTAAGGGTGAATGATAAATTGTCGATGCAAAGTTAGCAAATTCTTCATTCTACATTCTTCATTCTTCATTTATATGTGTTATCTTTGTAAACCCGATCAGAGGAAACATGCGTGTCTTGCAGCTTAATGCAAGCTCGTTATTCATCGTATATCATTCGTAATCAACAGACAATGGCCGAACAAAGAAAATACAATAACCGAACCAATAGCAAACCTAAAGCACAACCGATAAGCGATTACGGTCGCATACAGCCGCAAGCACTCGAACTCGAAGAGGCTGTGCTTGGAGCATTGATGATCGAAAAAGATGCCTATTCGCAGGTGAGCGAGATCCTTCGCCCCGATTCGTTCTATGAACGCAGGCATCAACTGATCTACTCGGCCATCACCGATTTGGCGATCAATCAAAAGCCGGTAGACATTCTCACCGTGAAAGAGCAACTGGCCAAACGCGGTGAGCTCGATGAGGTGGGTGGTCCATTTTATATCACTCAGCTTAGCAGCAAGGTGGCCTCTTCGGCTCACATTGAATACCATGCTCGCATCATTGCACAAAAATATTTAGCCCGCGAACTCATCACTTTTACCAGCAATATTCAAGGCAAAGCCTTTGACGAAACCCTCGACGTTGACGACCTCATGCAGGAGGCCGAAGGAAAACTGTTTGAGATTTCGCAACAGAACCTGAAGAAGGATTATACACAGATTAATCCCATCATTGCCGAAGCCTACGATCTGTTGCAGAAAGCCGCAGCCCGAACCGACGGCTTGAGTGGGTTGGAGAGTGGCTTTACGAAGCTCGACAAGATGACAGCAGGTTGGCAAAACTCCGACTTGGTGATTATCGCAGCTCGTCCTGCCATGGGTAAAACAGCATTTGTGCTCTCTATGGCACGAAACATTGCCGTGAATTTCAAGCATCCCGTTGCGCTGTTTTCGCTCGAGATGAGCAACGTGCAGTTAGTCAATCGTTTGATCGTTAACGTGTGCGAAATTCCCGGTGAAAAAATCAAGAGCGGACAACTTGCTGCGTACGAGTGGCAGCAGCTCGACTATAAACTCAAAGATCTCATTGATGCACCCCTTTATGTTGATGATACGCCTTCGCTATCTGTATTCGAACTGCGTACAAAAGCCCGCAGGCTGGTACGCGAGCATGGAGTGAAGATTATTATCATTGACTACCTTCAGCTGATGAATGCCAGTGGTATGTCTTTCGGCAGCCGTCAAGAAGAGGTAAGTACCATTTCGCGTTCACTCAAAGGGCTTGCCAAGGAGCTTAATATCCCCATTATTGCCCTGTCACAGTTGAATCGTGGTGTCGAAAATCGCGAGGGTATAGAGGGCAAGCGTCCGCAACTGAGTGACCTTCGTGAGTCGGGAGCCATTGAGCAAGATGCCGATATGGTGTGTTTCATTCACCGCCCCGAATATTATAAAATTTTACAAGATGATCGTGGAAACGACCTGCGTGGTATGGCCGAGATCATCATTGCCAAGCACCGTAACGGTGCTACAGGCGATGTATTGCTACGCTTTAAGGGTGAGTTTGCCCGTTTCCAAAATCCGGATGACGACATGGTGATTCCGATGCCTACTGAGGGTGCCATTCCGATGTTGGGTTCGCGCATGAACAATGCCTCGAATGTGCCGCCTCCCAGCCCCGATTATGCACCGCAAATGGGAAGTCCGTTTGGTGGACCAGGTAACGACGGACCATTGCCGTTCTAATTTATTTTCGAAGAGGAGTAGTGTATTTCTGTTCTCAGTTGTATTATATACACCTCCTCTCTTGCACGAGACACGGTTTGGCTATCTTATACTAACTAATAAATGAATGATATGAAACTGATTTCCACACTTTTAGGCTGTTCGTTGTTGCTTGGAACAGTGTCTTGTTCCCAACAATCGACCACTCCCGATTACACTGCATACGTAAATCCATTTATTGGCACAGGTGGACACGGGCACACCTTCCCCGGAGCCATCGTGCCCAATGGCATGATACAACCCAGTCCCGACACTCGCATCTACGATTGGGATGCCTGCTCGGGGTATCATTATAGCGATAGCACCATCAACGGTTTTTCGCATACTCACTTGAGCGGTACCGGTTGTGGCGATTATGGCGATGTGCTGTTGATGCCAACGGTAGGCAAACAAGAGACCCACTCGATGGGGAGCAAAAGTCAGCAGATGGCTTATGCTTCGGCCTTCTCGCATCAAAACGAAGTGGCCGTCCCGGGTTACTACTCGGTACAGCTCGATCGTTATGGAGTTAAAGCCGAACTTACGGCTACTAAACGTGGAGCCCTTCATCGTTACACCTTTCCCGAGAGCAAAGAGGCCGGATTCATCCTCGATTTTGATTACAGCCTGCAACGCCAAACGAACAAAGAGATGGTGATTGAAGTAATTAGTGATACCGAGATACGGGGGCGTAAGAAAACCATGTATTGGGCATTTGACCAATACATCAACTTCTACGCTAAATTTTCCAAACCTTTTACCTACACACTGCTTACCGACTCGATGGCTTTAGACGAAGGTGGCAAGCTGCTGCCTACCGCCAAGGTATTGCTGAATTTTAACACCAAGGCAGGCGAAGAGGTGTTGGTCAAAGTGGGCATTTCGGCTGTAGATATGGAGGGGGCTAAAGGCAATGTGGAGGCTGAAATTCCAGAGTGGGACTTTGAAGGCGTTCGCCAGCAAGCCAAAAAGTCGTGGAACGACTACTTGTCAAAGATCGACATCGAAACGACCAACGAGGATCAAAAAACCATCTTCTACACAGCTCTGTACCATACCGGTGTGCAGCCCAACCTGTTTACCGATGTCGATGGACGTTACTTGGGTATGGACCTCAACGTGCATCAAGGCGATGTAAACAAACCGATATACACCGTATTCTCCTTGTGGGATACCTTCCGTGCTTATCATCCGTTGATGACCATCATCGATCCGGAGCTTAACCAAGCTTTCATCCGGTCATTGATACAGAAACAACAAGAAGGGGGCGTTTTCCCGATGTGGGAGCTTGCCGGAAACTATACCGGAACGATGATTGGATACCATGCCGTATCGGTTATTGCCGATGCATATATGAAAGGATACCGCGACTTCGACGTTGACGCTGCCTACAAGGCTTCTTTGCGTGTGGCCGAGTACGATACAACGGGCATCAAATGTCCTGCCTTGGTGTTGCCACACCTGATGCCGCAGGCAAAATACTGGAAGAACAAAATCGGGTACGTTCCTTGTGATAAGGACAACGAGGCTGTAGCCAAAGCTCTTGAATACGCTTACAATGACTGGTGTATCTCCATTCTGGCCGATAGCTTGGGCGATGTGCAGAATCGTGATAAATATGCAAAGTTTGCCGAAGGATACAAAACCTATTTTGATCCGTCTACTCGCTTTATGCGCGGACTCGATAGCAAGGGAGAGTGGCGTACACCGTTCAGCCCTCGTGCATCGACCCACCGCAACGATGATTATTGCGAAGGCACGGCCTGGCAGTGGACGTGGTTTGTGCCCCATCAAGTAGATGGCTTGGTAGCACTCATGGGTGGACGTGAAGGCTTTATCAGCAAACTCGACTCGCTCTTTACAGCCGATTCGACTCTTGAAGGCGAAGCTACCTCTGCCGATATCTCCGGTTTGATTGGACAATATGCTCACGGAAACGAGCCGAGCCACCACATTACGCACTTGTACAATTATGTAGATCAGCCTTGGAAAACTCAGCAGTTGGTCGATAGCGTTTTACAAACCCTTTACTTCAACGACCCTGACGGAATCTCGGGCAACGAGGATTGCGGACAGATGTCTGCTTGGTATATACTGAACTCGATGGGCTTCTATCAGGTAGCTCCCGGCAAACCGGTTTACTCGATCGGCCGCCCCTTGTTTGACAAGGTAACAGTGAATCTGAAAGCAGGCAAGAAGTTTACGGTGATAGCCAAGAACAACAGTCGCGCCAATAAATACATTCAGTCGATGATGTTGAATGGAAAACCGTTGGACAAACCATTCTTTACCCACCGCGACATAGTGGATGGAGGTACGTTGGAATTTGTAATGGGCAGCACACCGCCGGCAAACTCGATTAAACAATAACAAACACAAAGATATCCATGAGAAACAAGCTAACTACAGTTGTTGCACTATTGCTTTGCCTCTTTGTATGCGATGCAGTGGCACAGCAACAACCATTGAATCTGATCCCTCAACCGGCACAGGTTGATTTTAAACAAGGCAGCTTTACGCTGAACAAGAAAACACGCCTTTACACCAACATGCAAGGCAAGAAACGCGAGAACTTGATGGTACTGCTTGCAGGGTCGGCCTTCGAGCTTCCCGTGGTCAAAAAAGAGCGGAAAGAGAATTTCGTTCGGTTCCTGCTCGTTGAACCGTCGGCCGCTTATCCATCGGCCGAGAGCTATACGCTATCGGTTTCCTCAAAAGGGGTAACGGTTGCCGCATCTGCCGAAGCCGGTCTGTTTTATGGAGCTCAGTCGCTGTTTCAGCTTGCACCCTCTCCAGAGGCACGGTCTGTTATACCTGCGGTCGAGATCACCGATACGCCACGCTTTGAGTATCGTGGTTTCCACCTGGATGTCTCTCGTCACTTTCGCAACAAAGAGTTCGTGATGAAGCAGCTTGATGCCATGGCGAGGTACAAGCTCAATCGCTTTCACTGGCACCTCACCGATGGAGCAGGCTGGCGCATCGAGATCAAGAAGTATCCGCTGCTGACCGATTTGGCTGCATGGCGCCCGTACCAATCGTGGAAAGAGTGGTGGAAAAACGGTCGTCAGTACTGCACCAAAGACGACCCAAAGGCCCAGGGGGGGTATTATACCCAAGAAGAGATCAAAGAGGTGTTGGCTTATGCTGCAGCCCGTCACATTACGATTATTCCCGAAATCGAGATGCCCGGACACTCGGAAGAGGTGTTGGCGGTTTACCCCGAACTATCGTGTGCAGGCAAGCCTTATGTGAATTCAGACTTCTGCATTGGAAACGAGCAAACCTTTACGTTTCTACAAGATGTACTCACGGAAGTGATGGCGCTTTTTCCTTCGCAATACATTCACATTGGTGGAGATGAAGCGGGAAAGGGAGGATGGAAAACCTGTTCGAAGTGCCAAGCACGCATGGAGACCGAGAAGCTTAAAGATGTTGACGAACTGCAAAGCTACATGATTCATCGCATCGAGGTATTTTTGAATGCCAATGGACGTAAGTTGTTGGGTTGGGACGAGATTATGGAGGGCGGATTGGCACCCGATGCTACTGTCATGTCATGGCGGGGCGAAGGCGGAGGCATTGCTGCTGCCCGTGCCGGTCACCGGGTTATTATGACGCCCGGAGCCTATTGTTACTTCGACCATTCGCAAGACGATCCTACTTCCGAACCCGAAAGCATTGGCGGTTACCTTCCGTTGCAGAAAGTATATAGCTACAATCCGGTGCCCGACTCGCTTACGGTAGAACAACAGAAACTGATTCTGGGTGTACAGGCCAACTTGTGGACCGAATACATCGGTACACCCGAATATGCCGAATACATGATTTACCCTCGCTTGTTGGCTCTGGCCGAAGTAGCATGGACACCGCTGGATCGGAAGTCATGGAGTGACTTTCATCGCCGTGCCCTGCTGGAAGTAGAAGAGTTAGAACATCGCGGTTATCATCCTTTCCCCCTATCCCAAGAGAAGGGCGAACGGGTAGTGTCGCTTCAGCCCATCGAGCACTTGGCGGTGGGTAAGTTAATTACTTACAATGCTCCTTTCTCCTCACAATATCCTGCCGGTGGCAATCAAGCCTTGGTTAACGGATTAAGAGGTGGTTGGACGTATGGCGATCAGCGTTGGCAAGGTTTCTTAGGACGCGGACTGGACGTGACCATTGACTTGGGTGCAGTAACTGCGCTTCAAGCGATCAGTGCCGACTGGATGCAACTGATCGGTCCCGGAGTATGGATGCCAGAACAGGTTGAGATTGAAACATCCGAGGATGGAAAAACCTTCACCCCGCTGTGTCGCATCAACAACGATTTGTCGACCGAGTATGATAAACTTATCTTCCGCGAGTTTGGTTGGCAGGGAACAACAAAGGCACGCTACGTGCGCTACGTTGCACGCATAGGCAAGCAGGGCGGATTTATATTTACTGACGAGATCGTGATTCGCTAAGGCGGTTTCATTCACTATATAACAGATACATGTCAACACATAAATTGAATCAAAATCCCGTTACCTGGGTTCCTACCGTTTACTTCGCCATGGGGTTGCCCTTTGTGGTACTCAACATGGTAGCCGTTTTAATGTACAAAGGGATGGGTGTCTCTGATGCCCGCATCGCTTTCTGGACATCGCTCATCATGCTTCCGTGGACACTCAAGCCCTTTTGGAGCCCTTTCTTAGAGATGTTTAAAACCAAGAAGTACTTCGTGGTGCTAACGCAGATCATCACCGGAGTGGTGTTCGGACTCGTAGCACTCTCGTTGCATCTGCCCAACTTCTTCTGTTACTCCATCGCCTTGCTGGCGGTTATCGCCTTTAGCGGTGCTACCCACGATGTGGCTACCGACGGGGTGTATATGAGCGCGCTCTCTAAAGCCAATCAGGCGAAATACATTGGTTGGCAAGGGGCATTTTATAATTTGGCCAAGATTGTGGCTACCGGTGGTTTGGTCTATTTTGCCGGATTTCTAATTGGAAGAGTGGGAGAGGCAAATGCTTGGATGATTATCATGGCCAGCTGTGGTGCTATCATGCTGCTGCTGGGGATTTACCACATACGCATGCTCCCATCGGGTGGTGCAGCGGTTGTAGAGGTGAAGTCTTTTCGGGATACAATGCGTGCACTGTGGGAGGTTACCTGTTCGTTCTTCGCCAAGAAATACATCGCGTGGTATATCGCTTTCATCATCCTCTATCGCTTTGCCGAAGGGTATGTGATGAAGATTGTTCCCCTGTTTCTCAAAGCATCGGTTGCCGATGGTGGATTGGGGCTTACCGAGAAAGAGATTGGTATCTATTACGGTTCGTTTGGTGCAGCAGCCTTTGTGTTGGGTTCGTTTTTGGCAGGCTATTTCATTGCAGGACGCGGATTGAAAAAGACACTGTTCACGCTCTGTTGCATCTTTAACATCCCGTTTGCTGTATATCCGCTGCTTGCCATTTATCAGCCAGACAGTATGTTGCTTATTGGCAGTGCCATTGCATTCGAGTACTTCGGCTACGGCTTTGGCTTCGTAGGGCTTACGCTGTTTATGATGCAGCAGGTAGCTCCCGGCAAGCATCAGATGGCACATTATGCCTTTGCTTCGGGTATTATGAACCTGGGCGTGATGATTCCCGGTATGATGAGCGGATACCTGAGCGACTGGCTGGGGTATCGCGACTTCTTTATCTACGTACTCATCGCTACCATCCCGGCTTTCATCATCACTTGGCTGATACCGTTTACCTATAAAGATAAATAAATTAAAATAGTAACCCTTTAACCGCCAGTCAATCGGCTCATTGCTTTATTGATACATTGGCACTTTATTAGATTATGACTAAATCCATTCAAATTGCAGGCCCTGCCCTGCCCGCTATGCCTTGGGAAGATCGTCCCGAAGGTTCAAAAGAAGTAGTATGGCGTTATTCTGCCAATCCTATTATTCCTCGCGACTTGTTGCCCACGTCCAACAGTATCTTCAACAGTGCCGTTGTTACCTTCAATGGTGCTTATGCCGGTGTGTTTCGTTGCGATGATACCAATCGTCGCATGCGTTTGCACGTGGGTTTTAGTAAAGATGCCATCAACTGGGAGATCAACGAAGAGCCGTTGAAGTTTGAGTGCAACGATGCCGAGATAGGCGAGTGGGTGTATGGATACGATCCCCGTGTTTGTTTTATCGAAGATCGCTATTATGTAACCTGGTGTAACGGCTACCACGGACCAACGATTGGTGTGGCTTATACCTATGACTTCGTTACCTTCCATCAACTCGAGAATGCATTTATCCCTTTCAACCGTAACGGGGTGATGTTTCCGCGTAAGATCAACGGGCGATTTGCCATGTTGAGCCGTCCGAGCGATAACGGACATACCCCTTTTGGCGATATCTTCTACAGCGAATCGCCCGATATGGAGTTCTGGGGACACCATCGCCACGTCATGGCACCTGCTCCGTTCGAACAGAGTGCTTGGCAATGTACCAAGATTGGTGCAGGCCCTATCCCTATCGAAACCTCGGAGGGTTGGTTGATGATTTATCACGGCGTACTGGCTTCGTGCAATGGTTTTGTATATAGCTTTGGCTCTGCACTGCTCGACTTGGAACAACCGTGGAAAGTGAAATACCGCTCGGGACCTTACTTGATCTCTCCTCAAAAAACGTATGAGTGCATGGGTGATGTGCCCAATGTGTGTTTCCCTTGTGCAGCACTGCACGATTCGGAAACCGGACGCATTGCGATCTATTACGGCTGTGCCGATACGGTAACAGGGCTTGCCTTTGGATACATTCCCGAGATTATTGAGTTTACAAAACGCACCAGCATTATTTAATGGCTGATGACCCATTCTTCATTGTTAATTGAATGATATGAAAAGATTCTTCTGTACACTTTCCCTCTGCCTCGTTGTTTCGCTGCCATCGGTGTTTGGCGAGGGTAGGGAGGGGTTTTCTCCTGCCCGTTATGTCAATCCGTTTATCGGGACAACTAACTTTGGCACGACCAATCCCGGGGCCCTATGCCCCAGCGGTATGATGTCTGTGGTTCCTTTCAATGTGATGGGTTCTTCGGACAATAAGTACGATAAAGACGCACGTTGGTGGTCTACCCCCTACGAATACCACAACAGCTATTTTACCGGCTATGCGCACGTTAACTTGAGCGGAGTGGGCTGTCCCGAGCTGGGTTCGTTGTTGTTGATGCCTACCACCGGAGCGTTGAATGTAGACTACAAAGCGTATGGCAGTCGCTACAAAGACGAGCAAGCATCACCGGGCTATTATACCAACTTCTTGACGAAGTATCAGGTAAAGACCGAAGTGTCGGCTACGTTACGTACTGGTGTCTCGCGCTTTACCTTTCCCAAGGGGAAAAGCCACATTCTGCTCAACTTGGGCGAAGGGCTGACCAATGAAACGGGAGCTATGCTTCGACGGGTCAATGATTGCGAGGTAGAAGGGATGAAACTCTTAGGCACCTTCTGCTACAATTCGCAGGCGGTGTTTCCCATCTACTTTGTGATGCGAGTCAACAAAAAACCGGTAGATAGCGGTTACTGGAAGCGACAACGCCCCATGACCGGTGTCGAGTCCGAGTGGGATGCCGATAATGGCAAACTCAAGCTCTATACCAAGTACAATAAGGAGCTGGCCGGCGATGACATCGGCACCTATCTCACCTTCGACACCGAAGAGGGTGAGCAGGTGGAGGTACAAATGGGTGTTTCGTTTGTAAGCATCGAGAACGCACGCTTGAACCTGGAACAGGAGCAGGCCAAGAAAAACTTTGAGCAGATACATGCAGAAGCAGTGGCTCGTTGGAACGATGACCTTTCGCGCATTCGTGTAGAGGGAGGAACAGAGGATCAGAAGACCGTGTTTTACACCGCTCTCTATCACCTGCTCATTCATCCCAATATTTTGCAAGATGTGAACGGACAGTATCCGGCCATGGAAAGCGGAGAGATTCTCACTACGACAGGTAATCGATACACCGTGTTCTCGTTGTGGGATACCTATCGCAATGTGCACCAACTGCTCACGCTGGTCTACCCCGAACGGCAGATAGAGATGGTACGCACCATGCTCGATATGTATCGCGAACACGGCTGGCTGCCCAAATGGGAGCTTTACGGACGGGAGACGTTGACCATGGAGGGTGATCCCAGCATCCCCGTCATTGTAGACACCTACTTGAAGGGGTTGCGTGATTTCGACGTAAACCTGGCCTACGAAGCGATGTATAAATCGGCAACAACGGCCGGTGCACAAAACCTGATGCGCCCCGACAATGACGATTACCTGTCGAAAGGATACGTGCCACTGCGTGAGCCGTTTGACAACTCAGTGTCTCATGCGTTGGAGTATTACATCGCCGACTATGCCCTCTCTCGTTTTGCAACAGCTTTGGGGAAGAAAGAGGATGCCAAGCTGTTTTATAACCGCTCCCTGGGCTATCGTCACTATTACGACAAGGAGTTTGGCATGATTCGTCCGCTATTGCCCGATGGAACGTTTTACAAGCCTTTCAATCCTATGCAAGGAGAGAATTTTGAGCCAAGTCCCGGTTTTCACGAAGGCAATGCATGGAACTATACCTTCTATGTGCCTCACGATGTATACGGTCTGGCCAAACTGATGGGAGGAAAGAAACCGTTCGTTGATAAACTCCAAAAGGTGTTTGATGAAGGGTTATATGATCCGGCCAACGAACCCGACATTGCTTATCCCTATCTTTTCTCTTACTTCAAGGGCGAAGAGTGGCGTACGCAAAAGGAGACCCAGCGTCTGCTTGCCAAATACTTTACGACGAAACCCGATGGTATTCCCGGTAACGATGATACGGGAACCATGTCGGCTTGGGCCATTTTCAATATGATTGGCTTTTATCCCGACTGTCCCGGTTCGCCCGAGTATACGCTAACGACTCCTGTTTTCGACAAAGTAGTTATTCGCTTAAGCCCCGAATATTATAAAGAGAGCGAATTGGTTATTGAGACCGAACGGAAGAACCCCGAATCGTTGTATATTGAAAACATACAGTTAGGCAATAAGAAGTTCAATCGTTATCGAATTACACACGATGAGTTGATTCATGGAGGCACACTTCGCTTTCGTTTGAAATAAACTATATCCTTTTTTTGACCGTGCATTAAAGCTCTATTTAATGCACGGTCATCTTTTTCTATACCCATCTTACCCTTTATTCTCATTTTTTATTTTTATTTTCAATTTAAGTGATTACAGTTCGTTCAGTCATTCGTCTATCTTACAAAATGACAATGAATGAAAAACAATTGTTTTGCTTACACCTTATGTGCCTTATGCTTTCTTGAGCTTTTCGCTTTTTCGACTTATGCAAGTTCGAGGCAGGAAGATCGTTCCTTCAAAGTAGCCGTGTGTGATTGGATGATATTGAAACGCCAAAAGATAGGCTCCTTTGAGTTAGCGCGTGAACTCAATGCCGATGGACTGGAAATGGACATGGGCGGATTAGGCACAAGAGACTCTTTTGACAACAAACTTCGTCAGCCCTATTTTCAACAGCTTTTCCAAGAAACAGCCGCCATGCACTGCATCGAAGTCCCTTCAGTTGCCATGTCTGGTTTCTATGCTCAATCTTTTGCTGAACGACCCGACTATGAAGCATTGGTGCAAGATTGTCTCAACACCATGAAGGTGATGGGGGCCAAGGTTGCCTTTCTGCCTCTGGGTGTGCAATGTGACTTGAATAAACACGCTGAGTTGCGTCCTGTTCTTATTGAACGTTTGAGACGAGTTGGCGAGCTGGCTGTTCATCAAGGGGTGGTTATTGGGATTGAAACTTCGCTCGATGCTCGTGCCGAAGTCAAACTGCTCAAAGAGATCAACTCTCGCGGTATTAAAATCTACTACAACTTTCAGAATCCACTTCAAAACGGACGCGATTTGCACAAGGAGCTACGCACGCTTGGCAAAGACCGCATCTGCCAAATTCACTGTACAGATACCGACGAAGTGACACTGCCCAATAATAAACGCCTCGATATGCAAAAGGTCAA
>JAGOOC010000047.1 GCA_017992695.1 Bacteroides sp. | reverse complement strand
ATGTTCGCGGACTGGTAGAGTCCGAACAAAACTACGGCAATGATCCGAGTAAACTGTATACTCGCGAAGAGTTAGCCAAATGGCAGGCAGGTACTGATCCCGGATATAAAAGCTATGATTATTATGATATGGTGATAAGAAAAAATATACCTCAATATCATATTAATGCCAATGTAACGGGTGGTAGCAAGCGAACGAGTCACTACATTTCGATGACTCACACCAGTCAAGATGCCATGATGAAAGATTTTTCTTACCAACGAACGAACTTTCAAGCCAATCTCGAAACAAAAATCGGCGATGGTTTCAAATTGGGTACACAAGTTAGTGCCAAGCAAGAGAAGAACGAAGACGTAGGGCTTCCTGGTGGCGACGGTTATTTTGCCTCTATTTTGGGTATACTCTCTAACCGTCCTACTGTTGGGCCATACGCCAATGATAACCCCGAATTTATCAATCACACCAACGATTTTTCTCGCAATCCTGCGCTATTCAGCCGTGATATTGTTGGTTACAAAGACAACCTTCTTCGCAATGCTAACATCAATGTATATGCGCAGTACGATTTTAAGTTCGGACTTACTGCCAAGGTAACCGGTTCATATAATTATACGAATAGCCAATTCGATGGCTTTCAATATACCTATGACGTTTATACCTATAATAAATCTACCGATGAGTATAAAAGAACAGGTGGTTCGGATGCTGGTTGGAGATATCAAACTCAAAGAGATGTAGTAGCCCGTTATGGTCAGTTTCAGTTGAACTATGTAAAGCAGTTAGGCGACCATTATATTTCTGCTGTAGCGGCATACGAAGCATCCGATTATGATAAAAACTACCAAGCAGCAGGTACCGTACCCTCTACCAATTATCTACCTCTACTAGAATATAATAAACTGAATGAGTTTAATGATGGTTGGGACTATGAGGCCCGAGCCGGCTATATCGCCCGAATCAACTACAATTATGCAAACAAATACTTGGTTGAGCTATTGGGGCGCTATGATGCCTCTTATCTTTATGCTCCGGGCAAAAGATGGGGTTTCTTCCCCGGTGCTTCATTGGGTTGGCGCATTTCAGAAGAATCATTCTTTAAGCCTCTTAAAAGTGTGATTAATGATTTAAAACTTCGCGGTTCGATCGGACAAACCGGTAGCGAAGCAGGTGTAGGTATGTTTGGGTATTTAGGCGGATATAACTTTAATGTGAAAAGCGGTGCCGTGCTCGATGGCGAGTTTGTGCCGAGTATCAATCCACGCGGACTACCTGTAACAAATCTTTCGTGGGAAAAGAATACCAGTGCCAACATTGGCGTTGATATCGCTTTTCTCGATAACAAGCTGACTTCGACTTTTGATTTTTTTAAGAAAACGATAACAGGAGTACCTGCTCCTCGCTATGATGTTACTTTACCTGTCGAAGTAGGCTATTCCTTACCCAATGAGAACTTGAATAAAAATGCCTATTATGGTGCCGAAGGTATTGTGACTTACTCTGATAAGATCGGAGAGTTGAATTATGTGGTAAGTGGCAATTTTACATTCTCAAGATTTAGAAATGAAGAGAGCTACAAGCCTCGTTTCGGTAACTCATGGAACCAATACCGTAACTCTTCTGAAGATCGTTGGGGAGGCATCTGGTGGGGATATCAGGTGATCGGGAGATTCGAAACAGAAGATGAAATCAACAACTGTACCGTAAACATGGACGGCCAGGGTAACCGCACTCTGCTTCCGGGCGACTTTGTTTACAAAGATGTAAATGGCGATGGAATTATTAATAGCATGGACGAACGTCCTATTGGCTACCCTACCGGTTGGTCTCCTATGCTTTCTTATGGCGCTTCGATTGGTCTATCCTGGAAAGGAATTGATTTGAATCTTGATTTTGCGGGCGGCAGCATGCAGTCGTGGTGTCAAGACTATGAACTCAGAAACCCCTTTCACGGTGGTGGAAACTCTCCTGCTTACCTACTCGAAGACAGGTGGCATCGCGAGGACCCTTACGATCCGAATAGCCGATGGATAGCAGGCTATTATCCCGCTATACGCAAAGGTACCAGTGGACCAAACGGCAGAAACAGCGACTTTTGGTTAACAAACGTTCGCTATCTACGATTGTCTAACATGGAGTTGGGATATACGCTTCCCAAAAGTATGATTGCCAAAATCAGAGCACAAAAAGTACGCTTATATGTCAGTGGTTCCAATCTATTCTCGATTGATAACGTAAGCAAGTTTCAGATTGACCCTGAAATTGAAGCCAGAGCAGCAGTGGTTTATCCACAACAAAGTACTATTATGGTTGGATTTAATGTTACATTTTAAAGAAAAGAGTAGAATATGAAAAACAAATATATTAAACTATTGGTAGCGGGAGCTGCTATATTGACACTCTCGACCAGTTGTGGAGACGCTTGGCTCGAAAGAGATCCCAAAAGTATTATTACCGAAGAGCAGCTGTGGAATGATACGAAGCTAATTAAATCACTGTTGTCTAATTACTATGACCGCTTGCCTTCTTTGCATGGCAATTTCAATACTGGTGGAATGACCGAGATTGATGATGCCATGTGGACAGGTACGCTTGATGCCAACTGGCGAAACGATTTTCAATTTGGCGATGACTATGGTCGCTACTGGGATTATAATCTGATTCGCGATATCAATCTTTCTTTAGAAAATATTGAAAGGTTTAGTACCAAATTAAAAGAAGATCAAAAACAGCTATTTATTTCGGAGTTAAGGTTTCAGCGTGCCTTTATCTACTTTGAAATGGTAAAACGAATGGGTGGTGTTCCTTTGATTACCAAACAGTTGATTTATGATTTCAATGGCGATCCCTCTTATTTGCAAATTGCTCGTTCTAAGGAACATGAGGTTTATGATTTTATTTACGATGAAACTCAAGCCATCAAAGATCAACTGGCAGACAATAATAAGAGCAACACTAGAGCCAATACGTATGTAGCGCTAGCTTTACAGAGCCGTGCCATGCTCTATGCCGCATCTATTGCCAAATACAATAGCTTGATGAGTGTTCCTATTACTACCGAAGGCGGTGAGATAGGCATACCTGCTTCTATGGCAAATGGATATTATGAGAAGTCGTTGGCTGCCTCTAAGGCAATTATAGCTAATACCGGTTATGCGCTTTACAATACTAATCCCGATAAGGGAGAGAACTTCTATGACATGCTTCATGCAAAAACGAACAATCATGAGGTGATTTTTGCGAAAGATTATATTGCATCACTCAAGACCCATCGTTTTGCCTATGACAATATCGTGAGGAGTCTTACAGAAGACAATGAGTCGTCCTCAAGTATCTCTCCTTCGCTGAGCTTGGTCGAGACTTTTGATTATCTAGATGGTAGCAAAGGAACATTGCGTATCAAAGACAGCAATGGCGATCCTATTCTTTACGACAAGGTATCGGATATTTTCGTAAATAAAGATGCGCGTCTATACGGAACAATTATTTATCCGGGAACTACGTTTAGAAACAAGGCGGTACAAATACAGGCAGGTGTTGCTATTTGGGAGAATGGGGGATATAGGTTGAGCATAAATTCGAAACTGGGTGAACCTTATGCCGATAATGGCGTTTGGACCGGCCTAGATGGACCACTGAATGATGCCCGGGATGTAACAAATACGGGTTTTTATATCCGCAAGCACGTTAGTAACGCTTCGATGGCTAGTACTCGCGGAACCGGATCGACCAATTGGTGGCCTTGGTTTCGTTTAGGTGAAATCTATTTGAATGCTGCAGAAGCAGCCTTTGAGATGAACGAACCGAATGCGAAAGATTATATCAACGCATTGCGAGTACGTGCAGGTTTCCCGGCCAACAGCATCAAAACACTGACTACGGAGATTATTCGCAACGAACGTCGTGTAGAGCTGGCTTTCGAAGACCATCGCTACTTCGACTTGAAACGATGGAGAATAGCCGATAAGGTATGGAATGGCAGCAACGATAACGAAAATGCGGTAGTGCACGGACTCTACCCTTATCGTGTTATTCGCCCCGGACATGCCGATCATGGAAAGTTCCTTTTCGAGAAGATGAGACCAACTCGCTTCAAGAGAGCTCGATTCTTCCGTCCGGCCAACTACTATGCCTCAATTGAACAAAAGGTGATTGATAATAATCCCAAAATCGTAAAGAACCCATTCCATTAATAACTGAAATCATGAAAAAGAAAATATTATTTGCAACAACTCTTTGTATCTTGTTATTTACAGGATGTCAATTAGATAATTACGATCAACCCAAATCCATGTTAACCGGTAAGATTATATACGAAGGAGAAGCCATCAGTGTACGCACCGATGCTACCCGATTGGCTTTATGGCAAGATGGATACGCTTTTAAAACGGAGATTCCGGTTTATATTGCTCAAGATGGCACTTATTCGGTAGCCTTGTTTGATGGCGAATATCAGATGACTCGTAAGAGCGGTGCACCTTGGGAAGAGCAACGCGGCGACACGATTCGGATTAACGTGAAAGGAAATACGATATGCGACGTACCCGTGAACCCTTACTTTGTGATTCGCAATGAAAGCTATAGCAAGCAGGGAAATACCATTACTGCCAAGTTTACCATCCAAAAAGGTGTCGAAACAGCCAAGCTATCTGCTATTAATCTCTATTTTGGTAAAACGATATTGACCGATGAGAATCAGAAAGATCAAAGGACTTCTTGCGACATCTCTACTGTTGTTATCGGGCAAGAAGTCACGATGACTGCCAATGTGCCCGCTGTACTAGCTAATGCCGACTATTTATTTGCTCGTATTGGTGTACGTGCTACGGCTTCGAATGAATTTTGCTATACACAATCGGCCAAAATACAGTTAAAATAACACATTCATCAGGATGACAACTGTAATCGGACTGTTTTTGTGCAGAGCATTTGCACAAAGATAGCCCGATTACTATTTACACTCTATACATTCAAAAACTTAGTTCTATGAAGAAAATTCTTACACTTGTTTTACTTTCAATGGTAGTTCAACTATCCGGTGCACAACTACCTGCCGAGAAAGACTATGTCGCCTATCTCTTTGCCTATTTTACAGGAAACCGGATAGACGAAGAGGCCGTACGGTTTGCCATTAGTACCGATGGTTATAATTATCGCACATTGAATAACAATGAAGCGGTGATAGACTCGCGAAAGATTAGTTCGACTGGTGGTGTACGCGATCCGCACATTCTACGGTGCCAAGATGGAAAAACATTCTACATGGTACTTACCGATATGGTTTCGGGCAAGGGATGGGATTCGAACCGTGCCATGGTTCTGTTGAAGTCGACCAATCTAACCGATTGGACATCCAGCATTGTCAATATTCAGCAGAAATATGCCGGGCAGGAGAATCTGAAGCGTGTATGGGCACCACAGACCATTTATGATGAGGCTGCACAAAAATACATGGTGTATTGGTCGATGCAATACACAGGAGGAACGGATATTATCTATTACGCTTATGCCAATACAGAGTTCACCGATATCGAAGGAGAGCCCAAAGTGCTTTTCATGCCCAAGAATAAACTTTCCTGTATCGACGGAGATATTGTGTACAAGGACGGTATCTACCATCTGTTTTATAAAACCGAAGGTAGTGGCAATGGTATCCGCAAGGCAACCACCACTTCATTGACATCGGGTCAGTGGATCGAATCTGAAGAATACAAGCAACAAACCAAAGATGCCGTTGAGGGGGCAGGCACTTTCAAACTGAATCATTCGGATACCTACATTTTGATGTATGATGTTTATATGAAAGGGACGTATCAATTTACCGAGAGCACGGATCTTAATCAGTTTAAAGTAATCGACAGCGCTGTAACGATGGATTTTCATCCACGTCATGGTACCATTATTCCGATCACACGTACCGAACTCATTGCATTGACTTCTCGGTGGGGTACGCCCAAAGAGATGGGAGAGATTCCCAACAACCCCGTATTGCCCGGGTTTTATGCTGATCCCGATGTGATGTACTCTAAGCAGACGGGTAAATATTATATTTATCCCACCAGTGATGGCTTTGACGGATGGGGTGGTTACTACTTCAAAACATTCTCATCGGATGACCTGCGTGTATGGAAAGATGAAGGCGTGATTCTTGACCTGAAGAAAGATGTGTCTTGGGCCGATCGCAATGCATGGGCACCTTGTATCATTGAAAAGAAAGGTAAGGGCAAGAAGTACGCCTATTATTATTACTTCACTGCTGCTCAAAAAATTGGTGTAGCTACTTCGATTTCGCCTACCGGTCCTTTTGTGGATAGTGGCAAACCACTGGTCAGCACTCGTCCGGCAGGAGTCAAAGGCGGACAAGAGATAGATCCCGAGGTGTTCGAAGATCCCAAAAGCGGGAATAATTACCTGTATTGGGGAAATGGTTACCTGGCTGTGGCCGAGCTGAATAAGGATATGGTTTCACTGAAAGGAGAGCCTCAGGTAATGCCGGTCGATCAAACGTTTCGAGAAGGAGTTACGGTGTTTTATCGCAAAGGAACGTACTATTTCCTTTGGTCCGAGGACGATACACGCAGTCCTAACTACCGGGTGCGTTACGGTACTTCTCATTCTCCTTTGGGACCGATACAAATTCCCAAAAACAACCTGGTCATTGAAAAGGATGCAGACAAAGGTATCTATGGAACGGGTCATAACTCGGTATTGCAACTGCCCGGCAAAGACGAATGGCGCATTGTTTATCATCGTTTCAATCGACCCAATGGTATCAAAATGGGCGATGCAGCAGGCTTTAATCGCGAAGTATGTATCGACACGCTAGAATTCAACGAAGATGGAAGCATTAAGCCTGTGAAACCCACTATATAAGAGCGTATGAGATATTCTATTGTACCTATTTTGATCTCCCTGATTCATTCGGTTGCAGTTATGGCTCAATCGGGTGTCAACCATTATCGTATTGAAACAGCTAAACCGCAGCAAACCATGGATTATTTCAGTGCATCGGATGCCTGGAGTATGCAGTTCATCGGTCTTTGGCCACAAGAGAAGCAAAACCGGGTAGCCGATTGGCTGTTTAGTACAGAGAATGATAAAGACGGCCGACCGAAAGGAATCGGCTTGTCTTTATGGCGCTTCAATGTAGGCGCCGGAAGTGCCGAGCAGGGTGACGATAGCCAAATAGCTTCTCCATGGATGCGTGCCGAGTGTTTCTTGCAACCCGATGGCACTTACAATTGGCAAAAGCAGCAGGGACAACGCAACTTTCTACGGTTGGCCAAGGAGCGTGGAGTGAACAAGTTCCTTGCTTTCCTCAACTCACCTCCCGTGTACTATACTCAAAACGGGTTGGCTACTAATACAGGGCGAGGAGGTACAGTCAATTTGAAGCCCGATTGCTACAATAGTTTTGCTACTTTTATGGCCGATGTAGTAGAGGGAGTCGAAAAGCATGATGGAATCAAATTTAACTATATCTGCCCTTTCAATGAACCCGACGGGCATTGGAACTGGACAGGTCCTAAGCAAGAAGGATGTCCGGCTACCAACCGTGAGGTTGCACGCACGGTTCGGTTGCTGAGCCGGGAGCTTTTGGCACGAGGGCTCGATACGCAGGTGTTGGTCAATGAATCGTCCGACTATCGGTGCATGTACCATACGCATATGACGGGCCCGGAGCGGGGCTATCAGATACAATCATTCTTCTGCCCCGATAGCACAGATACATACCTCGGAAACCTGCCAAACGTTCCTCGTCTGATGTTGGGGCATAGTTACTGGACCAATACACCGTTAAGTGAGTTGCGCAACATTCGCTGTCAACTTCGCGATACGCTGAACAAGTATCAGGTTGAATTCTGGCAAACCGAAACGTGCATCATGGGCAATGACGAAGAGATTGGCGGTGGTGGCGGTTATGATTTCACCATGAAAACTGCTCTGTATGTAGCTCGCATCATTCATCACGATATTGTTTATGCAGGTGCTCGTAGTTGGCAGTGGTGGCGTGCTATAGGTGGTGATTATAAAGACGGGCTACTGCGCGAATATAGTGACGCGGATGGTCTGAATGGCCGTGTGGAAGACTCAAAACTGCTGTGGACATTGGGCAATTACAGTCGCTTTATCCGTCCGGGAGCTGTTCGGTCAACGATTACTGCTTTTGATGAGGCCGGACGTGTACTACCTCATGGTGATACCGATCAGCAAGGATTGATGTGTACAGCCTATAAAAACATTGATAACCGGCAGGTTATTGTTCTGATCAATTATGCTAATGAAGATAAAACTTTTTCGTGGAGCTGTGATCAAATTTCTGTCTCTAAATGGCACATATACCGTACATCGGATAAAGCGAATGAAAATTTACTACCGGTAGGGAAGGCGAAAACAGGTAGCATTGTTCATATTCCTGCTCGATCTGTTATTACTCTGGTTAGTAACTGATCTTAATAACAAAGTACCTTTTAGAATAAACACTATTTGCTTATGCCTAAGAGGTACTTTGTTCTAAAATTAAAGATGATTTTATTGCATCAAATTTTGTATTTTAAGATTGTCGCATCTTTGTTCAGAAAGCTTAGTTCCTAAAATACAGATTTTTCATAGAGTCATACAGCCTGTTATTTCAACTTCTGCCTGTATTCGTCCGTCTTCAATATCTCCAGTGCCCGCTCTACACTTTTATTGGCTTTGTTCATGACCTGAAAGTATTCATTTAGGTCCCACAAATCTCTTGCAATGAGTGCTTTGAGCTGGGTTTTAATCAATGGTAATGAAGTGTTGTATTGCTTTTCGTTAAAGTCGATTTTCTCCTTATCGGCCATTTCGCGCAAGGTGCCCAATGACTGTTCGTCTACCTCGAACTTTTCGTTAAAGGCATCGAATTTCTTGTACTTAGCAGCCAGCTCTTTGCGGTTGTTCTCGATAAATTTCGATACCCATCGGATGATGACCCCTTTGGCTGCAAGGTTGCGGTGATAATCGGTATAGAGTGTGGTGTCAATCGGTACAAAATAGTCGGGCATAATGCCTCCACCTCCATATACGGTGCGTTGCAGCTTCTTCGTTTGACTTTTGAGTGAATCGGGGAAGTGAATGCTATCTGCATTGGCCATCTCGCCGCGATTGTAACGCTCCATCAGGTCGCTTTGGTATCTCTCGATATTACTCTCGCCGCTTTTTCCGTTGGATAGTTTAGCATCGGCAGTGCTTTCGTACGGTTTCTGTATGCAACGTCCGGCAGGGGTATAGTAGCGGGCTACGGTGAGGCGAATCATCGAACCGTCGGGCAAATCGATGGGGCGTTGCACCAATCCTTTGCCGAATGAGCGACGACCTACCACAACACCTCGGTCCCAATCTTGTATTGCACCGGTAACGATTTCGCTTGCCGAGGCCGAGAACTCATCGACCAACACCACAAGGCGCCCTTTGCGAAATCCTCCGTTGCCCTTTGCAAAGAATTCGCTGCGCTGCGCTGTGCGTCCTTCGGTATAAACGATAAGCTCTTTTTGTTCTAAGAATTCATTGGCCAAATCGATGGCGGCATTCAGATACCCACCTCCGTTGCCTTGCAGGTCGAGGATTAGGTCTTTCATGCCTTTCTTCTGTAGCTCTTTCATTGCCGTGATAAACTCCTCGGCCGTGGTGGCTCCGAAGCGGTTGATGCGGATATATCCTATTTGAGATTCAATCATATAAGCGGCATCTAAGCTAAGGATAGGAATTTTATCGCGTTGCACGGTAAAAAGTAAGGGATCTTTGAGCCCGTGGCGTACTATCTTAAGGTTTACCTTCGAATCTTTCGGCCCGCGCAGGCGCCCCATAATGTCTTCTGTGCTCATTTTTACGCCTGCAATGACGGTGTCGTTAACTGCTATAATGCGGTCTCCTGCTAGGATACCTACTTTTTCGGATGGGCCATTACTCACGGGTTGAATAACGAGTAGCGTATCTTCGATCATCTGAAACTGCACACCGATGCCTTCGAAATTGCCTTGCAGCGGTTCGTTCATTTTCTTCACCTCGTCAGCATCCGAATAGGTAGAGTGGGGGTCGAGCTGTGCCAGCATTTTGATGATGGCCTCTTCAACCAATTTATTCTCATCTACTTTATCTACATAAAGATTGGTGATGGCGAACTCTGCCATTTGCAATTTACGCGATGCGTCGGTTCCGAAGTTCTGTGCTTGTGCCGTTACAGCGTAACTAGCAATCAAAAAATAGAGTATCTTTCTCATGATTCTATAGGTTTAGGATTTATTCCAATATCTCCATCCCTTCGGGAATAAACATACTGATGTCTTTGTTGAAAGTAAGAAGCTCGCGCACGATGGTTGAGCTGATGCAGGTAAGTTCCGGCTCGGTAAAGAGCAGAATGGTTTCGATCCCTGCTAGTTTTCGGTTGATATCGGCGATGGTCTCTTCATACTCAAAGTCCTTCACCGTTCGAATGCCTCTAATGATGAACTGTGCATCGACCTCTCGGGCAAAATCAATGGTTAGGCTGTTGTAAGCCATCACCCGGATACGAGGTTCATTTTGGTAGAACTTGCGGACGCTCTCGACACGTTTCTCAATCGGGAAATACGTATTCTTATTTTCGTTGATACCGATGCCGATGATTATCTCGTCCATAAAAGTCAGTGCACGGCTTACCACCGAGTAATGTCCGATGGTAAAGGGGTCGAATGTACCCGGGAAAATAGCTCTCTTCATGCTGTTATGCTATATCTTCTTCAATCACTAGGTTATTTATAATAAAGACCTGCCGTTCCATGGTGTTTTTACCCATGTAGAATCCCAGAAGCTCTTTCACTAAGTCGTTTTTGCGCAACGATACCTGTTCCAGGCGCATGTCTTTACCGATGAAGTGCTTAAACTCATCGGGCGAAATCTCTCCTAATCCTTTGAATCGGGTGATTTCGGGGTTGGGGTTCAGCTCCATGATGGCCCGTTGTCGCTCTTCGTCGCTGTAGCAATAGATGGTTTTCTTCTTGTTGCGTACCCGAAACAGCGGGGTTTGCAGAATGTAAACGTGTCCTTTCTTAATGAGATCGGGGAAGAATTGAAGAAAGAACGTGATGAGTAGCAGGCGGATGTGCATGCCATCTACATCGGCATCGGTGGCTACGATTACCTTGTTGTAGCGTAGTCCGTCAATTCCATCCTCTATGTTGAGTGCGGCTTGCAGCAGGTTGAACTCTTCGTTCTCGTATACCACTTTCTTGGTTAGTCCGTAGGAGTTGAGTGGTTTGCCTCGTAAGCTGAACACTGCCTGCGTGTTTACGTCGCGGCTTTTGGTGATGGAACCACTGGCCGAATCTCCCTCGGTGATGAAAATGCAGGATTCTTCTCCGAGATCTTTCCCTTTGGTGTCGTTGAGGTGTATGCGGCAATCGCGTAACTTCTTGTTGTGTAGGTTTGCCTTTTTAGCACGTTCGCGAGCCAGTTTGGTTACTCCGGCTATGGCTTTGCGCTCTTTCTCCGAGTCCTGAATCTTTTGCAGCATGGCTTCGCTCACATCCGAGTGCTTGTGCAGGTAGTTGTCTACCTCTTGTTTAATGAAGTCGGCCACAAACTTGTTCACACTTATGCCTCCGGGAGCCATATTGGTCGATCCCAGTTTGATTTTCGTTTGACTTTCGAACATCGGCTCTTCAACGTTGATGGCGATGGCTGCGACAAGGCCGTTGCGAATGTCGGTATAGTCTTGGCTCTTGTTGAAGAACTCCTTGATGGTGCGTGCTATATGCTCTTTGAAGGCACTTTGATGGGTACCGCCTTGTGTGGTGTGCTGACCGTTGACGAACGAGTAATACTCTTCGCCATATTGGCTGGTGTGTGTAAAGGCTATTTCAATGTCTTCGCCCCTGAGGTGAACAATGGGGTAAAGGCTGGCGGCAGTCATGTTGTCATTGAGCAGGTCTACCAGACCGTTGCGCGACACAATGCGCTGTCCGTTATAAATCATGGCCAACCCCGTGTTGAGGTAGGTATAGTTGCGCAGCATCGTTTCGATAAACTCTGAGCGGAACTGGTAATTTTGGAACAGTGTCTCGTCGGGTTCAAAGAACGTAAACGTTCCGTTCTCTTGATCGGTTCTCAACGTTTCGTCCGTGAGTAAGTCGCCTTTAGAAAAGGTAGCGATGCGCACCTTGCCATCGCGGTAGCTGCGTACTTCGAAGCGTGAGCTGAGTGCGTTGACGGCTTTTACACCCACACCATTGAGCCCAACACTTTTCTTAAACGCCTTGCTGTCATACTTACCACCGGTGTTCAGCACGCTTACGGCTTCAATCAGTTTCCCTTGAGGGATGCCTCGTCCATAGTCGCGTACGCTTACCCGTAGATTGTCGTCAATGGTGATTTCAATCTTCTTGCCCGCCTGCATTTTGAACTCGTCGATGCAATTATCCAGCACCTCTTTGAGAAGAACATAAATTCCATCTTCGATATGTGCACCGTCACCTAGCTTACCAATATACATACCGGGGCGTGTGCGCACATGTTCCATGTCGCTCAGGTGACGTATGTTGTCGTCGGTGTATTCCACTAGGTTATCATCCGAGGGTATCAGTTCATTCTCTTTCATAATGCGTGATTATTCTATCTTCTTCACAAACGCACGGCGACGTTTATGTTGTTCTGTTTTAAAATACTCCCATTGCGCCTGAACTCTGCCGTTCATTTCCAGTTCAGGGTTGCTTTCTGCAAAGATAAAACCTAATTTCTGATAAACCGGAATTAAATCAGAAAATAACAATGCGTTAACACCTTTGTTTTGATAGGCAGGCTTCACAGCTATCAGTAATAAATCGAGCATTTTAGCGCGTCGTTTCATGAAAAGAGCTTTCAGTAGATAGTACCATCCGAAGGGTAACAACCGTCCGTGCGACTTCTGCAAAGCCTCTGAGAGTGATGGCATGGAGATGCCGACAGCTATCAGTTCATCATTTTCGTCGACAATGAGCGGAACCATGCGTAGGTCAACAATGGGCAGATACATTTTGACATACTGATCAATCTGCCGCTGCGAAAGAGCCGAGTAGCCATATAGCTCGCTGTAAGCTTCGTTCATTAGCTCAAAGATAGCCTGTCCGTAATCTTTGGCAAGCTTTCGGCTCGAGGTATATTTAACGACCCGGAGTTTGTGTTTCTTTTGAACAATATCCGAAATGCGCTGGTGTTTATCTGGTATGCTTTCGGGTATGTATATCTTAAACTCTACCCAGTCGGCCTCTTTTTCAAACTTCAACTGCTCCATGTGAGCCGGGTAGTAGGGGTGGTTATAGGTGGTAGCCATGGTGCTGAGCTGGTCGAATCCTTCGACCAACATTCCCTCTGCATCGAAGTCGGTAAAACCCAATGGTCCTTGAATGTGATCCATACCCTTGGCCTTTCCCCACTCTTCTACTGCGTTGATCAGTGCGCTGCTCACCTCGATGTCGTCTATAAAGTCTATCCACCCAAAGCGGACGTTCTTCTTGTTCCAAGTTTCATTGGCGCGATGGTTAATGATTGCCGCTACGCGACCTACTACCTTTCCATCTTTATAAGCTAAAAAATAATCTGCATCGCAAAAGTCAAATGCAGCATTTTTCTTCTTGTTGAATGTGTTGAGCATGTCATCATAAAGATCAGGAACCGAGTAGGGATTATCCTTATACATATAGTAGTTGAAACGGATAAACGTATGGAGCTCTTTCTTAGAGGATACTTTTTTGATTGTAATTGCCATAGCTGTATTTATAATGAAAGGGCAAAGATAGGTGATAAACTTTGAATTGCAATCGACTAGGTTATAGAAACTGTTTGTTGGCAATGAAAAAAGGAGACCTGCAAGATGACAGGTCTCCTTTAATATGTGCGTTTATTACAGAACTCTTAATGAATTATAATAGAGCAATTTAGTGTTTAGCCCACCACAATGGAGTCATCGTAGTATCGTCTCCTCCTAATGCTTTGATAGCTTGAGCATAACCTTCACTATCAGCATTTTTCAAGCCCGATGGGTAGCGTAAACGTTGAGGATAGTATTTCCAACTCTGACCTTCTGTATAAGAGTTAACTGTCCAATACGATACCATATCCGAACCGGTCATTGTTGACTCGTTGGCAGGCATGTCAAAGAAAGGTAATCCCAAACGGCGGAAATCTGACCAACACTCTAACGCCAAATAAGGAGTTTGAGCGATATACTTTTGGGTGATAATTTTAGTCAATGCGTCGTTCAACTTCTTTCCACTGTACAAAATCTTATTTGCATCAGGATACTTATAAGTCATTGTACCGGCTGCTTTGGTATAACCATCTACATAGTTTGCAGCCATGTCGGTAGGTTCAGTAGTGTGCGTAAACTTTACTGATGTACCCACTCGGTTGTAGTCAGTAGAATTGATATAGCTATCGACAAATTTACTTACGTCAAAATATTCAAAATTTACGCGGATGCCGTTCTCGTAAGCCGCTTGTGCGGTGCTACCTGTATTCCAACCACGAACAGCTGCCTCAGCCATTAAGAAATAAGTTTCCCATGGTCCGAACCAGATACGTTTGTTTTCGCTACTACAGTAATCTTTTCCTAAAAGTACACCTGTGTTCCAGATATTGCTTGTCACTTTATTTAATGCGAATTTGGGAGACCAAGCTGCGCGTGAGCCAGCCGGGTAATAATTCCATGTAAATTGAGCATCAATGGGCACTAATACTTTTCCATCTTTATCTTCCATTCCATGCTTAGCATGATCGGTTTTCGATCCTTTGTCAATAAAGTTTGCAGCTTTTTCATCATTAGGAAGACAGAATATTTTTAAAGCACGTGGGTCAAGATTTTCGGGTATACCATCGAGCCAAAACATCTTGGTAGGGTTGTCTGTATTTACCGCATAGTGATCTTGAAACTTCATTCCTATATAATTGTTTGGCTTGGTATAGGTCGCTAAGTCTGGCCGTTGGTCAACTACGCCAACACCTCCAAGATTAGTTAGGATATTCGACATGGTTGATGATAGGGCTTGATCGTTCCAAGGACGTGTAAAGATACCTGAGAAGTCGTCCCAGCCGCTATACTCTTTTACGCTAAACATATCATCTAGCGTAAGTATTTTCTCAGCTGCACAAGCTTCTTCAAATTCACTTTTAGCTTTAGGCGCATCTACCTCCGAAAGGCGCATAGCTAACCGCATACGAAGACTATTGGCGTATTTTTTCCATTTCATTGCGTTGTATCCATAGGCCGGATCACACCTTTTCTCATCTTCGTTGGGTACAACGCTCGTATCAATCAATGGCGCGGCTTCCTTCAACTCTTTAAGGATGAAGTAGTAAGTTTCCTTTACTGTATTGAATGTTGGGTTCTTACCGCTGAACGCCTCGATGGGATAAGGGCCATAGTTGTCGGCGAATTCACTGATTAAATAGGCTCTCCAAATACGCGCAAACTGTTTGACATTAGCATAGAACACTCGCTCATGATCGGTTAGGTTTCCCTTGCCATCAGCTGTTTCAATGGCCAATGTAGCATTCTTAATCCAACCGGTGAGGTAGTTGTTAAAGTAAAGACTATTAAAATCGTCACTGTAGCGTCCTATGTTCAAATAACTCAATTCACCACAGATTCGCGCAGCGCTAGCCCAATTATAAATAACGATTCGTTCAGCAATCTCAGGATTTTGCTGCGCACCAATGATGGATTTATTTAAAGCATAGTGTGGCTTCACGAATTCTACACCGACTTGTGATGGGCTTGTGTTGAGGTCGTCAAAATCAGAGCAAGCAGTGGTCAAGCCAAATAATGTGGCAGATAACCCCAAGCCTAAAAATAGTTTATTAATATTTTTCATATCAGTCAAGTTGTTAAATTTTAAAAACCAAGTGTTACGTTAAACAAGAATGTACGTGAAGTAGGAGCAGCCGCATTTTCAAAACCTGTAGCATTGGTACTCGTTGCAAAAACAGATTCAGGGTCTATCCCGTTCAAGTGACTTTTAAGCATACATACGTTGTTACAAGAAACACCCAATTGAACTTGTTGGAATACTGTTTTACTTAACATTGCCTTCGGGAATCTATAATTCAACGAAATATTACGTAAGCGAATGTTAGTGGCATCATAGATGTTTGCTTCGCCAATTCCGATATTGCCTGCACCGGCCACTGCACTCCAGTATGCTTGTGGGGTCACTTTGATGGTACTTGGAGCATATCCGCTACCATCGGAAATTACTCCATCTACTACGAATTCTTCACGTTTACCACCTGGTGCTGTTACTGCAGCAATACCTACTTCTTGTAAGGTTTGGTTGGTAGCCGAGAAAATATCTCCACCAAAGCGTCCATCAATTAAGAAACTAAGTGAAAATCCCTTATAGTTAAGCGTATTGGTCCAACCCACAAGATAATCGGCTTGTTGGTCACCTATCTTCTCCGCTTTAGATGTGGCTTGAGGAAGTCCTGCCTTATTCAAAAGCAATTGTCCATACTGAGGACTACCCTTATCGGTCACGCGCAAGAACTTGGTTCCCCAGATTTCTCCGTAGTTTCCTCCTGATACTGCATATACTTTTAAGTCATCATATCCTCCCAGTTGGTACAGCATACCTTCATGTTCTGCACCTGGTAGCAGCTCTATAATTTTGTTGTTGTTTTTAGAGAAATTGATCTGCATATCCCAACTAAAGTCACGTGTTTGGATAGGGCGAGCATTCATCATAATTTCTATACCTGTATTTTGAATATCTCCTGCATTTACTTTACGTGAGGTATAACCGGACAAAGCATTCATTGGAATATTCAGTAATTGACGACGAGCGTTTGATTTATACCAAGCGAAGTCAAAACCCAAACGATTGTTCAAGAATTTCACTTCTGCACCAACTTCCCATGAAGAGATAAGTTCGCTTCTTACATTTGCATCATACAGTGTGCTGCCTGCAGAGGCGATTGTGCCATTTGTATGTCCATCAGAACCAATACTATAGGTGTTGTATAATTGATAAGGGTCCATATCATTTCCTACTTGTGCGAAAGATGCACGTGCTTTAGCATAAGTGAACCACTCTGGCATGTTCTTGTCTAATTTGTTCATCATGTCACTGATTACCCAAGCTAAGGATACGGAGGGATAGAAGAACGAACGATTCTGTTTGCTCAAAGTGGATGACCAGTCGTTACGGAAAGTACCATCTAGGAAAACCCATCCGTCATAATTAATACCTAATGTACCGTACAGCGAGTTGATCTTCCTATGACTAAACCCTGGAGTTACTGAAAGATTAGCATGGTCACCGTTAGTTAGCCAGAAAAAGTTGGGTGCAGTTAACTTACTGATGCTTGAACTTAGCTCAGTTGATTTGCGTTCCATCAAGTTTCCGCCAAATGTCATATTACCTCCAAACTTATCAAACAGATTGTCCTTATTGGCTGAAATCAAGAAACTAAAGTTGTTTTCGTAGAATTTTTTTTCACCAAAGCTATATCTACCTGTTTTCTCAATTGGGCCACCGGCGTACATTTTGCTTTCAGTTTCAGTGAAGTACATATCAGTACCTGCTTTAATCTCAGCATTTAGCCACTCGGTAAATTTGTATTTCAATGACGCGTTCATTAAGAAACGATTACGCGTATCTTGATCTGTTTTATATTTTTCTGCCCAATAGGGGTTTAGGCCACTTCCTTTTTGCCACCATCTCATGTTATTATTTTCATCCAAGCTATTTTTAAAGTCTGTGATGTCTAATGAAACAGGGGTAGTGTACATTGTTAAGAAAGTGTTAGACGTATTGTTACCGTTGATTGGTCGATTTTTCGCCTCGGAATTAATGTATTGGATCTTTGCATCCATGCTCCAACGATCGTTTTTCCCAAACGTAGAGGCAGCTCGTAGCATCATATTTGTACGGCTCAACTTAGCTCCGGGAATCTTGCTTGCATCATCCATGCGAGTTAGCGAAGAGTAAATAGACGTTTTGCCAAATTGTTGCGAGAATGAAATGTTCTCGTTGAGGTTTATACCTGTATTAAAGAAGTTACCGACATTGTCAAAGGAGCTCATGTTTTGCGTTTTTCCATCCCAGTCTGTATAGCTTTGACCAGTTATTTCGGGTCCCCAGCTATTGGTTGAATTAGCATCAAAAGATGAGTTGATTCCCTGTCCGAATGTGTTTTGACGCTTGGGAGTCATGAAAATGGTTTCAAATGCAACCGAACCTGAGATCGTTACACCTAATCCAGGAGTGGAAATTCCTTTTTTAGTTGTGATTAAGATAACACCGTTTCCTGCTCGTGATCCGTAAAGAGCAGCTGCAGAAGCACCTTTGAGTACCGACATTGATTCAATGTCTTCTGGGTTAATATCCGAAAGACCGTTACCCATATCTGTGCCGGGATTCCAATAGTCGTTATTGTTAGAACCGGTAAAGTTGTCCATTGGCACTCCATCTACTACGATTAATGGCTGATTTAATCCGGTTACGGAATTGCTACCTCGAAGTTGTATTTTTGAGGATCCTGCAGGACCGTTACTCGAGCGGATGATCTGTACACCAGAAATTTTACCAGACAATGCGTTGGCCAGATTGTTTTCGCGGGCGGCTACCAAAGCATCTCCCTTTACCTCTTGCATGGCGTAACCTAAAGCTTTCTTCTCGCGTTTAATACCTAAGGCAGTAACCACAACCTCCTCCAGAGCTTGTGCATCGTCTTGTAGTGTTACATTGATCGCTACTCCTTCGTATTTTACCTCCATTGGCTTGTATCCTACAAATGAGATGTGAATAATGTCTCCTTTCTTCACGTTTTTCAAAGTGAATTCCCCATTCATGCCTGTAATCGTACCATTAGATGTGCCTTTTACTACCACAGACGCTCCAATGACAGTTTCGCCACTTTGATCCTTTACTACACCTGTTGCTGTTTCAACTTTCACTTGCTGTGTAGTTGCAACGGTGTGTTTTTCATTATTATCTGCCACAGAAAACTGTGGAGCAACACACAATAGCAGAAAACTAGTACCTGCTATTTTCAAAAAGTTTATTTCACAAGACTTTCTAAGGCTTGGAAATAGGTTAGTTCTTTTTGTCATACAATAAATTATTCGATTAGATTATGTAACTTGTGTTCTCTCAAATGCGGTATTCATTGCGTACCGACGTTTTGTTGATTT
>JAGOOC010000004.1:40144-122984 GCA_017992695.1 Bacteroides sp. | reverse complement strand
TCTTTTTCTAAAAGACACGATGTGTTTTAGCTGATGCTTTAATTTAATTTCATACTTTTGCCTGAAAGTAAGCACATGGTATCTGCAACATAACGAGCAATAAAACGTTTTATTTATTATACCCTAAAGTAAGATAACAAAAATGGAGGATAGCAGAGATGAAGAATATCATGATCATTGCGCTGCTTTTCATAAGCTACGCATGTGCAGGCAATGCACAAGGAACAAAGAGTAATCACAATAAAGAAAAGGAGAACCAAACAATGAAGAATCAACGCGAAATCTACTTTGCCGGAGGATGCTTCTGGGGTACAGAGCATTTCTTGAAACAGATTCGGGGAGTAGAGCAAACTCAGGTGGGATATGCCAACGGGAGTGTAGAGAACCCGACGTATGAACAGGTGTGCAACGGTAATACCGGATTTGCCGAAACAGTTAAAGTAGCCTACGATCCGCAGGTGGTGAAACTGGAGCTGCTGATTGATCTGTTCTTTAAAACAATCGACCCAACCAGCCTGAACCGTCAAGGGAATGATCGAGGAACACAGTATCGCACAGGAATTTATTATACCGACGAGACCGATTTGCCACAGATTAAAGCCGATGTGGAGGCTCAGGCGAAGCACTACACGCAACCGCTTGTGGTCGAAATTAAACCGCTGACCAACTTCTATCCCGCCGAGGGCTATCACCAAGACTACCTTGATAAGAATCCGGGCGGCTATTGCCACATCAACCCCGCGCTGTTCAATATGGCAAAGAAGGCAAATGCACCTGCTGCCACTACTGTCCCTAAGGTTTACCGGAAGCCCGACGATGCAACGCTTCGCTCCAAGCTCTCGGCCGAGCAGTATGCCGTAACGCAGAAGAGTGCTACCGAGCCTGCCTTTCAGAACGAATACTGGAACGAAAAGCGAGACGGTATCTATGTGGACATCACTACCGGAGAACCGCTGTTTATCTCTACCGACAAGTTCGACGCGGGTTGCGGATGGCCCAGTTTTTCGAAACCCATAGCGAAGAAGTTGATCAAGGAAGAACGCGATACATCGCATGGCATGGAGCGTGTCGAAGTGCGTAGCACAACAGGAGATGCTCATCTTGGACATGTGTTCAATGACGGGCCTGCTGATAAAGGCGGATTGCGTTACTGCATCAACAGTGCCTCCTTGCGTTTCATCCCTAAAGATCAAATGGAGAAAGAGGGCTATGGAGAATATTTGACTCTTTTATCCAAGTAAAAAGGAGCCTGTTTTCCTTGTATTAAAAAGTACGTACTCTTACCATACAAGAGTGTATACTTAACACTGTGTTAAGTGTACACTCTTTGCACCTAAAAGTACGTACTCTTTTAGGGGTTGATTATTAGGTAATTGACCTTTTGTTTTCGTTAATTTGTGTAAAGTATATATATTGCTTATCTTTGCAAAAAAATTACGAATTAGAAATTATGACTGTTAATTTAGAACGAAAGGAGATTATAGACGTTTGCACAACTCCAATCATTCAACAAACATCGTTTTGGTCAAAAGTGAAGAAATACCAAGGTGTTGACTCTCACGCTTTCGACTTTAAGGTGCCCAATCGGGAAATGTATGTCAATGTCGGTGGATATTCATACACGGAAGCCGATTTTGTGATGTTCCTTCAGTATTTAAACTCAGAAGATTGCATTGCTTACCTTCCTTATGGCCCTGAGGTAGAGCCCTCGGAGGAGAATCAAGGTGTTTTTCTTGAAGAGCTATCCGAGGTGCTACGCTCGCACATTCCTCGCAGTTGCATAGCTATCCGCTACGACCTCAACTGGCAGTCGCACTGGGGAAAAGAGGACGAGGAGGGTGAAGAGACGCCTTGGAGTGGTGCACCCGATAAGAAATATCAAGAGTTTAAACTCAATTTCAATACCGTTAATTGGAACTTGGTGAAGTCGAATACCGATATCCTACCTACCAATACCGTAATTCTCGATTTGTGTCGCAGCGAAAAGGAGATACTCGCACAGATGAAGCCTAAAACCCGTTACAACATCGGATTGGCGCTTCGCAAAGGGGTGAGCGTAGAGTCAATGACGGTAAAAGACCTCAGTGTGTGGTATCAGCTCTATCTGGAGACCGCTTGCCGCAATCAGCTCAATGTCAATGATATCAAGTACTTTGATTCGATATTTGCAGCGAAGATGGAAGATTTAGACTCTCCGGTGCAGGTCAAGCTACTTACTGCCTACGTCGATGATGAGCCGCTTGCAGCTATGTTCTTGGTGCTTTCCAGTCATCGGGCAACGTATCTTTACGGCGCTTCATCGGCAGAGAAACGGAATTATATGGCTACTTATGCGTTGCAGTGGAAAGCTATTCAAACGGCCAAGGCCAATGGGTGTACCGAATATGATATGTTTGGTATCGCTCCCAATGCAGAACCTTCGCATCCGATGTACGGACTTTACAAATTTAAACAAGGTTTTGGCGGAAATATCTTTCATCAATTAGGGTGTTGGGACTATCCGTTGATACAAGATAAATATACAATGTTCCAAGCCTCTGAGATGAGCAATCGGGGCTATTACGCATAAACTTTCATTTCTTTAAAAAGATAAAAAAGCCACGCCAAATTTGTTTGGTGTGGCTTTACAATATCTGACAATTACACCTTAACAAAATCAGCTTTTATACTCCGGGCTAGGTTTTCATCAACTCCCAACTCCATTGCGTAGTTTTCAAAGTCAGCAACTGCATGAGCTACAGTATCAATTAAGGTCTTGTAATCTTGTATGTCGTTATTCTGTCCCACTCTCTCCAAATCCTCACGGTTTATATCTTCCTCTTTACCATTTACTGTCAATGAGTGTCTATTGGAATAGACCGGAGCAGTCAAATCTACACTATAAGTCAAATCGTATGCAGGAGAAAGTCGCCAAACTCCGTTACGGTTCATGCGAAATGAAAAGTTTTTGGAATGATCGTCTACATTTCGTGCGATAACGTTAAATACCATTCGCAAGTATTGTTGTTTGCTATCCTCGTATGGAAGATTAAGCCACCTAATTACTGCAAAAATATTTTCATAACTATCACTTTCTGGAGACATTGCAGCCAATGTTTGTATATGTATCTTTTCGTTTCCATCTCGATCAAATCGTTGAGTCAGGAAATGTGTCACTCCGTTGTATGTTCTTAACTCCGAGGGCATCATATCAATTCCGGCACTCAAAGCCATTTGGTAATAAACATATTCCAGTTTGGCAAAAGGATAAACAGAATTATCATCATATTTAATAATATAATGTTGAAATCTGTCAGGAATTAATCCTTGACCGGAAATTACTTCTCCTGTGTCTTTATTCAGTGCTACAATGGCCTTAGGTCGCTTTCCTCCCGGTGATGAACTGATCTTTACCAAGTCCTGCCATAATATAGAGTTCTCCTGATTTAAAATAGTCGTTTCTCGTTCGTTCAATACTTGTTTAGCAAACTCATATAGTCTTTGCACATCAACTGAAAAAGCCAAACTATCTCCAAGCTCTTGTGCAGGCTCATATTCCAATGCCCCCATGGCTCGACTGCCGATAAAAGAAAGATGATCTACCGGATTTGCTTTCCTTGTAGAAATATGATTGTCACGTAACCATGCTTTAAAAAGGGAGTTACCCCATTTGTCCGGCAACGAATCGGCTATCATCGGTGGAAGTCCTTGATATAGCTTGTCTTTATCTCCCATCCATGGGATTCCTTTTTGACTACGAGGTGAATCAATGGACATGGTGAATGGAGCGATATTTAATCCCTCTTCAAGAAACGAAGGTTCATATTCAAAAACGGCAGCGGCTGCTTTCTTATCCCATGAGAGATAACCTACATTCATTCCCCATAACTTTACTTTTACCACATTCGTTTCCATAGACTACTTTTTACTTTGTTTTTTAAATAATGCGCGTGGACTCTCCGGTAACTCCGGCAATAGTTTCTCAATTTCGTCCAGACTGTCAATCGCCCGAAGCAATTTGATGAACGAAGCAAGCGTGATTCCGGTAGAAGAACCGTTTTCAAAAGAACTAATAGTAAACACACTTAGACCAGATTTATCGGCTACTTCTCGTTGAGTATACTTCATCCTTTTCCGATACTCGCTATATTTCTTTCCAAGCTCTCGGATGATATCACTTCCAGATTTCTCGTATAATTTGCTATACATGTTTTTTCTTGCAAATATAGATAAATCTATAACAATAACAAGGTATATAACAATAATATAGATTTATCTATACTCAATAGTAGCGTCATTTTTGTTTTTTTAGTGGGAAGGTGAGCGTTGAGTCGATGACGGTGAAAGACCTCAACGTGTGGCATCCAACTCATCAATGATTCGCTTTACATCGACCGGTTGCAAACGTCCGTATACCTTTTCTCCGATCATCACCACCGGAGCCAAACCGCAGGCACCTACACAACGCAGGCAGTCTAAGGAGTATTTTCCATCCGGGGTAATTTCGCCCACTTCGATACCTAATATCCGTCTGAATTCTTCCAATAGTTTTTCAGAGCCCCGCACGTAGCAGGCTGTACCCATGCATACCGAGATGGGATGTTTGCCTTTCGGGGTCATCGTAAAGAAGGTGTAGAAACTCACTACGCCATAGACTTTTGATACAGGGATGTTCAGCTTCCGGGCGATGATGCGTTGCATCTCTTCGGGTAGGTAGCCTTGCAGGTGCTGCGCTTCGTGCAGAATATGGATCAGTTCTCCGGGTTGGTTGTCATATGTATCGCAGATCGCTTTCACTTGTTCGGCAATGTTGCAGGCCAATTTAATATCCGACATGGTTTTCTTCTTTTAAAGTTAATCTTGAGACTTATTGAAATAGTGCGTGTGCAGCAGATGCTCTGCTTTCTCGCTCAGCGGTTTGCCCAGAAACTCTTCATACAGGGTCTTGATGTAGGTGTTCTCGTGTGATTTACGCAAGAATTTGTTGGCATCTTCGCGGTACAGCGCGTTGGCACGGGCATAGAGTACACCCGAATGACCACGATGTAGAGGCTGACCGCCACCACCTATGCAACCTCCGGGGCAAGCCATAATTTCGATGACGTGGTATTCATTACTTCCGTTGCGTATATCTTCGAGCAGTTGGCGGGCGTTGCCCAGTCCGTGGGCAATACCTACTTTCAGCTCGAAACCGTTGAGGTTTACAGTGGTTCGGCGCACACCGATTAGTCCGCGTACTTGCTCGAAGTTCACGTTTTGTAGCGGTTCTCCGGTATAGATTTCGTAAACCGTGCGCAGCGCGGCTTCCATTACTCCACCGGTAGTTCCGAAGATCACGCCGGCTCCGGTCGATTCGCCCATGGGGTGATCGAAAGAGCTGTCGGGTAATAAGGTGAAACCGATATTGGCACGTTTGATAAGGCGAGCCAGTTCGCGTGTCGATATGGAATAATCGACATCGGGGTTGCCGTTCACTTTGAATTCGTTGCGGTCGCATTCATATTTCTTGGCCAAGCAGGGCATGATGGAGACAACGACTAACTTTTCTCTCGGTATACCCATTTTCTCTGCCCAGTAGCTTTTGGCAATAGAGCCGAACATCTGCTGGGGCGAACGGGCAGTGGAGGGGATATCGAGCATGTCGGGGAAGTGATGTTCGAAGAAGTTGACCCATGCCGGGCAGCAGGAGGTCAGAATGGGAAGTCGTACCGACTGATCGCCCCGGAGATAACGGGTGAGGCGGCTCAGAATTTCGGAACCCTCTTCCATGATGGTGAGATCGGCAGCAAAGTCGGTGTCGAATACATAGTCGAACCCAAGCTCGCGTAGCGCATAGACCATTTTTCCGGTAACCAATGTTCCGGGTGGCAGCCCGAATTCCTCGCCCAAAGCGGCGCGTACGGCCGGGGCTGTCTGAACGATGACTACTTTATTGGGATTCTCCAAGTCTTCCAACAGACGGTTGGTATGATCGCGCTCTGTCAGTGCACCTACCGGACAAACGGCTACGCATTGACCGCAGTAGGTACATTCACTTTCCGTCATCATGCGGTCGAAAGCAGGAGCGATGGTTGTATGGAATCCTCGTCGGATGGCTCCGAGTGCGCCCACCGTCTGAACATCGTTGCATACACTTTCGCAACGGCGGCAGAAGATACATTTGTCCATATTGCGAACAATGGAAGTCGTTATTTCGCGTTTGCGAGGCGAGAGTTCGCCACCGTAGAAAGGCATTTCGCGGATGTTGAAGCGCAGGGCCAAGGTCTGAAGTTCACAGTTGCCGCATTTGGGGCAAGTGAGGCAGTCGTTGGGGTGGTCGGACAGAATGAGTTCGGCTACTACTTTGCGGGCATTCATTACGCGCAAGGTACTGGTTTTTACGACCATTCCTTCGGTGCAACGGGTAGCGCAGGAGGGGGCCAGATTCTTTCTTCCCATTACTTCGACTACGCAGATGCGGCACGAAGCGGGATTGTTCTTAATGCAAGTACCCTTCAAGTCGATATAGCAAAGGGTGGGGATGTTAATGCCGATTTTGCAGGCGGCTTCGAAGATCGTACTTCCTTCGGGCACGGTAATGTAGTGACCGTCTATTTGGAGGGTAATTTGTTTTTCTTCCATAATGTTCTATTTTAGCAAACAAGGATAGCGTTGAATTTACAGCGAGCCATGCACATGCCACATTTGATGCAAGTATCGGGATTGATGACATGGGGTTTGCGCGCCGTACCGGCAATGGCATCTACGGGACAGTGCTTGGCGCAAAGGTGGCAACCGATGCATAGCACGGGATTGATGGTGTAGGTCAGCAATGACTTGCACTGCTTGGCACGGCAAGTCTTGTATTTGACGTGTTCCAGGTACTCCTCATAAAAGTTGTCCAAGGTAGAAAGTATAGGGTTGGGCGAGGTCTGTCCCAATCCGCAGAGCGCAGTGTCTTTAATGACGCGTCCCAGTGTAGAAAGCGTTTCCAGATCCTTTTCCGTTCCGCGTCCGTCTCTGATTTTGTTGAGTAACTCCAGCAGACGTTTATTGCCGATGCGGCAGGGGGTACATTTACCGCAGGACTCTTCGACGGTAAAATCGAGATAGAAACGGGATACAGACACCATGCAGTCGTCCTCGTCCATCACAATCATTCCCCCGGAGCCCATCATAGAGCCTACTGCCTGCAAGGTGTCGAAGTCGATCGGCGTATCGAGATGCTTTTCTGTGAGGCAACCTCCCGAAGGTCCCCCGGTTTGCACGGCTTTGAATTTCTTTCCTCGTTTAATGCCACCTCCGATTTCATAGATGACTTCCCGAAGCGTAGTTCCCATGGGGACTTCAATCAGTCCGACATTATTAATCTTTCCCGCGAGTGCGAATACTTTAGTACCTTTCGAATGTTCCGTTCCGATGGAAGAGAACCATTCGGCGCCTTTGGTCAATATAATAGGTATATTGGCAAGGGTTTCTACATTGTTCACATTGGTTGGTTTACCCAGATAGCCGGATTCGGAAGGGTAGGGAGGTTTGATCGTCGGTTCGCCCCGTTTGCCTTCCATCGAGTGGATGAGTGCGGTTTCTTCTCCGCAAACAAAAGCTCCTGCTCCGTAACGGATTTCGATGTCGAAGTCGAAAGGGATACCTAAGATCGTGTGGCCCAGCAGACCGTATTCACGGGCTTGTGCAATGGCGGTTTTCAGTCGTTGGATGGCAAGCGGATATTCGGCACGGATATAAACCAACCCTTTGGAAGCCCCGATGGAGTAGCCGCAGACAGCCATGGCCTCTACGATGGAATGAGGGTCTCCTTCCAGAATAGAGCGGTCCATGAATGCACCGGGATCACCTTCATCGGCATTGCAAACGACGTATTTCACAGCGGACTGTTGCCGTTGGGTCAACTCCCATTTGAGGCCCGTGGGGAAGCCGCCACCACCGCGCCCGCGCAGACCGGAGCGTTTGATGCTGTCGATAACCTCTATCGGTTGCTTGTGCAACAGGCAGTTGGCCAGTGCAAAGTAACCGTCGCGGGCGATATACTCCTCTATGTTCTCAGGATTGATAAAGCCACAGTTACGAAGGGCAATGCGCAACTGTTTCTGATAGAAGTCCATGTGCTTGGAGTCGCTGACAATCTTTTTCGTGCTTGGATCTTCGTAGAGCAGCCGTTCTATTCTTCTCCCACCGATGATGTGCTCGGTAATGATTTCATCTGCATCTTCGGGGGTGACTTGAATATAGAACGTGTTATCGGGGATGATCTTTACAATTGGTCCTTTCTCGCAGAATCCAAAACAGCCTACGGTAATCACTTCCACTTTATCGGAGATTCCATCGGCTTCGAGTCTTTTTTGCAGATGCTTGGCAATGGCAGAACTGGAAGAGGCTTGGCAGCCTGTGCCTCCGCAAATCAGAATTTGCAGGTGCTTTGTCCCGACTGTCAGTCCGCTACTTTGCTCGGCTACTTTTTCATTGCTTTCTTCTCGCAGTGAGAGTGCTTGTCCTGCTCTTTTCCTGATGGCCTGCAAGTCGCGGATAGATAGGATTTTCATACTTGTTAGATTTTGGTGGTTTCTGCAAATATAGCTTTTTGTCTGAATAATACAGAGAGATCTTCAGAAAAATAGAAGATAAGTAGAACGATGTGCTATCCTTTAAAAAGATAAAAAAGCCACGCCAAATTTGTTTAGTGTAGCTTTTTTTACTACATTTGCCAAAATGAGCTTTAAAAGCAGTCTGTCTTTACCCTCTATTTATGGGTATCTTATCGGCTCATTCGATGTGATTTTATTTTATCAAAGATAGTACTTCCTTTGCGTTTTGCAGTCTGCTTCATTTCTTTTTTTATTAATTTATCAGTCCCTTTTTGTGGCTGTGTTAAAACCATTCTTTATGAGTTATAGAGATAGATTTACATGAACTTTTGTGGCTTCACTTTTACTACTTACTTCCACCCTGTTTGCTCAAAAAAAACCTCAGTATCAGCTGGGTGGAGCGCTACGCTTTAACTACAATTACTCCGATTGGAAAGCGGGGAATACAAAACGAGGAGGTGACTTCGGGTTTGATGTTTTTCGGTTAAATGCGAAAGCCTCATATAAAGAGTTTTTCTTGGATGCCGAATACCGTTTTTATCCATCCACCTCGGGAGGAGGCATGTTAAAGCATGGGTGGTTAGGGTATCGTATCAACGAATACCAGCATGTACAGTTAGGACTTACCGTTGTGCCGTTCGGCATTCAACCCTACACATCGAATAGCTATTTTTTTAATATCAACTACTATCTCGGACTCGAAGACGACTCCGACATGGGGATTAAATATAGTTATCGCAAAAATGCGTGGGAGTTTGCAGCTGCATTCTTTAAAAATTCCGATGAACTTCAATTTGGTTCTGATTCAGAATCTTCTCCGGATCGTTATGCATATGATGTAGGAGGAAGAAACAAAGAGGTGAATCAAGGAAACCTGCAGCTGATTTACCATTTTGGACAGTCGGTGAAGCAACAAGTTGGGGCTTCGGTCCTGTTGGGCGGTTTGTACAACCTCGATACAGAGAAAATGGGCACCCATTATGCAATGGCAGTGCACTATGTGGTCGATTATAGCAACTGGAACCTTAAACTGCAATACGCCAATCGAAAACTCTCTCCTCGCAACAAAGTCGGGGAGGATAGGAGTGAGGTTGTGATGTCAGCTTATGGTAGTTCTTATTACATCGCTTCTCACTTTAATCTCTATTCGGCTGCGCTGGCTTATACCTTTCAGCTGAATAAAGGAGTATGGCGATCGGTACAGGTATACAACGACTTTAGCTTGATGGAGAAGCTGCAGCATGGGTATGCGAATAGCATTCAAAATGTAACAGGCTGTTTGATCGACTTGAAACCGGTGTATGTGTATGTAGATTGTGCACTGGGCAAGAACCATGCTTGGCTCGGAGGAGACTGGGAGCGTAGCTTTTCGCACAACACGTCCGATGCATGGGGCGTAAGGCTCAACGTAAACATGGGCTATTATTTTTAACTAGTATACAAATCAATTATATATGAGTAAAATATCAATAAAAGAGTTGTACCTTATTTTCGGGAGCGAAAAGCGCAAGGCGCTTCGTATGCTTAAAGAGGGTAAGAGCAAAAGTAGTATTTTGAAAGAGACTCACTGCACCATTGCGGTGCAAAACGCCAACCTAACAATCAATGAAGGAGAGATATTTGTCATCATGGGATTGTCGGGGAGTGGTAAGTCGACATTGCTTCGGTGCATTAACCGACTGATTAAACCTACACAGGGCGAGGTCATTATTAATGGGCGAGACATTGCCATGGCTTCCGATAAGGAGCTTCGCGAGATACGCAGAAAAGAGCTGGCCATGGTGTTTCAAAACTTTGGTTTGCTGCCCCACCGTTCAGTATTGCAAAACATAGCCTTCGGGCTCGAACTTCAGGGCGTTGCCAAAGAGCAGCGCGAGAAGAAAGCCCTCGAAAGCATGGAGTTAGTAGGCCTAAATGGGTATGAAAACCAGATGGTAAGCGAACTCTCGGGAGGGATGCAGCAGCGTGTCGGGTTGGCAAGGGCATTGGCCAATAATCCGGAGGTATTGCTTATGGATGAGGCTTTCTCTGCACTCGATCCCCTCATTAGGGTGCAAATGCAGGATGAACTGCTCACCTTACAAGAGAAAATGAAAAAAACAATCGTATTCATCACCCACGATTTGAATGAAGCCATTAAACTGGGCGATCGCATTGCCATTATGAAAGATGGTGAAATTGTGCAAGTAGGTACCTCGGAAGAGATATTGACCGAGCCTGCCAACGCTTATGTAGAGCGATTTGTGGAGAGTGTAGATCGTAGCAAAATTATTACAGCTGCTTCGGTTATGATCGATAAACCGCTAGTAGCTCGTTTGGGGAAAGAGGGTCCCGAGGTGGTTATACGTAAGATGATCAAGAGAAACTTGACCGTGCTTCCGGTAGTAGATGCTACCAATGTGTTGCTGGGAGAGGTGCACTTGAACGACTTGGTTCGACTCAGAAAAGAGCAGGCCAAGTCAATCGAAGCTGCCGTGCGTCATGAAGTGCATTCGGTACTGGCCGATGCGGTGATTGAAGACATTCTGCCACTGATGACCCAGACCAATTCTCCCATTTGGGTAGTGAACGAAGAACGCCAGTTTCAAGGAACCGTTCCGCTCTCGTCGCTTATCATTGAGGTAACCGGCAAAGACAGAACTGAAATTAATGAAATTATTCAAAACGCAATAGACTTATGATGATAGGACAATATATAGAGACAGGTATTACGTGGCTAACCGAACACTTTTCGCCCTTTTTTGATGGGTTAAGTTATATCGTTGGAGGTTTTATCGAATGCTTTCAGGATGTACTGTACGGCATTCCATTTTATGTGACCATTGGGCTGATAACCCTGCTGTCGTGGTTCAAGGCGGGCAGATGGACAGCCCTGTTTACCGTACTGGGGTTACTGCTTATTTACGGCATGGGCTTTTGGTTCGAAACGATGCAGACACTGGCTTTGGTACTCTCGTCTACCGGTATTGCCTTGCTTCTTGGCATTCCGCTTGGTATTTGGACGGCACGCAGTGCCAGGTGTAACCAAATTGCTCGCCCCGTTCTCGATTTCATGCAAACCATGCCTGCTTTCGTTTACTTGATCCCGGCTGTACTGTTTTTCGGATTGGGTACAGTGCCCGGAGCGTTTGCAACGATTATCTTTGCTATGCCCCCAGTGGTTCGACTCACTAGCTTGGGAATCAGTCAGGTGCCCGAGACGATCATCGAAGCTTCCCGTTCGTTTGGTGCTACCCCTAGTCAGCTGCTCTTCAAAGTTCAACTCCCTTTGGCGTTGCCAACCATTCTTACCGGTGTCAATCAAACTATCATGATGTCACTCTCCATGGTGGTGATTGCTGCGATGATTTCGGCAGGCGGACTCGGCGAGATTGTCTTGAAAGGAATTACCCAAATGAAGATTGGTTTGGGATTTGAAGGGGGGATAGCCGTTGTTATATTGGCCATTATACTCGACCGCATCACCCAGGGATTGACAAAGAGAAATAAATTAAAAAAATAAATAAAGAAAAATGAATAGAACTAAACTAAGAACCTTTGCCCAATTGATGGCATTGCTTGTGCTAATTGCATCGTGCGGAAGCGGAGAACAGAAAAAGAAGATTAAAATAGGATATACCAACTGGGCCGATTGCATTGCAATCACCTACCTGACCAAAAACGTATTGACAGATCAGGGGTATGATGTCGAACTGCTTAATGCCGATGCGGCACCCATCTATGCCTCTATCTCAACTAAAAAGATTGATGTGTTTATGGATATGTGGATTCCGGTTACGCACAAAGATTACATGGATCAGTATGGAGATAAACTTGAAGTATTGGGCACGGTTTACGATGATGCCCGTATCGGGTTGGTAGTGCCCGAGTACGTTACCATCAACTCCATTGAAGAGTTGAACGTGCATAAAGATCGTTTCGATTCTAACATCATCGGTATCGATGCCGGATCGGGTATCATGAAGGTGACCGATCAAGCGATACCCGGCTATGGATTAGATTTCAATCTATTGACATCGAGCGGACCCGCCATGACTGCTTCGTTGAAGAGAGCCATTGATGAAGAGAAGTGGATGGTAGTGACCGGTTGGACACCGCATTGGATGTTTGAACGTTTTAAGTTGAAAATGCTCGAAGACCCCAAGGGAATCTACGGAACAGCCGAATCCATTCAGTCTGTTGCGTGGAATGGATTTAGCGAGAAAGATCCATTTGTTGCAGAGTTAATTGGTAATATACGCTTGAGTAGTGATGAGATTGGTTCGCTGATGGCTGCCCTCGAAGGGTCGAAGACTACTGAAGACAAAACCGTTAGAGAGTGGATGAAGGCACACGCTTCATTGGTTGAAAGCTGGATACCGGTGGCTGCGCAGGCAGTAAACGAATAAGTGCTCGCTTGACTATTGCTCGCGATTGATGAAAACAAGTCGTTGAGAAATAATAAAAGCGTTGGAGGTGATTACTTCCAGCGCTTTTGTGGTTCTTAGGAATGCTTAATCCATTGTATTATAGAGGTATTCACTCAACTATAGAATTATTTATGTTTTTTAGTGGGAATAATGTAAAGTGGTATAGTGGTTTTCTTTAAAACATCTGCAGCCTGACTTCCCATAATGATATTTTCTAACCATTTACGACTGTGAGAACCCATAACAATAATATCTACATTCATTTTTTTTGCCGTATCCAAAATAGTATCGGAAATATCTCCAAATTTTACTACAGTTTGAATGGTATCATCTCCAAGGTGTTTCTTCGTTTTATCCAGAAACTTTTGAGTTGAAACTTCTAAATTACCCATGTAATCAACTTTAAATTCACTTATGTGAGAATAGTCGGTATAATAAGCCGGTTGCTCTGAAATAACATGCAATAATAGTACTTCAGCATTCATCGCTTGTGCCATTGAGAAACCTTGTTCTGCCACTTTTTGCGATGTTTCATCGTAATCCATTGCAATCAATACTTTTTTAATTTTTGTTGTTTTCATAATCGTTGAATATTTAAATTATAATTATTGCATGATTTAGACATTGTGGAAACAAAATATTTGCTTAAAGGTTTTGTGCAAATTGATAAATTGCATAAATATAATCGATTTTTGGCAAATCATGAATCAAAGATTGGAGCTTTTAGTTTTATCACACTCTCATTTTTCTTTCCAAGCTCTCAAATGATCTCTAGAAAATTTGCACACATAAAATGTCGTTCGTATATTTGCGAACTAATCAAATGTAATGATGGGACAGGAAAAAGTATTGGGGCACCCTGTTCGTATTGCCATTATAGAGATGCTTCTGAGTCGTCAGAAGTGTTGCTATCATGGCGATATGTAGGAGGTAATACTGCATAAACAAAGAGTGCTGGGCAGTGACTCAAAAACTATTTGGTGATTTGTTCACCAACGACAATTACAGTGAATTGTGTGAATCGTAAAAAATATGCCCTTATTGTTCGTCAAACTACGACATACGAACGACTCGTTTGAAAACGAATAGAATAATTAGATAAAGATGAAGATTTTAATTTTATGTACAGGCAATAGTTGCCGCAGCCAAATGGCACATGGTTTTTTACAATCGTTTGATGAAAACTTATCGGTGTATTCGGCAGGCACGAATGCAAGTGGAAAACTTAACGCTAAAGCAGTCGAAGTGATGAAAGAGGCGGGAGTGGATATTTCGCACCATACATCAGATCGAGTAGAACAGTATCTTGACGACGCGTGGGACTACGTGATTACCGTATGCGGCGGAGCAAACGAGGCTTGCCCAATGTTTACAGGTAAAGTAAAGAACCGACTACACATTGGTTTTGACGATCCATCGCATGCAGAAGGGACGTCTGAATTTATCGAAAACGAGTTTCGGCGTGTAAGAGACGAGATAAAGAATCGTTTCTACGAATTTTATATTAAAGAAGTGAAGAAACAAGAGTTGTCCAAATGTTCTTGTGGTGGCAGCTGCTAATTATATACAGAAATGGAAAAGAAACAAGGCATAGGCTTTTTTGAACGATACCTCACGATCTGGGTCACACTGTGTATCTTTGTGGGAATTGGTATAGGTCAATATCTACCCATCATTCCCGATACATTGAGCAAATTCGAGTATGCTAAGGTATCTATACCTGTTGCCATACTTATCTGGTTGATGATTTACCCAATGATGCTTAAAGTTGATTTCCAAAGCGTAAAGAACGTAGGAAAAAGGCCCAAAGGCATCATAGTAACATGTGTTACCAACTGGCTGATAAAGCCATTTACAATGTTCGGAATCGCATGGCTCTTCTTCTATGTGATATTTAAGACGCTGATTCCTGCGGAGTTGGCACATGAATATTTGGCAGGAGCAGTGTTGCTCGGTGCTGCACCGTGTACAGCAATGGTATTTGTATGGAGTTACCTGACCAAAGGCGATGCTGCTTATACATTGGTACAAGTGGCGGTTAACGATCTGATAATTCTTGTTGCATTCGCTCCAATTGTAGCGTTTTTACTCGGCGTTGGTGGGGTCGAAATTCCTTGGAATACACTGTTGCTATCGGTGGTGTTGTTTGTGGTAATACCTCTTGGTGCAGGTGTTTTGACACGCATAGGGGTTGTAAAACGCCAAGGCATAGCATACTTCAATAACGTATTCGTTAAGAAATTCGACAATTTTACCATTGGCGGTTTGCTCCTGACGCTCATTATCTTATTCTCTTTTCAAGGAGAAACAATACTAAATAATCCCCTTCATATTCTGCTTATTGCCATCCCATTGATTATTCAAACGGTATTGATATTCTTTGTAGCCTATGGCTGGTCGAAAGCGTGGAAACTGCCACACAGCGTGGCTGCTCCTGCCGGTATGATCGGGGCAAGTAACTTTTTTGAATTATCAGTAGCAGTAGCTATCTCGCTGTTCGGACTTCAATCGGGTGCTGCACTGGCGACAGTGGTGGGCGTATTGGTGGAAGTGCCGGTAATGCTTATGCTCGTTAAAATTGCAAACAACACGCGCGGGTGGTTTCCTGCAAAATAAGTCGGTAAAAGAAAAAGAATCAATCACAACACATCGTTCGTGTATTTGCGAACTAACTAAATGTAATGATGAAACAGAAAAAAGCATTCACTGAGGAACAAGAACTAATCGCTCGGATGGCAAAAGCATTGGGGCACCCTGTTCGCATTGCTATTATACAGATGCTTCTCAGTCAGAAGTGTTGCTATCATGGCGATATGTCGGAGGTTATTCCTGTTGCGAAAAGTACACTTTCGCAGCATTTGAACGAGTTAAAAGACGCCGGACTCATACAAGGAACCATCACTCTTCCGACCGTTAAATACTGCATAAACAAAGAGCGGTGGGCGGTGGCTCAAAAACTATTTGGTGGCTTGTTCACCAACGACAATAACTGTGAATCGTGTGAATCGTAAAAAAACAGAATGAGATAACGATGAGGATTTTAATTCTCTAATGACTTAAATTCAAATTTATATGAAGAAAATTCTTTGGATAGTGTTGAGCCTTTTATTGGTTACAGCATGTGGTAATGGTGGGCAAAAGAAAGTACAGCCTACAAGTGAAGCAACGGAAACCAAGATGGAAGATGCTAACACCGTTTATGTGTATTACTTTCATGGAAAGCAGCGTTGCATGACGTGCAATGCCGTAGAGAAAGTCGTTAAAGAGGCCATCGAAGCAAATTACGCTTCAAATGCTAAGGTGAAGTTTATGCCTCTTTCTACCGATGATAAGGCTAATGAGGCACTTGTAGAGAAGTATGAGATCTCTTGGAATGGGCTTATTATAGACAAAGGTGGAAATAATTCGATAAACATCACGGAGCAGGCATTTGCCAATGCGGTAAACAACCCTGATGTGCTGATTGAATTGGTTAAGAGCGAAGTGGCTGACAGATTAAATTAGTATGGAGTGGTTACAACAAATGGTCGATACTTATAAAAGCGACCTACCTCTATGGACAGCGTTTGTATTGGGCTTGATGACGGCGATCAGTCCGTGTCCTCTGGCAACAAACATAACGGCAACAGCCTACCTAAGCAAAGACATTAACGAAAAGAGTAGAGTGCTGTTCAACGGTGTTTTCTATACACTGGGACGAATGTTCAGCTATACGACTTTAGGACTTATATTCTACTTCGGAGCAAGCCAATTCAAAGTAGCTAAACTGCTACAAGAGGTGGGTGGAATGTGGCTCGGAGTAGCACTTGTACTGGTTGGGGTTTTGATGCTGGATCTGATAACGCTCAACATCCCACTGTTCGACAAGTTGAATCCACAGGTAAACGAAAAGAGACAGACGGGCGGGTATTGGAATGCCTTTATTATGGGGGTAGCGTTTGCCTTGGCATTTTGTCCGTTTAGTGGAGTGCTTTATTTTGGAGTGTTGATTCCCATGACCATGGCAGCACCCTCGGGGCTTCTTTTGCCTCCTGTTTTTGCCCTTGCAACCGGTTTGCCCGTTATTGCAATAGCTTACCTGTTGGCTTACAGTATGGCTAGCCTTGGCAAATTTTATAACGGCATGAAGAGTTTTGAGAAATGGTTTAAACGTGTAATTGCTGCGATATTTATACTCGTTGGGGTATATTACATCGCTATGTATCTTTAATAAATAATGATATGGAAATTAAAGTATTAGGCACCGGATGTGCCAAGTGTAAAACAGTATATGCTGTTGTAGAGAAAGTGGTTGCGGAGGCCGGAATAAGTGCAACCATTGTTAAAGTTGAGGACATCATGGAGATCATGAAGTTTAATATTATTGCAACGCCTGCCGTTGTAGTGGATGGAGTGGTTAAAATCAAAGGGCGGGTTCCTACCGAGGCAGAGGTTCGGCAAGCATTAGGTCTATAAAATGATGGAAACAAGTAAAGAACTTAAAGCACTGCTTTGGATTGTAGTGATCTTTGCAGCCGTATTCTTCATGCCTGTTGGCAATGAAACATTCATGACGGCTATGGCTGCTACACTCGACCTGTCGAAGTGGTATGCGCAAGAACACGTTGTGATGTGCCTGTTGCCAGCCTTTTTTATTGCAGGCGTAATTGCTGTATTTGTCAGTCAGGGTGCTGTACTCAAGTATTTTGGAGCAAATGCAAAGAAATGGGTGGCGTATAGTGTAGCTGCTGTTTCGGGAACCATTTTAGCGGTATGCTCTTGCACCATACTGCCTCTTTTTTCGAGTATCTACAAGCGAGGGGCAGGCTTAGGTCCGGCCGTTGCATTCCTATACTCAGGTCCCGCTATCAGCATTTTATCCATCATTCTTACGGCACGCATTCTTGGTGCTGAAATGGGTATTGCCCGCACCATCGGAGCAGTTAGCTTCTCCATCATTATTGGCCTAGTGATGTCGTTTATCTACCGCAAGGAAGAGAAAGCTAAAAAGGAAGAGCAGATGAATTTTCCTGATGTGTCCGAAAAACGTCCGATGAGCCAAACGGCACTCCACTTCTTTTCGTTAGTGGCAATCCTTGTTTTTGCAAACTGGGGAAGACCTGCTGCGGATGACACAAGTAGCTTTTGGTACTACATCTTTTCGTATAAATGGCTGATTACGGGTGGGTTTGCCCTCTTGCTTTGCTACTCGTTGATAGAGGCGCTGAAGATAAAGTGGGAATGGGTTGTAGCGGGTGCTGTTGCTACGGCAGGGTCAGCGTTCTTGGCCAATGCATGGATATCAACACCTGTATTTGTTCCGCTTGTGCCAATGATTGTTGGCATCACTGCATTAAGTTTGATGACTTTGTTCGATAAAAACGATGAAGACAACCGGGAATGGACGCTTTCTGCATGGAGTTTTGCTAAGCAAATAATGCCGCTACTGGCTATTGGTGTTGTTATCGCAGGATTCTTGCTTGGATCGACACACGGTTCCATTTCCATTGCAGGGGTAATCCCGAACGAATGGATTTCGTGGGCAGTGGGGGGGAACTCTTTGCTAGCCAATTTCTTTGCAAGCTTTGCAGGCGCATTTATGTATTTTGCAACCTTGACTGAAGTGCCTATTATTCAAGGTCTATTAGCTTCGGGGATGGGTAAAGGCCCTGCATTGGCGTTGCTTCTTGCCGGACCGGCGCTTTCGCTACCCAACATGTTGGTGATTCGTGGTGTGATGGGAACACAGAAAACGATTGTATTTGTGTCACTCGTCATTGTAATGGCTACGTTTTCGGGTTATGTTTACGGTACTTTCTTTTAGTATCTAGTACCTAATACAACAAAAAAAGCGCTGTAATAACGAATTATTACAGCGCTTTTTTATTGCTTATTGATGTCGCCAAATGGTTTATCATTAAGCGGTCCGGACGGGACTCGAACCCGCGACCCCCTGCGTGACAGGCAGGTATTCTAACCAACTGAACTACCGAACCAGTATGTGTACTCTAATTAATCGTTTCGAAAGCGGTCCGGACGGGACTCGAACCCGCGACCCCCTGCGTGACAGGCAGGTATTCTAACCAACTGAACTACCGAACCAATATTTTCATTTACTCTTAATTAGCATTCTCTCTCGATTGCGGGTGCAAAGGTAGTTGTTTTTGGCATATCTGCAATGATTTTAATGTTTTTTTTACTGTGGAGGTGCAATATAAACGGTAAGATCTTGTTTTTCAATAGCGAACTATATTACTTCTTTGTTTTTTTAGGATAATAAATAGTCGCTTTTGTTTCTAAAGTGATAAAAAAAGAGAAAATGGACAGGAAAAAAGAAAAAAAGACCAGCCTTCCTTCCTAAGCTGAAATAAATGTGCTTACCTTTGCGGCCTTAATTGCCAGAATGCGTGGCAAGATGTATCCGCATTATTATAAACAACAGAATGAAAACATTACAGATTGGTCGTCTGACTGCTATTTTACCCATTATTCAAGGTGGTATGGGTATAGGCGTTTCGTTATCCGGTTTATCCTCTGCCGTAGCCAATGAGGGTGGTATCGGGGTAATTTCCGCTACAGGTCTTAGTCTATTATATACCAAACTATCGAGCGACTATAAGGAAGCCGGAAACCTTGGTTTGATCGAAGAGATACGCAAGGCGCGTGAGAAAACAAAGGGTATCATTGGTGTTAACGTTATGGTAGCACTTTCTAATTTTGCTGAATTGGTTAAGACGTCTATCGCGGAGAAAGTCGACGTCTTGTTTTGCGGAGCAGGGCTTCCGCTAGATTTACCCGCTTACTTAACCGAAGACAGTGTTACCGAACTGGTGCCCATCGTCTCTTCGGCTCGTGCAGCCAAACTGATTTGTCAGAAGTGGGAGAGCACGTATCAATACCTTCCTGCGGCTATTGTGCTCGAAGGACCGCAAGCCGGGGGGCATTTAGGGTATAAAGTGTCTCAGCTTGAGGATGAGAACTATTCGCTTGAGACGTTATTGGCTCAAGTAGTGGCCGAGGTACTTCCATTTGAAATAAAACACAACAGAAAGATTCCGGTGATAGCTGCCGGTGGTATTTTTACGGGCGAAGATATTTATCGCATGATGGAGCTTGGTGCTTCGGGTGTGCAGATGGGTACTCGTTTTGTTACTACTGATGAGTGTGATGCGTCCATCGTGTTCAAACAACAATATGTTCATGCAACAGATAAGGATGTGGAGATTATTAAAAGCCCTGTAGGTATGCCAGGGCGAGCTATTCGCAGCAATTTCCTCGAAAAGGTGAAAGCAGGATTGCGACAACCAAAGAATTGTGCCTACAACTGCATTCGTACGTGCGACGTAGAAAAGGCTCCTTATTGTATCGCTTTGGCTCTTTATCAAGCGTACAAAGGTAATTTTGATCATGGGTTTGCCTTTGCTGGTTCATGTGTGACGAAGGCCCGGCGCATTATGTCGGTCAAAGAAACGATGGCCGAACTTGTGCAAGAGTTTAACGCCGCTCGTTTGTCTCAAGAGGCTCTTGGGTGAAGAGAAATCTTTCTATCTGCTAGATTTTTTGCTTTTAACCTAAACTTATTGCTTTAATATTTCGTGATTTTGCAATAAATCGTTATTTTTGCCAGCTAAAATCATCAGGCAGCGCAATGAAGCTGCCTGAATATAGGAGAGCAAGATACAATGATGACGATACCTAAACGGTTATTGCACTTTAATTTACGAAAGATATGAAGGTTGCAATAGTAAAATACAACGCAGGCAATATTCATTCGGTGGACTGTGCGCTCAGACGTCTTGGCGTAGAGGCCACCATTACGGCCGATAAAGAGCTGTTGCGAACAGCCGATAAAGTGATCTTTCCCGGAGTAGGCGAAGCCAAAACCACCATGCAGTATTTACGCGCAACCGGGATGGATGAGCTCATTAAAAATCTTCGACAGCCGGTGCTAGGCATCTGTTTGGGCATGCAGTTGATGTGTAGCCACTCTGAAGAGGGGGATACAGATGGTCTGGGCATATTCGATGTTCCGGTAAAGCGGTTTGTGCCCAAGCGACAAGAGGATAAAGTGCCTCACATGGGTTGGAATACGATTAACAAGACAAACAGTGCGCTTTTTGATGGATTTACCACCGAAGCGTTTGTGTACTTTGTGCATAGTTTCTATGTACCCGTGTGCGAGTTTACCGCTGCCGAAACCGACTACATTCAACCCTTCAGTGCAGCACTTCACAAAGATAATTTTTACGCCACGCAGTTCCACCCCGAGAAGAGTGGAACGGTTGGCGAACATATAGTAAAGAACTTTTTGGAACTACTATGATAGAATTAATTCCCGCTATTGATATTATTGACGGAAAGTGCGTACGTCTTTCTCAAGGAGATTACAACAGTAAAAAGGTGTATAACGAGAACCCCGTAGAGGTTGCTAAAGCGTTTGAGGCGAATGGTATTCGCCGCTTACACGTAGTCGATCTTGATGGTGCTGCCTCCAATCACGTGGTCAACTATCGTCTGTTGGAGCAGATTGCACTGCGTACATCGCTTGTGATTGATTTTGGTGGTGGAGTAAAGAGCGACGAAGACTTGATCATTGCTTTTGAAAACGGTGCTCAGATGATAACCGGAGGGAGCATTGCTGTGAAGAATCCGGAACTGTTTACACGCTGGATCAAGCAGTATGGTGCTGAGAAAATCATCTTGGGAGCTGATGTGAAAGATCGGAAGATTGCCGTAAACGGATGGAAGGAGGGAAGCGATTGTGAGCTCTTTCCATTTCTAGATGAATATGTGAACAAAGGGATTACGAAAGTCATCTGTACCGATATTGATTGCGACGGCATGCTCGAAGGGCCTTCACTGGAGCTTTACAAAGAGATTCTGCATCAACACCCCGAGCTTTACTTGATAGCCAGCGGGGGTGTAAGTCATATTGGTGATATCGAAGCGCTTGAAGAGGCCGGTATTCCGGCTGTAATCTTTGGAAAAGCATTCTACGAAGGGCGCATCACTTTTAAAGAACTACAGCGCTACTTGTAACCATTAATTGATACCACTATGTTAGCAAAAAGAATAATTCCCTGCCTTGATATTAAAGATGGGCAAACGGTGAAAGGAACCAATTTTGTCAACCTTCGTCAGGCCGGTGATCCGGTTGAACTGGCTCGTGCGTATAGTGAACAAGGTGCCGATGAATTGACCTTTTTAGACATTACTGCCAGTCACGAAGGACGTAAAACCTTTACAGAACTGGTCAAACGCATAGCCGAGAATATAAACATTCCCTTTACCGTAGGTGGAGGCATCAACGAGTTGGCCGATGTTGACCGCTTGCTCAATGCCGGTGCCGATAAAATATCGATTAACTCCTCTGCCATTCGCCGACCCGAGCTCATCGAAGAGATAGCCAAGCACTTTGGTTCGCAAGTTTGCGTGCTGGCTGTTGATGCCAAGCAGACGGAGACGACGTGGAAATGTTTCTTGAATGGCGGACGCATTGAAACAGATAAAACACTGTTCGACTGGGCGTTCGAGGCACAAGAACGTGGTGCGGGAGAGCTCTTGTTTACCAGCATGAATCACGATGGCGTGAAAACAGGCTATGCCAACGAAGCGCTTGCCCAATTGGCAGCGCGGCTCTCTATACCTATTATTGCATCGGGTGGTGCAGGTACGATGGATCATTTTCGAGATGCCTTCACTAAAGGAAAGGCCGATGCTGCATTGGCAGCCAGCGTTTTTCACTTTGGAGAGATTCGAATTCCCGATTTAAAATCGTATCTTTGTGCACAAGGAATCTCGGTAAGATGTTGAATGTCTTGCCTATCGTTATACGTAAATTAGTAATTCGTAATTAATTAAAAAGAACATGAACTTAGATTTCGATAAAATGGATGGACTCGTTCCCGCTATTATACAAGATAACTGCACCCGCAAAGTGCTCATGTTGGGCTTCATGAACAAAGAAGCTTATGATAAAACGGTGGAAACGGGAAAAGTAACTTTCTTTAGCCGTACCAAAAATCGTTTGTGGACGAAAGGGGAGGAGAGCGGAAATTTTCTCGACGTTGTTTCGATCAAAGAAGACTGCGATAAGGATACATTGCTTATTGAAGTAAATCCCGTTGGCCCTGTGTGTCACACCGGAACCGACACTTGTTGGGGAGAGAAGAACGAAGAACCGATCATGTTTCTTAAGCAGCTGCAAGATTTCATTGACCGGCGCCATGCCGAGATGCCCGAAGGGTCATACACCACTAGTCTATTTCAATCAGGTGTCAATAAAATGGCCCAGAAAGTAGGCGAAGAGGCGGTTGAGGCCGTGATCGAAGCCACCAATGGCACCGACGCCCGATTGATTTATGAAAGCTCCGATTTGATTTATCACCTGATTGTGTTGCTTACTTCAAAGGGCTATAGCCTCGAAGATTTGGCACGCGAATTACAGGTTAGACATAGCGCTTCATGGACGAAACATTAATTGATTATAAAGGAGTAGAGATACACCAACAAGACCTCCACGTGCTGAGCGATGTCAATCTGCAACTGCGCAAAGGAGAGTTTGTTTACCTCATCGGTAAGGTGGGTACAGGGAAATCGACGCTACTCAAAACAGTTTATGCCGAACTGGGCATTCAAGAGGGCGAAGCTCAAGTGCTGGGATACGACCTGCGCACGATGAAACGCAAGCACATTCCTCAGTTGAGACGTAGGCTGGGAATCGTGTTTCAAGATTTTCAGCTGCTCACTGATCGCACGGTTTACAACAACCTTGAGTTTGTGCTTCGTGCCACCGGCTGGAAGCACAAACAAGAGATGAATGATCGCATTGAAGAGGTGTTGCAGTTAGTGGGCATGAGCAATAAAGGCTATAAGCTGCCCAACGAACTTTCGGGTGGGGAGCAGCAGCGCATCGTTATAGCGCGAGCAGTGCTCAATTCGCCTGCGCTTATTCTGGCCGATGAACCCACCGGGAACTTGGATGTAGATACCGGAAGGGCGATTGTAGAGTTGTTGCGCAATATTTGCAAATCGGGTTCATCGGTACTGATGACTACCCATAATTTGCATCTGTTGAAAGAATACCCCGGTAGGGTATACCGGTGTGCCAATCATCGCATCACCGATGTGACGGCCGAGTTTTATGATAAGATAGATTTAAAATAGATACTAATTTTTAACACACTAACAAAAATGAAAGTATTAAAGTTTGGAGGTACTTCTGTAGGTTCTGCTCAGCGAATAAAAGAAGTGGCCAAATTGATTACCGATGGTGAAAGAAAGATTGTTGTTCTCTCGGCTATGTCGGGTACAACGAATACATTGGTGGAGATTTCGGATTATCTGTATAAGAAAAACCCCGAGGGTGCTAACGAGATAATCAATAAGCTGGAGAGTAAATACAAACAGCATGTTGATGAACTTTATGCTACCCCCGAGTATAAACAGAAGGGTCAAGAAGTCATAAAATCTCATTTTGACTACATTCGCTCGTACACTAAAGATCTTTTCACGCTGTTCGAAGAGAAGGTGGTGCTGGCACAAGGCGAGTTGATCTCTACGGCTTTGGTCAACTTCTATTTGCAAGAGTGTGGAGTGAAATCTATATTGCTTCCGGCTTTGGAATATATGCGTACCGACAAGAACGCAGAGCCCGATCCGGGTTATATCAAGGAGAAGCTTCAAACGCAGCTGGAACTTTATCCCGAGGCTGAAATATACATTACACAAGGGTACATCTGCCGCAATGCGTATGGCGAGATAGACAACCTGCAACGTGGAGGCAGTGACTATACCGCTTCGCTGATTGGCGCAGCTATCCATGCAAGCGAAATTCAGATCTGGACCGATATTGACGGTATGCATAACAACGACCCCCGTATTGTGGATAAAACCTCTCCGGTGCGTCAACTGCACTTCGAAGAGGCTGCCGAGCTGGCTTATTTCGGTGCAAAGATTTTGCATCCTACCTGTATTCAGCCGGCTAAATATGCCAATATCCCGGTTCGTTTGCTCAATACAATAGAGCCTGATGCTCCCGGAACCATGATCTCAAACCATACTGAAAAGGGAAAGATCAAAGCGGTTGCTGCTAAAGAGAACATCACGGCTATCAAGATTAAGTCGAGCCGCATGTTGTTGGCTCACGGATTCTTGCGCAAGGTGTTCGAGATCTTTGAGAGCTATCAAACCTCCATTGATATGGTTTGTACGTCGGAAGTGGGTGTTTCGGTATCCATTGACAACACCAAACACTTGAATGAGATTCTGGACGATCTGAAGAAGTATGGTACGGTAACGGTTGATAAAGACATGTGCATCATCTGTGTGGTGGGCGACTTAGATTGGGAAAATGTAGGATTTGAGGCTAAAGCGCTCGATGCTATGCACGATCTTCCTGTACGTATGATCTCTTTTGGTGGAAGCAACTACAACATCTCTTTCCTTATCCGCGAATGCGATAAGAATAAAGCCCTGCAATCGTTAAGCAACGCGCTGTTCAATGGGAAATAAAACAAAGGGAATATTCCCTATAGACAAGTTTCGTGAGTTACGTACACCTTTTTATTATTACGATACAAAGGTGCTACGTGACACACTGGCCTGCATCAAAAACGAAATTAAACGATACCCCAATTATGCAGTGCATTATGCGGTGAAAGCCAATGCTAATCCGAAGGTGTTGACCATCATTCGGGAGAGCGGCTTGGGAGCCGATTGTGTGAGCGGGGGAGAGATTCGTGCGGCTGTAAAAGCAGGCATCGCTACCGATCAGATTGTGTTTGCCGGTGTAGGTAAAGCCGATTGGGAGATTAACTTGGGGCTAGAGTACAACATCTTTTGCTTCAATGTGGAGTCTATCCCTGAATTAGAGGTGATAAACGAGCTGGCTGCTGCTCAAGGCAAGGTGGCCAAAGTCGCTTTTCGTATCAACCCCAATGTAGGGGCGCATACGCACGCTAACATCACAACCGGACTGGCCGAAAATAAATTCGGCATCAGCATGCAAGATATGGAGACGGTCATTGATGTGGCATTGACAATGAAGAACGTGAAGTTCATCGGACTACACTTCCATATCGGCTCTCAGATATTGGATATAAGCGATTTTGTTGCACTTTGCAACCGAATCAATGAATTGCAAGATCGACTCGAAGCACGGAATATCTCCGTTGATCTTATCAACGTCGGTGGTGGATTGGGCATTGATTACGATCACCCCAATCGTCAGCCCATACCCGATTTCAAAGCTTATTTTGCAGCCTATGCCACACACCTTAAGTTGCGTTCGCATCAAGCGTTGCACTTTGAACTAGGGCGTGCAGTGACGGGGCAGTGTGGTACATTGATCTCTCGAGTGCTTTATGTAAAGAAAGGTGCAAACAAGCAGTTTGCCATTCTTGATGCAGGCATGACGGACTTGATTCGTCCTGCTCTTTATCAGGCACACCATAAGATGGAAAATATAACCTCGGATGAAGCCATACAGACGTATGACGTGGTAGGGCCTATTTGCGAGTCATCAGATGTGTTTGGTAAAGCGATTGATTTGAACGGTGTAAGACGTGGAGACTTGATTGCTTTGCGTTCGGCCGGTGCATACGGCGAAATTATGGCTTCGAGTTACAACTGTCGCGAGTTGCCCAAAGGGTATACTTCGGACGAGCTTGTATGATAATAATTGTTTTACTATAGAACAAAGAAGAACGATTAGTTGTTCTTATTCTATAGATTCATTCACTTAAATACATAACTTAGTATGATGACAGAGAAATTACAACAAGTACTAAATGATCAGGTAGCTGCTGAAATGTGGTCTGCCAATCTTTATCTATCTATGTCTTTCTATTTTGAGAGAGAAGGTTATCCTGGTTTTGCCACTTGGATGAAACGCCAGTCGCAAGAAGAACTTCAGCATGCTTACACTTTTGCCGAATACATTATAAAGCGAGGCGGTATAGCCATAGTTGACAAAATAGACGTGGTTCCAAGCGGATGGGGCAGCCCGATTGAAATATTCCAACATGCCTATGAGCATGAATGCCACATATCTAAGATGATTAATACGTTGGTAGGAATTGCAGCTTCTGAAAAAGATAATGCTACACAAGATTTTTTGTGGGGATTTGTTCGCGAACAAGTAGAAGAGGAGAGCACCGCACAAGGTATTGTAGATCGGATGAAGAAAGCAGGCGAAGCCGGATTGTTCTTCATGGATGTTGAACTTGGAAGAAGAACAGAATAACGCCATGTATCCGTGTGATTGATGCCGCAACGCATAAATAATCTTAATAACAATGTGCCAATATGCCAATGACTTGTAGCTTCCTAGCTCGTTCATTGATATATTGGCACATTGCCTATTTATAACAACAGTATGTGGCTACTCTTACTTCTTCTCCTTTTCCATCGTGCTCAAATAGATGTCTAATGCTCGTATGGATATCTGTATTTCGCGTAGCGAAACGCCAAGCGAGGCGATAAGCAACAGCAAAGCCAATCCAAATACATAAACTGATAGCAACTGCAAGTTGATGTATATTAAAAACATGCTGATTACACAAAGAAAAAGACTTCCGATACCTAACTGTTGCATGGTGCGAGTCAGAATCAAGCGTTGGCGCAGATTTTTAATCTGTGCCATGGTAATCTCTTCCGTGGGATGCTCCATGTGTCTGTCGCGTAACAAGCGCACCAGTTGAGCATACGACAAAAAACGATTGGTATACGCCAATAGAATCAGCGAAACTGCCGAAAAAAGTAGGGCAGGAGTTGTAAGCGTGAGCTCTTCCATAATGTTTACTTTATTACGTTCAGCTCTTTACCAATCTTGATAAAAGCTGCGATGCATTTATCCAAATGCTCCCGTTCGTGTCCGGCCGATAGTTGTACACGTATGCGTGCTTGGTCTTTCGGTACTACGGGGTAATAGAATCCGGTTACGTAAATGCCCTCTTCGAGCATGCGTGAGGCATAAACCTGTGATAGTTTTGCATCATATAGCATCACTGCGCAGATGGCGCTATGGGTGGGTTTAATGTCAAATCCGGCGGCGATCATCTTGTCGCGGAAATAAGTTACGTTCTCTACCAGTTTATCGTGCAATACATTGCTCTCTTTAAGCATGGAGAATGCTTCGAGGCTTGCACCAATGATGCCGGGAGCTAATGAGTTAGAGAAGAGGTAGGGGCGGCTGCGCTGGCGAAGCAGTTCGATAATCTCTTTCCGTCCGGTGGTAAATCCACCCAATGCGCCACCAAAGGCTTTGCCCAGGGTGCCGGTGTAGATGTCTACCTGTCCGTAGGTGTTGAACAGTTCGCTTACCCCGTGTCCCGTAGGACCTACTACACCTGCCGAGTGCGACTCATCAACCATTACCAATGCGTCATATTTCTCGGCCAAGGCACAAAGTTGATCCATCGGAGCTACGTTGCCATCCATAGAGAATACGCCGTCGGTTACAATGACGCGAAAACGTTGAGCTTGGGCTTCTTGCAAACATCTCTCCAGATCGTTCATGTCGGCATTGGCATAGCGGTAGCGCTTTGCTTTACACAAGCGAACACCATCAATGATGGAGGCGTGATTCAGCGAATCCGAGATGATAGCATCTTCCTCTGTAAATAGTGGTTCAAACACGCCTGCATTGGCATCGAAGCAAGCGGCGTATAAAATGGTATCTTCGGTTTGAAAATATTCGGAGATGGCAGCTTCGAGTTCCTTGTGAATATCTTGTGTTCCGCAGATGAAGCGTACAGACGATACACCGTATCCGCGGCGATCCATCATTTTTTTAGACGCTTCAATGAGGCGAGGATGATTGGATAGTCCTAGATAGTTGTTGGCGCAGAAATTTAATACTTGTTTTCCTTTCACCGAAATGGTTGCTTGTTGTGCACTTTCAATCAGTCTTTCTTCTTTATAAAGACCGGCTTCTTTGATTTCAGCAATCGTGTTGCTGAGGTATTCTTTCATTTTCCCGTACATAGCGTTTGAGTTTTAAGTTTCTATGCAAAGGACACCATTTTTATTGGAATAAACAATATCTTTTTGGTATAAATGTGAAAAAAAAGTGCTTACTTTGTGCTCCAATTTAGCTTAAATATACGTTATTAATTGTAAGAATGAAAAATATCCTGGTCATAGGAGCAACCGGACAGATTGGTTCGGAGCTCACATTAGAGTTACGCAAACGCTACGGCAACACTCATGTAGTTGCAGGTTACATACAAGGGGCAGAACCCAAAGGAGAGTTAAAAGAGTCAGGGCCAACAGAGATTGTCGATGTTACTGATCAAGAGGTCATTGAGGCGGTGGTGAAGAAGTATCAGATTGATACAATTTACAACCTGGCGGCTCTGTTGTCGGTTGTAGCCGAATCAAAACCTAAACTGGCTTGGAAAATCGGTGTCGACGGTTTGTGGAATGTGCTCGAAGTAGCCCGTATGCATGGTTGTGCCGTGTTTACTCCTAGCTCTATCGGTTCGTTTGGTACAGATACACCACACACGCAAACACCACAAGATACCATTCAGCGCCCTCGTACCATGTATGGCATTAGTAAGGTTACGACCGAACTCTTAAGCGATTATTATTACACCAAATACGGTGTAGACACGCGCGCTGTTCGTTTTCCGGGCATCATCTCCAATGTAACACCTCCCGGAGGTGGAACAACTGATTATGCTGTTGATATTTATTACTCTGCAGTCAAGGGCGAGAAGTTTGTTTGTCCCATTGGTGAAGGAACCTTAATGGATATGATGTACATGCCCGATGCGTTGAACGCTGCCATCTCATTGATGGAGGCCGACCCCACCAAATTGGTGCATCGCAATGCATTCAACATCGCTTCGATGAGTTTTGCACCCGAAACCATCTTTGCTGCCATCAAGAAACACGTACCGGGCTTTGAAATGACCTATGAGGTAGATGCTTTGAAGCAAAGCATAGCCAATAGCTGGCCGGATAGCCTTGACGATACTTGCGCTCGCAACGAGTGGGGGTGGAAACCGATGTACGATTTGGAAAGTATGACAATCGATATGCTTCAAAAGTTAAGAGCTAAGCTATAAAAATGAAAAGATTCATCGCAGGGGTTGCTGTTCTTGCATTCTTGGGCTCTTGTGGAAACAAGAAAGCAAGGATGAACCCCTTTGCAGCAATTACGAGCGAGATCGATTCTGTGATTCACAAGAAGGATACCCTTCTGGAGGAGAACAAATTTACCGGTCCTATTCCGATAGAGGCCGATGACTCGTTTGATGATTTTATCTATACCTTTGCCTCTGATGATGCGTTGCAACGTCAGCGTGTGCTCTTTCCGTTACCTTACTATAATGGAGAGGCTCTCTCTAAAATTGAAGAGAATCACTGGAAGCACGATGACCTATTTACCAAGCAAAGCTTCTACACGCTACTCTTTGAGCGCGAAGAAGACATGGACTTGGTCGGTGGCAATGCACTCACCTCGGTGCAGGTGGAGTGGATTTTTATGCCGAAACGGATGGTGAAGAGGTATTATTTTGAGCGAATCAAAGGGGCTTGGATACTCCAATCCATTCGTTTGCAACCCATAGTGAGTACCGAAAACGAAGACTTTGTGGCGTTCTTCGATCGCTTTTCAACCGATAGTGTGTTTCAGAGTCAGCGCATTCGACAACCGCTTCAGTTTGTTACAACCGATCCTGATGATGACTTTTCGGTTATAGAGACAACCCTCGATCTCAATCAGTGGTTTGCCTTTAAGCCAACGTTGCCCATTGATAAGTTGTCAAACATAAACTACGGACAAAAAAACGACGGACAGTCGCCCTACAAGATACTGGCACTTAAAGGTATCGGAAACGGATTCTCGAACATACTCTACTTTCAACGCAAGGCCGATGGAAACTGGGAGTTATATAAGTTTGAGGATACGAGTATATAGTGAGGAACAAATTATGATAAAAAAAGAACATTGCTCTTTGTTGTTGCACAACACCTTTGGCATTGACGTAACGGCTCATTGTCTTTTTGAATACGATTCAATTGATGAGCTCTGCCAACTGATTTCAAACGGATGCATCACCACTCCCTATTTGCATATCGGTGGGGGTAGTAACTTGCTGTTTACCAAAGATTATGAGGGCGTGATACTGCACTCGCGCATCAAAGGCATTGAACTGCTCGAAGAGTCGGCCGAGTCGGTGCTGTTACGCGTTGGTGCGGGTGTGGTCTGGGATGATTTTGTAGCCCATTGTGTGGCGCATGGTTGGTACGGTGCCGAGAACCTTTCCATCATTCCCGGTGAGGTTGGAGCCAGTGCGGTGCAGAATATCGGAGCCTATGGTGTTGAGGTCAAAGACCTGATCGTTTCGGTTGAAACGGTCAATATGAGAGGCGAAATCACCTCTTATCCGGTCGAGGCGTGCGGATATGCTTACCGCGACAGCCTGTTTAAACAGGCGGCGATGAGAGATCTCTTTGTGACACATGTCTGCTTTCGTCTCAGTAAAATTGAACACTATACTCTCGACTATGGCACTATTCTTCAGGAACTTGAACGCTACCCCGAAACGTCGCTCGCCACAGTTCGCCAAGCCATTATCTCGATTCGAGACAGCAAACTTCCCGATCCGCATGTGGTAGGCAATGCCGGAAGCTTCTTTATGAACCCTGTTGTTTTGCGCGCACAGTTTGAAGCGTTGCAAGTGCTGTATCCCCGAATGCCTTTCTACGAAATTGGAGCGGATAAAGTGAAAATTCCTGCCGGTTGGATGATCGATCAGTGCGGATGGAAGGGCAAAGCAATGGGTGGTGCTGCAGTGCATGACAAGCAGGCCTTGGTATTGGTTAATCGAGGTGGAGCCACGGGTGCCGATGTAATCGCACTCTCGGATGCCATTCGTGCTTCGGTTTACAACAAGTTTGGGGTGCACATCTACCCGGAAGTGAATATTATTTGATGAGCATGGTAAGGATTTTAGGAAGTGGAACATCGACCGGAGTTCCCGAGGTAGGCTGTACGTGCGAGGTATGTACCTCAAGCGATCCGCGAGACAAGCGATTGCGTGCCTCGGTGCTAATTGAAACAGCCGGTGCACGAATACTTATTGACTGTGGCCCCGACTTTCGACAGCAGATGCTCCCGCTACCGTTTAAGCCAATCGACGGTGTGCTGATTACCCATGAGCATTACGACCACGTAGGGGGCTTAGATGACTTGCGTCCTTTCTGTAAGTTTGGCGAAATTCCCATCTATGCCGAAACGTATACGGCCGACAGGCTGCGCACTCGCATGCCTTATTGTTTCCTTGAACAAACCTACCCGGGTGTGCCCCGTATTCCCTTGCACGAGGTCGAAGCAGGCACCCCTTTTCTTATTAATCACACACAGGTTCTTCCGCTGCGAGTAATGCATGGTTGCTTGCCTATCCTGGGTTATCGTATCGGAAACATGGCTTATATCACCGATATGCTGACCATGCCTGACGAATCTTATGAACAATTAACCAATCTTGATGTTTTGGTGATAAATGCACTTCGTCCTGCTGCCCATCCCACGCATCAAAACTTGGAGCAAGCACTAGAGGCTGTAAAGCGCATCGGAGCAAAAGAGACCTACCTCATCCACATGAGTCATCACATGGGTTTGCAGGCAAAGGTAGCCGAGAGGCTTCCTGCACATGTGCATTTGGCCTTTGATGGATTAACAATTGGCGATTAGAGATAATTTAGTGAATAGTCTGTTTGTTTCGTAATTAATGTTACTTTTGTGCCTAACCGGTAAACACTAATTATTATGAAGCTTCGTACAGTCATGAAAATTGCAGTAACCACTTCTATTGTACTCTTTTGTACGGCCTTGGTTGTGTATCTATTTTTCAAACTATCTGCTATCGAAAATCGTGAAGAATTCAACCTATATAAGTTAGTGCCCACCGATGCTACTGCGGTTCTAGAAATAGATGACGTAGGAAGTCTCATCGAAGATATTGACGAACTAGACTGTAGTAAAGATCACCATTTTCTGTATATTTCCAAACTATTCTCGTTGCTAAAAACGCATATTTATGCATTGCAAAGCGAATCGCCTCATGGCTTAAGTCGGCAAATGAACAAGATGCTGATCAGCTTTCATGAACCCGATAATGACAAAAACCAAGTGCTCTATTGCGGTTTGGGAGTGGGCGATTACAGTTTGGTTGAAAAACTCATTCAGAAGTACTTCTCGAGCGTTTTTTCTACTAAACTATCCAGCTACAAGGGTGAGGAGATTCGTATCTACCCTATGCCCGATGGAAACTTTCTGGCCTGTTATCTCACCTCTCGGTTTGTGGCGGTTAGCTTTCAGAAGAGGTTGATAGAGCAGGTAATAGACGCCTCTTTATCCAAGAGGTCGCTTTTTAAAGATCCTTCTTTTAGATCGGTTCATAAAGAGAAACGCCTCAATGGACCGGCTACTGTGTACGCTCGTATGCAATCGCTAGATATGGGTAAGATGACCGATGGTGTGCATTCGAAAGCCTCCCTGGGTGGGTGGACCGAATTTGATGTAAAGATGGGTGGACGAACTATTTATTTTACCGGTATCAGCCACGATACCGACACCTGCCTCACCTTTATGAACATGTTGCGAAAGCAACAACCCATCGAGGGTTTTTTGAGCGAGCCTCTTCCTATTACAACCTTCTTCTTTAGTCATCGATCCATCAGTGATTGGCAGGCTGTATTCGATTTCACCTCCGACCAGCAACGTGTTACGACTGCTCATCCCTCTTACATTGAAGAGCGCGACGCAGAACTGATTCGTTATTTGAAAGAGAATGGAGGAATAGAGGTAACCACTTGTCTCTTCGAACATAAAGACAGTGTATCTGCTCCCGCCATTGTGATGAGCCTCTCTACGAATGATGTTTCCAAGGCTGAGTTGGTGCTTAAACATCTAATTGAGACTTCGCCCGAGGACCCCGATGACATCTTGTGGAAAGGGGGGAGAAAGAGTGCGGTTTGGCTGCAAAATCAGTTGATTTACAGAATGCCTCGCAATACGTTGTTTGCGCAGTTAACCGGTGTTTCTGTGACCGAATCGCATACTTATGCATGTTTCTATGCCGGACGATTACTGCTTGCTCCCGATCCTGCTGATCTGCTGCTTTACATGGATTGTGTTGAAAAAGGAGAAGTGCTCAATTACACGGTTGCGTATAATGATGGGATCTCGGGATTGTCAAATATGTATCATTTTATGCTCTTCTCCGATCTTGAAAAAGTGTTTGCTCAGCCCGAAAACTATGTGCGACTTATCCCCAGCTTCTTTTTCCGCAATGCAGCCTTCTTTCGTCACTTTAAACTTGCTGCGCAGTTTACCTGTACCGATGGAGTTGTTTCGCCCAATGTGGTGCTGTTGTATAAACAACAATAAACGTTTGGCTGATAATCGATTGAAAGCGTATTGGTATCGATTTAAAAGAGTATCTCTCTCGGCTCAAGAAAATATTACACTTTAGTCAAGAGCGTATGGGTCTCAAATTAATAAAAAACAACATTTAAACCGAAAAAACTTTTCAAAATGTGCGCACCATTTGTGTACCTCTCAATGGTTTGCAATGCGCTGTTATTCAGCTGGATACATCGTCCTCCAAAAGGAGTTGCGCACCCCTTTGCACAACATTATAAAGAGAGTTTATAAAAACAAAGAAAGTACATTGGGACGAGAAATACGAGGTGCCTCGCCTATTGCTACCGGTAGGTGTAAAAAGAAAAAGCAACAACAGGATTCCTGTTGTTGCTAAGTGGTACAGATAACAGTGCCAACCTTTGCCCTGTTGTCGCTTCGTAGCAGTCGCTTTCATTGAGAAAGAGGCACGTTGTTTAGAACGGTAAATCGTCTTTGGCATCACTGCTCAGAAATTCGGGTGCTGCCGACGGTGCGGGAGGAGGAACGGGAGCGCCCGTAGCTGAGGGTGCACCTGCACCTACGCGCTCTACTTTCCATGCACGGATACTGTTGAACCAACGATCTTGCCATTGGCGTGCGTCGATATCGAAAGAGACGGCTAATTCCTCTCCCATTTGGATGTTGAATTGTTCTATTTTGTCAGTGCCAAACACTTCAAAACACATTTTTCGAGGATATTGATCATGGTTTTCAACAACAAACTCTTGTGCTTTCCACTCATTGCCGGTTTTAGACACTCCCCCTTTGGGCTGGAGTATGGCGATAACTTTTCCTGTAAATTCCATTATGATAATTTTAAAATCTGCGGCGAAGTTACAATTTTTTGCCAATATCCCACGAACAACTCCTCTTTTTTCTTCTGTTTTGTTAGCGTGTGCCAATCTTTATTTGTATTTTTGTGCATTCATAAAACAAAAATTTAAACATTCGGAAATATATGAAATTTATCGTTTCAAGTACCGCTCTTTCGAGCCGTTTGCAAGCTATCAGCCGCGTGATTAACTCAAAAAACGCCTTGCCGATTTTAGATTGTTTCCTCTTTCAACTGGAAGATGGAACGTTGTCTGTAACCGTTTCTGATAGCGAAACAACCATGGTTACCTCTGTCGAGGTAAATGACAGTGATACGAATGGACACTTTGCCATTGTAGCTAAAACGTTGATAGATGCGCTCAAGGAGATACCCGAGCAGCCGCTTGCGTTCGAGGTTAACCCCGAAACCTATGAAATTACTGTGAAGTACCAGAATGGCCAATATAGCCTGGTGGGTCAAAATGCCGATGAGTTTCCACAGTCGGCTACGCTTAGCGAGAGTGCAGTACGGGTCGAATTGGCGGCACAAGTGCTGCTTAACGGCATTAATCGTTCGGTGTTTGCTACGGCCGATGACGAATTACGTCCGGTCATGAATGGTATTTATTTCGATATAACCACTGAAGACATCACCATGGTCGCATCAGACGGCCATAAGCTGGTGCGTTGCAAAACGATGGCAGCTCATGGTAATGAGCGTGCCGCTTTCATCTTGCCCAAGAAACCGGCTATATTGCTTAAAAACCTTCTTCCCAAAGAACAAGGCGAGGTAGTGATTGAGTTTGACGAGCGAAACGCTGTTTTTATGCTCGAAAACTACCGCATGGCGTGTCGCTTGATCGAAGGACGTTACCCGAATTACAACTCAGTAATTCCCCAAAACAACCCGCACAAAGTGACGGTAGACCGTCAACAGTTGATTGGTGCATTGCGCCGCGTCTCTATCTTCTCCTCGCAAGCCAGCAGTTTAATCAAACTACGCATGCAAGAGAATCAGATCGTAATCTCGGCACAAGACATTGACTTCTCTACCTCGGCCGAAGAAACACAAGTGTGCCAGTATGCCGGATCGGCTATGAGCATCGGTTTTAAATCGACCTTCCTTATCGACATCCTCAACAACATCTCGGCCGACGAGGTAGTTATCGAACTTGCCGACCCTTCGCGTGCCGGTGTCATTGTGCCTGTCATGCAAGAGGAAAACGAAAATCTGTTGATGCTCTTGATGCCGATGATGCTGAATGACTAATTTTCTCCGAATCCGAAGGAGAAACTAAACAACATAACATGAAATTGAATCTTAAAAATCCCATCGTTTTCTTTGATCTGGAAACCACAGGGACCAATATTAACTCAGACAGAATTGTCGAAATATGCTACCTCAAGGTTCACCCGAACGGAAACGAGGAGAGCAAAACGTTGCGCATCAATCCCGAAATGCCAATTCCTGAGGCGTCGTCGGTCATTCATGGCATTTATGATGCCGATGTGGTAGATTGCCCCACGTTCAGGGAAGTGGCCCAAAATATAGCCAATGACATCGAAGGATGTGATTTGGCAGGCTTTAATTCGAACCGTTTTGATGTTCCCGTACTGGCCGAAGAGTTCTTGCGTGCGGGAGTTGATATTGACATGTCCAAGCGCAAACTGGTAGATGTGCAGGTTATCTTCCACAAAATGGAGCAACGCACCCTGTCGGCAGCCTACAAGTTTTATTGCGACAAGGATCTCGAAGATGCACACTCGGCCGAGGCTGATACCCGTGCGACGTACGAAGTGTTGCAATCGCAACTCGAACGCTACAGCAGTGAGTTGAAGAACGACATCGCGTTTCTGGCCGAATACTCGAGCTACAACAAGAATGTTGACTTTGCCGGCCGCATGGTGTACGATGAAAATGGGGTAGAGATTTTCAATTTCGGAAAGTACAAAGGGCACATCGTATCGGAGGTGCTGAAAAAAGATTCGGGCTACTTTAGCTGGATTCAGAATAGCGATTTTACACTCAATACCAAAGCCATGCTGACTAAAATCAGACTGCGCGAGTTAACCGGAAAATAGGTATGTTGAAGGGAAAGAAAATTATTTTAGGAATTACCGGTAGCATTGCCGCCTACAAAGCGTGCTACATTATCCGCGGGCTCATTAAGCAAGGGGCCGAGGTGCAGGTGGTAATTACGCCTGCCGGAAAGGAGTTTATTACACCGATCACCTTGTCGGCACTTACCGGCAAGCCCGTGATTAGTGAGTTCTTTGCGCAGCGTGATGGTACTTGGAACAGCCACGTTGATTTGGGTTTGTGGGCTGATGCCGTGCTCATTGCTCCCGCTACTGCCGCTACACTGGGTAAGATGGCCAACGGGATAGCCGACAATATGCTGATCACCACTTACCTGTCGGCCAAAGCGCCCGTATTTATCGCTCCGGCCATGGACCTCGATATGTTTGCCCACTCTTCTACCTTGCAGAATTTGCAGACGTTGAGAGGCTTCGGAAATCACATCATCGAACCTACATCGGGGGAGCTTGCCAGCCACTTGGTTGGAAAAGGACGGATGGAGGAGCCTGAGAATATCATCAAGGTGCTCGACGAGTTTTTTGCATCAACCGGCGAACTTGCCGGTAAAAAGGTGCTCATTACCGCCGGACCTACCTATGAAAAGATCGATCCGGTGCGCTTCATCGGCAACTACTCATCGGGTAAAATGGGCTTTGCGCTGGCCGAAGAATGTGCCCGTCGCGGTGCCGAGGTGTGTCTGATAGCCGGACCGGTGCAACAGCAAGTGTGCCACTCGCGTATTCAACGCATCGATGTAGAGTCTGCTGCCGAAATGTACGAACAGGCTATGCACCATTACCCAACAGCCGATGTGGGCATACTCTGTGCCGCTGTAGCCGATTTTACGCCCAACACGGTAGCCGATATGAAGATCAAGCGGGAAGGTGAAGAGTTGATGCTGCGCCTGAAACCCACACAAGATATTGCAGCCGCTTTGGGACGAACCAAGAAGCCCGGACAGAAGTTAGTCGGTTTTGCGCTCGAAACAACGAACGAACAGGAACATGCCAAAGAGAAGTTGCAACGAAAGAACTTCGACTTCATCGTGCTCAATTCCTTGAATGACAACGGAGCCGGATTTCAACACGATACCAATAAAATCAGTATCATCGACCCACAGGGAATCACCCATTATCCGTTGAAATCAAAACAAGAGGTGGCACAAGACATCATAGACCGCCTGATCAAGGAGTGATCCAATGACCAAGAGACAAATTAATACAACCGTAAACTTAGTCAAATCGTAACATGCTGCGTTCACTATACATTCAGAATTATGCCTTGATCGAGAAACTGGATATCCGGTTCGATACAGGATTTTCCGTGATCACCGGCGAAACCGGTGCGGGGAAGTCGATTATTCTTGGTGCTATCGGTTTGCTGCTGGGGCAACGAGCCGAGGTGAAATCCATCCGTTTGGGAGCTGCCAAGTGCGTGATAGAGGCCCGCTTCGACATCGCCTCCTACCAAATGAAATCGTTCTTCGAAGCGAATGAATTGGAGTACGAACCCGAATGTATTTTGCGTCGCGAGGTCTATGCTTCGGGCAAAAGCCGGGCTTTCATCAACGATACCCCTGCTTCGCTAACGCAGATTAAAGAGCTTGGCGAACAGCTTATCGATGTGCATTCGCAACACCAAAACCTGCTACTCAACAAAGAGGGCTTTCAGCTCAATGTGCTCGATATATTGGCACACAATGAAGCACCCCTTGAACAGTATCATCGTTTTTATGCATATTGGAAACAGACTGAGAAGGAGTTGCTCGAACTGGTTGCCCTTTCGGAGCAGAGCAAAGCGGACGAGGATTTTGTGCGCTTTCAACTCGAACAGCTTGAAGAGGCTCACCTTGAGCCGGGAGAACAGGAAGAACTGGAGCAAGAAGCTGATACGCTGAATCACGCCGAGGAGATAAAAGCAGGACTCTACCGCGTAGATCAACTGCTGGCCGGAGATGAGGGTGGTTTGCTGTTGGGATTGAAGGAGAGTTTGCAGATTCTGCAAAACTTGCAGAAGGTGTATCATCCTGCTGCCGAACTGGTGGATCGGATGGAGAGTACCTATATTGAACTGAAAGATATTTCGCAAGAGATAGGGACTATGGGCGAAGGGGTCGATTTTAACCCCGGCCGTTTAGACGAAGTCAATAACCGCTTAAACCTGATCTACCTGCTTCAACAGAAACACCGGGTGCAAACCCTGGACGAGTTGATTGAACTCACCGAAGAGTATCGACAAAAACTTGCTGACATCACATCGTATGACGAACGCATTGCCGAACTCACTGTGCAACGCGATGCATTGTACCATCAAGTGAAGGCACAGGCAGCCCTGCTTACGCAAGCACGAGTGGTTGCTGCGCGCGAAGTAGAGAAGCAGATGGCTTTGCGTCTGGTACCGCTAGGCATGCCCAATGTACGCTTTCAAGTAGACATGGGGCTTCGCAAGGAGCCCGGTTTGCAAGGCGAAGACACGGTTAACTTCCTCTTCTCGGCCAACAAGAATGGCTCTTTGCAGCAGATTTCCTCGGTTGCCTCGGGAGGAGAGATTGCCAGAGTGATGCTCTCGATCAAAGCTATGATAGCCGGAGCGGTAAAACTACCTACCATCGTTTTCGATGAGATTGACACGGGAGTTTCGGGCGAGATAGCCGACCGCATGGCGGATATCATGCAGGAGATGGGCGAGCAGAACCGTCAGGTAATCAGCATCACCCACTTGCCACAGATCGCAGCCCGCGGACGAGCCCACTACAAAGTCTATAAAAAAGACAATGACACAGAAACCAATAGTCACATTCGTCTCCTCAGCAATGAGGAGCGGGTAGAAGAGCTGGCTCAGATGTTGAGCGGTTCGATACTTACGGATGCGGCACTCAATAATGCAAAAGCCCTATTGGGAATTACCGATTAATTGTAAATTTCCTCAATTGTATATTTAAAGAAGATGACTGATAACAACGAAATGATTTTTGGCGTTCGCGCTGTGATAGAAGCCATTCAGGCAGGTAAAGAGATTGATAAAATTCTGGTAAAAACAGATATACAAAGCGACTTGTCTAAGGAGCTGTTTACGGCTTTGAAGGGCTCTCTTATCCCCGTGCAGCGTGTGCCCGTAGAGCGTATTAACCGTATTACCCGCAAGAATCACCAAGGGGTAGTGGCATTTATCTCTTCGGTTACGTACCAGAAAACTGAAGAACTGGTCCCTTTCTTGTTTGAACAAGGCAAGAATCCACTGTTTGTGATGCTCGATGGCATAACGGATGTGCGCAACTTTGGGGCCATAGCCCGTACTTGCGAGTGCGCAGCTGTCGATGCCATTATTATTCCTGCACGGGGAAGTGTAACGGTGAATGCCGACGCCATGAAAACCTCGGCTGGTGCACTACACACGCTTCCGGTTTGTCGCGAACAGAGCTTAAAGAGTACTTTGCAATATCTCAAAGAGAGTGGCTTCCGCATTGTGGCTGCTACCGAAAAGGGCGATTATGAATACTCGAAAGGCGACTACACCGGACCGATGTGCATCATTATGGGTGCCGAGGATACGGGTGTCTCTTATGATAATCTAGCGTTGTGTGACGAGTGGGTAAAGATACCGATGCTGGGCACTATTGAATCGCTCAATGTATCGGTGGCTGCAGGAATTCTAATTTACGAGGCAGTGAAACAACGAAATAACGAATAAAAATACGACACATGAAAAAAAATCTACTACTAACTTTCATGCTCTGCCTGTTGACCCAGGCAAGCATGGCACAAGCACCCAAGTGGGTGGAGAAGGCCAAACGATCGGTGTTCTCCGTTGTAACCTACGACAATAATGATAAGATACTCAATACGGGCAACGGTTTTTTTGTGACCGAAGATGGTGTGGCGCTGTCAGACTGCTCTTTGTTCAAAGGCGCGCAACGAGCCGTTATTATCAATGCCGAAGGCAAGCAGATGGCTGTCAGTGCCATTCTGGGAGCCAATGATATGTATGATGTGATTAAGTTTCGAGTAGCGATAACGGAGAAGAAAGTGCCTGCATTGCAGGTGGCCTCAGTGTCCCCGGCAGTAGATGCTGCTGCTTATCTATTGCCATACTCTACGCAAAAGGATCGCAACTTTACCCAAGGAAAAGTGAAAGCGGTTACTAAAATAGCTGATAAATACTACTACTACACACTTGGCATGAGCCTCAAAGAGAAGATGGTTAGCTGTCCGATAATGAATGCTGAGGGGCAGGTGTTTGGGTTGGCTCAACGTTCATCCGGTCAAGACACTACCTCTTGTTACGCTGTAGGTGCAGCCTTTGCGCTATCGCAAAGCATCAATGCCCTTTCGATGAGTGATGTAACACTCAAAAACATCGGCATCAAGAAAGCCTTGCCCGACACGGAAGAGCAAGCAATGGTGTTTCTGTATATGGCCTCTTCGCAGGTTTCTCCTGAGGAATATGCAGTGCTTCTCGATGACTATGTGCGCGAGTATCCTAACAGCATTGACGGTTACATACGCAGATCGAACAACTACTTGTTTACCGCCAAAGAGGATGCCGACTACCAGAAGGCTTCGGATGATATGGATCAAGCGCTGAAGGTAGCTAAGAAGAAAGATGAAGTTTACTACAATCTGGCAAAGATGATGTATAACTATCAGCTAGGTAAGCCCGAGAAAGTATTCAAGGACTGGACCTATGATAAAGCATTGGAGCACGTGCGTAGTGCGTTTACCATCGACCCGCAGCCGGTGTATACACAGTTGGAGGGTGATATTCTTTTTGCCAAACAAGATTATGCCGGAGCGTTAGCAAGTTACGAAAAACTGAATACCGGTTCTCTGGCTTCGGCAGCAACGTTCTTCAATGCCGCCAAAACCAAGGAGCTGATGAAAGCAAATCCGAAGGAGATCGTTGCGTTATTGGATAGTTGCATTTCTCGTTGCCCCCAGCCCATGACGACCGACATGGCCCCTTATTTGCTGGAACGGGCGCAGATGAACGTCAATGCCGAACAGTATCGCGCAGCCATGCTTGATTATGATGCCTATTTTAATGCAGTAAACGGACAGGTGAACGATGTGTTTTACTATTATCGCGAACAAGCTGCATTGAAAGCCAAGCAGTTTCAACGTGCACTGGAGGACATTGCTAAGGCCATCGAACTTAACCCCACAGAGTTGACTTACCGCGCCGAACAAGCCGTGATAAACTTGCGAGTAGGTCGGTATGAAGAGGCAGTAACAACGCTGAACGAAGCCTTGAAACTCGATTCAAAATATGCCGAGGCTTATCGATTGCTGGGCATCTGCCAAGTACAGCTAAAGAAAAACGCTGAGGCTTGTGCTAACTTTGCCAAAGCGAAAGAGTTGGGCGATACCAATGTAGATGAGCTGATCTTAAAGCATTGCAAATAAAGAGCGGACAAATTAAGAACAGACAACTAACGAGCGGAGACGCTTGGTATAAATAATAAGAAAAACCCCCTATAACCATTTTCAGTTATAGGGGGTTTTTAGTCTCGGTTTAGGTTACCGTGATCGGTTTAGGTTATATGTTCATTAATCTCTTGTAACTACTCCTATAAATGCACGAAGTATTAAAATACTGCTTGGTTTATTCCTCTTTTCTTCTTTTTTTCTTATCTTCGAATCTTGAAACAAATGTAAAACGAATTAATATTAATTAGTGGAATGAAGAAAGTAATTTGTAGTGAAAAAGCTCCGGGGGCTATTGGCCCTTACAGTCAGGCTATTGAAGCCAATGGAATGGTTTTTGTATCGGGACAGCTGCCTATTAATGCTGCTACAGGTGAAATGCCCGATGGCATTGAAGCACAGACACACCAGTCGCTCGAAAACATGAAACATATTTTAGAAACAGCCGAACTGACGATGGCTGATGTGGTTAAAACGACCGTTTTTTTGCAAGATATGTCTCTGTTTGCCGGGATGAATGGGATATATGCCAGCTATTTTGACGGTGAATTTCCCGCTCGCTCTGCCTTTGCAGTGAAAGCATTGCCCAAAGATGCCTTAGTAGAGATTGAGTGTATCGCGGCTCGTTAATAAATCGGCTACAATAAAGCTACTGCCTCCTATGAAGATGAAGTCTTCGGGGAGGCTTTTTGCTTTTGCAGCCTGCACCGCTTCGCATACGTTAGGATAACAACTACCCTGCAAGCCAAGCCCCTGCGCTTGCTCTTTCAATACCTCTTCGGGTAAAGCACGCTGTACACTGGCTTTGGTGAAATAATACGTAGCGTTAGTAGGTAGGAGGCTCAACATGGCGTGTATGTCTTTGTCATTGACCATGCCAATGACAAAGTGTAGGTGGTCGTACGTGCACTGTTCCAATTGCTTTGTTATGTATTGCATACCGTTTACATTGTGCCCGGTGTCGCAGATAACAGTGGGTTTCCTGCATAGCTTCTGCCAACGTCCCATCAATCCGGTCATTTCACAAACATGCATGAAGCCTTCGCGCACGTCTCTTTCCGTTATCCGGTATCCTATCTTTGTTAACTGTGCCACTGCATGCAGAATAGTGTTTGTATTGAGCTCTTGGCAGTAGCCTCCTAATGCTGCTTTCAGATCAGGGTACGTCTTGGTTTGATAAATAACTCCTGTGCTGTAATCTGGTGTATCAATACAGTGAGCATGTGCTTTTCCATCGGTGGGCACCTCTTTGCTTAGTATCTGCACGTCGTCTGCTGCAAAAAAAACTTGCGCTTCAATCTCTTCTGCTTTGCGAGTGAATACAGGTCGTGTCTCTGCTGTTGTTTCGCCTACAACAACAGGCGTTTTCGCTTTGATAATGCCTGCCTTCTCGGTCGCTATCTTTTCTAAGGTATCGCCAAGAAACTGTGTGTGATCTAACCCTATGTTTGTAATGATGCACAAATCGGGTTGGATAATGTTGGTGCAATCCAAGCGTCCGCCCAATCCGGTTTCAATAACGGCTACGTCTATCTTCTCGTCGGCAAAATAGCGGAAAGCCATAGCTGTGGTCAACTCGAAAAAGGAAGGGTGTAAGGGTTCAAAAAATGCTCGCTGCTCTTCTACAAAATTGACTACATAGGATTCGGGAATTGGCTGACCGTTGATGCGAATGCGTTCTCTGAAATCGAGTAGGTGAGGAGAGGTGTACAAGCCTACCCGGTATCCCGACGATTGCAAAATAGCGGCGAGTGTGTGCGAACAGCTCCCTTTACCATTGGTTCCGGCCACATGAATGGTTCGATATGCGCTATGGGGGTGTTCTAGATGGTCGTCAAGTGCTTGGGTGTTCGCTAACCCTTCTTTGTATGCTTTGCTTCCTACTTGCTGAAACATGGGTGCATGCTCATATAAGTAGTTTAAAGTCTCCTTATAATTCATTTTTGTAATATTTAACGGATCAGTAATCTTTGTAGTCTATTTATTTGTTATCTTGTAAACATCAATTAGAATGAAGGCATTGGATTGATGAATCAGCGTGCAAATATCAACATTTAAATCTAAAAAGAAAGTATGGGAACAAAGAAAAATTTTGTGCTTGACACAAACGTCATTCTTCACGACTACAATTGCTTGAAGAATTTTCAAGAGAACGATATCTATTTACCCATCGTTGTTTTGGAGGAATTGGATGTATTTAAAAAAGGGAATGAACAGATTAATTATAATGCTCGCGAGTTTGTGCGCGAACTTGATTTAATCACTGACGACAATCTCTTTTCGAGTGGAGCGCCACTGGGCGAAGGCCTAGGACGTCTGTTTGTTATTACCGGAAAGGTCGATGCTCCCAAAGTACAAGCTTCGTTCCCAACACCTAAACCCGATCATCTCATCTTGGCCGTAGCCGAGTATCTGGAAGAGAAATTTCCGAAGACCAAAACGATACTCGTGACCAAAGACTTGAACCTGCGCATGAAGGCTCGATCAATAGGTGTACTTTGCGAAGATTACATCACCGATAAGGTGTTGAATGTAGATATTTTTGAAAAGACCAATGAAGTATTTGATAATATTAATCCTGCGTTGATTGACCGCATCTATTCAACCAAAGAGGGGTTGAGCATCAGCGAATTCGACTTTAAAGACATCGTTCGCCCCAACGAATGTTTCATTCTGAAAAGCGATCGCAGTAGTGTACTTGCCCGTTATAATCCGTTTACCCGTTTGGTTTACCGAGTTAATAAAACCAAAAATTTCGGCATCGAAGCTCGCAATGCTGAACAGAGTTTTGCCTTTGAACTATTGAACGATCCGGATGTGAAATTAGTGGCACTAACCGGTAAAGCCGGTACAGGAAAAACCCTGCTGGCACTGGCTGCTGCTTTAGGAAAGCTGACCGAATACAAGCAGATATTATTAGCACGCCCCATTGTGGCACTGTCTAACAAGGATTTGGGCTTCTTGCCCGGAGATGCGCAAGAGAAGGTTGCCCCTTATATGCAACCCCTATTTGACAACTTGAATGTGATCAAAAATCAGTTTGCGTCAAACTCAACTGAAATTAAACGAATTGAGGATATGCAGAAAAGCGGGCAACTAGTCATCGAAGCCCTTGCCTTTATACGCGGAAGAAGCCTGAGCGAGACTTACTGTATCATTGATGAAGCTCAAAACTTGACCCCGCACGAAGTGAAAACAATCATTACCCGTGCCGGAGAAGGAACCAAGATGGTCTTTACAGGCGATATTCAACAAATTGACCAACCGTATCTGGATAGTCAATCCAACGGATTAGTCTACATGATTGACCGCATGAAAGATCAGTCAATTTTTGCACACATAAACCTAATAAAAGGAGAGCGAAGCGAGCTTAGCGAGCTAGCGAGCAACCTGATGTAGCCCATGTTATGTATTATTAATGGATGAACCCAATAATGTTGCCAATATATTGTGTCTAACAGGCCTATATATTGGCAATTTTTTTTTAAACAATATCTCTCTGCGATGGTTCTGCCTATATGGACAATCCTGCTATTGATCTATTTACTATCGTGATATTAGTCTGCTGTTACATAGCGAATTTAGTAGATAATGATGTACATACGATTATTGTCTCTCCAGTCAAGATGGAGGTGTTAAAGAGGTCTGTCATGACGAACCGATTGCTTGAGAATAAAATAAAACTGCTCACCTCTCCACCATTAAGCGAATGGAATGGGAAGACATTATCGCATACCAGCTGAAAGAGATACGATTAACGGATAAAAGAGAAATAAGTCTGACTTATTTCTCTTTTATCCGTTAATCGTATCGACACTGCCATCGTATGGTAGCTTTATGGAATTTACACCTTGTTCGAGAAGTATTTCAAGAACTGTGTACGCTCCCATACATTGATACCTTCTATATCTTTTGCATTCAATAGACCTTTAAACTGAGAAATGTGCTTAAAGCCTTTCCGTTGCATCCAGCTTTCGGTGAAGCGGTTGCTCTCTCCGATAAAGGCACTGGTGTTTTGGTAAATCACGCTGCATATCTCAACGGCAGAAGCTCCTGCCAGAATAGCTTTCACCATGTCCTCGGGTTTGTGAATACCACCCGATGCTGCATAATCAATTTTAGTGACCAACGAAGAAGCAATGCTTACCCAACGCAATGACAGTGACAAATCATCGACATTGCTGAATACATTGCCCGAGGTCTGTTCCATCTTCTCGATATCAATATCCGGCTGATAGAAACGATTGAAAAGCACCACAGCTCCGGCACCATTGGCATGAAGCTGATCGATCAAAGCGATAGGGTTGGTTAGGTTACTGCCCAACTTCATGATAACCGGGATACTGACTGTTTGCTTTACATGCCTCAAGATATCTATGTGACGTTGCTCGAACGATCCGTAAGCATACTGCAAGTCTGTTTGCAAAGCCAAGATGTTGATTTCCAGAGCATCTGCTCCGGCTTGCTCTATCTGTTTGGCAAAATCCACCCATTCGCTATCACGGTAGCAATTGATGCTGGCAATGACGGGGATGGTGCATACTTTTTTACTCTCTTTAATGAGCTCCAAGTACTCTGATAGGGCGTGATTGCGGATGTACTCTACCAAGTAGTCACTCCCTTCCGGATAGTATGACGGGTTTCTTAGTCGGTCGGCCTCGATGGTGATTTGTTCTTCAAAAAGAGATTTTAGAACAATAGCTCCTGCTCCGGCTGCTTCCAGCTTTTCGTTTTTTACAGCGGTGTTAGTGAGTCCCGAACTGCTGATGATAATAGGATTTCTTAGTTTCAATCCTGCAAAAGTCGTTTGTAAATCGCTCATGATATGATTCATTGATGGTTAATAATTTCTTTCTCCGAAAATCTTGCTGCCCACGCGCACCAATGTACTACCCTCGGCAATGGCTTGGTGATAATCGTGAGACATACCCATAGACAACTCTCGAAAGTGAGGTGCGTCGGCAAATATTGTCGCTTTAAACTCTTTAAAGAGGGTTTGTAATGTATGAAACTCTCTGTCTATTTGTTCGGTATCATCGGTGTTGCTCGCCATACCCATGAGTCCGCATATTCGTATGTTCTGCAAGCTCTTCCACGCACCGGCGGTTAACATTTCCCGGCATTCGTCGGGGCTGAAACCAAATTTAGTATCCTCTTGTGCGATATAGAGTTGTAGCAAACAGTTAATGACACGCTCTGCCTTTGCGCCCTGTTTGTTTACTTCGACAAGCAGTTTGTAGGAGTCGATCCCGTGAATCATGTCCACGTAGGACGCCATATGCTTTATTTTGTTTGTTTGCAGATGGCCGATGAAGTGCCACTCGATATCTTTGGGTAAGCTCTCCTGTTTTGCTGTCATCTCCTGCACTTTGCTCTCTCCAAAAATACGTTGCCCCGCCCGGTAGGCCTCTTCAATAGCTTCGTTGGGGTGAAATTTTGAAACAGCAACTAACCGCACTCCCATAGGGAGCTCGGTTAGCACTTGCTTTAAGTTATCAGCAATACTCATTGTTTATACTTCGGGTTTATCGTTAGGACCTTCGCCATACGGGTAAATATCCATGATTGGCGTTTCTGATACCATGCCAATTTGGTAATCGGCCATCGTACCCTTCATGCCTTCGTCTAACTTTTTTACAGCATCGCGCAGGTCGCCCGCTTGCACCAACACCTGTGTCGATGATCTCTTTTCGGCTCCGCTCTTCTCGTCGAGCGTAATAAAGATTAGTTTGCATTTGAACCAACGATCGGCTGACTCTTCGTCGCTAGGAAAAAGCTCGCTATAATTAGCGCGTTTGATGTCTGAAACCGTAAATTCTCCGGTGATGAACGGGGTCATCTCTTCGATGATGCGGGCTTCTGCCTCGGTGAAGCTCAGCGCATCAACCAGATAAGGTTCCGTTACCTTTTTGTTCATTCCATTCTCCATCACTTTTTCGTAACGGATTTTGCATTCAAACCATGTATGCATTGACATGTTCTTTTGGGTTTTTAAATTAGTGAATTGTTTCTTTTATGTATGTTCTACAGGCACTTTTTCTCGTGTCTATTACAAGCTGCAAAGATAATTTAAAATAGCTCTTATTACAGCTGTGGTGCTAAAGAATTTCTTAAATCTTGTACGATTGCGTAAAGCTTGCTTCTATTATCCCCATTTCTCTTTCATCAAATCTTCCAGTTTCAGCAATTCGTCGCGGTATTGCGCGGCTTCGATAAACTCCAACTTCTTGGCCGCTTCTTTCATCAATTTACGCGTGCGTTCAACGCTCTTCTGCATCTGAGGCTTGCTCATGTATTGTACAATCGGATCGGCTGCTATGTTGCTTCCTGTGGGTTCGATATAGGCGTGCGATTCTCTACGCAACTCTTCCAATTCTGCACTGCTTCCACCAAATACAGCCAAGTTGCGGGCTTTCTTAATTTGTTGTGGCGTGATGCCATGCGCTTCATTATAGGCCAGTTGTTTCTCTCGTCGACGGTTGGTTTCGTCGATGGTTAGTTTCATGCTATCGGTCATTCTATCGGCATACATAATCACCTTTCCATTGATGTTTCGGGCAGCACGTCCGGCTGTTTGTGTCAATGAGCGGTGGGAGCGTAGGAAGCCCTCTTTGTCAGCATCGAGAATGGCAACCAGTGATACTTCGGGCAGGTCGAGCCCCTCGCGTAGCAGGTTAACTCCGATAAGCACATCATAAACCCCTTGTCGAAGATCATCCATAATCTTTACACGTGCTAACGTATCTACATCACTGTGTATGTAGTTGCAACGAACACTTTTGTTCAACAGATATTCTGTTAGTTCCTCTGCCATGCGTTTGGTAAGGGTGGTAATCAAGGTGCGTTCTCCTTGTTCAATGCGAAGCTGAATTTCTTCCATTAAGTCATCAATCTGGTTGAGGCTGGGGCGTACTTCTATAATGGGGTCGAGTAGCCCGGTGGGGCGAATTACTTGTTCCACGATAATGCCTTCGCTCTGCTCCAACTCGTAGTTGGCCGGGGTGGCACTGACGTAGATCACCTGCTTGGTCATCTCTTCGAACTCTTCAAACTTCAGCGGACGGTTATCCATGGCTGCCGGTAGGCGAAAGCCATACTCTACCAAGTTGATCTTGCGGGCACGGTCACCACCATACATAGCACGTACTTGGGGGATGCTAACATGACTCTCGTCAATCACAAAAAGAAAATCATCTGGAAAGAAATCGAGCAGGCAGTAGGGGCGAGTACCTGCCTCGCGCCCATCAAAATAACGCGAATAGTTTTCGATGCCTGAGCAGTGTCCCAGTTCACGAATCATCTCCATGTCATACGTAACCCGTTCATAGAGCCGTTTGGCTTCGTACTCTTTACCGATTGACTCCAGAAAGGCGACCTGCTTCGTCAAGTCGTCTTCAATTTGATGAATGGCGCGGAAGGTAGCCTCTTTGGTGGTCATGAAGAGATTGGCCGGATAGATTTTATAATCCTCGAACCGAGCAATGGTGACCCCCGAAAGCGGGTCTATCTCTTCAATACCATCAATTTCGTCTCCCCAAAAGCTTACGCGCAACAGGTGGTCCGAGTAAGCTAGGTGAACATCTACTGTATCGCCCTTTACACGAAAATTTCCACGGCTGAGGTCGATATCGTTTCTTACATAGAGGCTGTCGACCAGTTTACGCAAGAATACATTGCGATCGAGCATACGCCCCCGTTGTACTTCGATTACATTTTCGTAAAAGTCGGCAGGGTTACCCATTCCATAAATGCACGATACAGATGATACAACAATCACATCTTTACGACCCGATAAAAGGGAAGAGGTCGCTGCTAGTCGCAGCTTATCGATTTCGTCATTGATGGCCAGGTCTTTTTCGATATAGGTGTCAGATCCGGGCAGGTAGGCCTCGGGCTGATAATAGTCGTAATAGGATACATAATACTCCACAGCATTGTTGGGGAAAAAACCTTTAAACTCGCTGTACAGTTGTGCAGCCAATGTTTTGTTGTGGCTCAGTATCAGTGTTGGTTTGTTCACATTGGCAATAACGTTGGCAATGGTAAAGGTTTTTCCAGACCCGGTTACTCCAAGCAATGTTTGAGCAGGAAGCCCTTCTCGCACTCCATTAGTCAGCTGTGCAATGGCTTCGGGTTGGTCGCCGGTGGGTTTATAGGTCGATATTAATTCAAAATCCATAGAATACTATTAATGTGACGACAATATTCGGTAAAATAGTTGAGAAAAACAAATCATTTTTTGAAATAAATCCTTTACTTTGCAACAGTTTATTACAAAATACAGATTAATACAATTAAAAACATAGCGAAAAACATGATTTGGAATGAAAGTATCGAATGCATGGATCGCGAAAGCCTTCGCAAGATTCAAGGGATCCGACTCCGTAAAATTGTAGAACACGTTTACCTCAACACGCCTTTTTATCGCAAGAAAATGCAAGAGTTAGGGCTTACTCCCGATGACATTCATAGCATCGACGATATTGTGAAACTGCCGTTCACCACCAAGCACGATTTAAGAGACAACTATCCTTTCGGACTCTGTGCTGTGCCGATGAGTCAGATTGTTCGTATTCATGCCTCTTCGGGAACCACCGGTAAACCTACCGTTGTGGGTTATACTCGCAAGGATCTGTCGGCGTGGACCGAATGCTTGTCTCGCGCTTTTACGGCCTATGGAGCCGATAGTTCCGATATGTTTCAAATCTCCTACGGTTACGGATTGTTTACCGGTGGCTTGGGTGCTCATGCAGGAGCCGAGAACATTGGTGCATCGGTGATCCCGATGTCAAGCGGAAACACCGAGAAGCAGATTACCCTGATGCACGATTTTGGCTCAACAGTGCTCTGCTGTACCCCTTCGTATGCCCTTTACTTGGCCGATACGGTTAAAGATTCAGGGCTTCCACGCGAAGATTTCAAATTGAAGATTGGTGCCTTTGGTGCCGAACCGTGGACTGAAAGTATGCGCAAGGAGATCGAAGAGAAGCTGGGTATCAAAGGATACGATATTTACGGATTGAGCGAAATTGCCGGTCCGGGTGTGGGTTATGAATGCGAGTGCCAACAGGGCACCCATTTGAATGAAGACCACTACTTCCCCGAAATCGTAGACCCATTAACGTCGCAACCCGTAGAGCCCGGACAACCAGGCGAATTGGTGTTTACGCACCTAACCAAAGAAGGAATGCCTTTGTTGCGTTACCGAACGAAAGACCTTACAGCACTTCACCACGAAGCATGCGCTTGTGGCCGCACGTTGGTACGAATGGATCGTATTCTTGGACGTAGCGATGATATGCTGATTATTCGTGGGGTCAATGTGTTCCCTACACAAATCGAATCAGTTATTCTTGAAATGCCCGAGTTTGAGCCGCACTACCTGCTTACCATCGATCGCAAAAACAATACCGATATCATGGAGCTTAAGGTAGAGGTACGACCGGATTGTTACTCCGACGAGATCAACAAGATGGTTGCTTTAAAGAAAAAGCTCGTAGGCAGGTTGCATAGCGTACTGGGTTTAGGCGTCGATGTGAAGTTGGTCGAACCACGTAGCATCGAACGCAGCGTTGGTAAAGCCAAACGAGTAATAGACAACAGAACACTTTAACACTCCACTTTAAACTTTTTATAATCATGGTAGCAAAACAACTTTCTATCTTTTTGGAAAACAAATCTGGTCGTTTAACCGAAGTAACCGAGGTGCTGGCTAAAGAAGGAATTAACCTCTCTGCTTTATCTATAGCTGAGAATGCGGACTTTGGTATTTTACGCGGCATTGTGTCTGATCCAGAGAAGGCATACAACGTGTTGAAAGAGAATCATTTTGCAGTCAATATAACCGACGTGATAGGCCTTAGTTGCCCCAATGTGCCGGGTGCTTTAGCCAAAGTGTTGGGCTATCTTTCTAGCGAAGGCGTTTTCATCGAATACATGTACTCCTTTGCCAACAACAGTACAGCCAATGTGGTCATTCGTCCCAACGATATGGAAAACTGTATCCGAGTGCTCAAAGAAAAAAAGATCGATTTACTGGCCGCAAGTGACTTGTATCAGTTGTAAAAGCCCACAAAGATTGATTCTCACGCATCCGCGAAAGTTATGGTCAGTGCTCAATACATTTATTTGTATTAAAAGAACGTTGATTAATTGGTTTATTCGGTGCGAATCAGTAAATTTGCACACTATTTAAAATAAGATGAAAAAGAATATCATTATAACTCTGCTTGCAGCCCTTGTTTTATCCTCGTGTGGCGAGTATAACAAGATACTGAAAAGCACAGATTACGAATACAAGTACGAAGCTGCTAAGAACTATTTTGCCAAAGGTCAGTATAGCAAGTCGGCTACGTTGTTGAGCGAATTGATTATTATCTTGAAAGGAACCGATAAAGCAGAAGAGTCGCTGTATATGTTAGCGATGAGCTACTACAATCAGAAAGATTATTCTACGGCTGCCCAGTCTTTTATCACCTATTTCAATACCTATCCTCGTGGCACGTTTTCTGAATTGGCTCGCTTCCATGCCGGTAAAGCATTGTATCTTGATACACCCGAAGCTCGCTTAGATCAGTCTGGAACTTATTCAGCTATTCAACAACTGCAAATGTTTCTGGAGTACTACCCCGGTAGCGACAAGAAGCAGGAAGCGCAAAACATGATTTTTGAACTTCAAGATAAGTTGGTGTTGAAAGAGTTTCTTTCGGCCAAGCTGTATTACAACTTAGGTAACTATATGGGAGCTAACAACTACCTCTCCTGTGTTATCACTGCTCAGAACGCATTACGAGATTATCCCTATACGCATTATCGCGAAGATTTATCTATTATGGTGCTTCGTGCCAAATACGAGATGGCAATGAATAGTACCGAAGATAAACGCGCCGAACGCTACCGCGAAACAATAGACGAATGTTATGCGTTTAAGAATGAGTTTCCCGAAAGCAAATATTTGAAAGATGCTGATCGAATATTCGAGGCATCCTCAAGTTACGTAACTAAAGATTAAATTATAAAAAGATTTATGGATTACAAAAAAACAAATGCTCCATCGAATACGATTACCCGTGACATGATGGACTTATGTGCTGACACTGGTAATATCTACGAGACTGTTTCTATCATTGGTAAGCGTGCCAATCAAATCAGTGTACTCATTAAAAGTGATCTTTCCAAGAAACTTGCCGAGTTTGCTTCGTATACCGACAACCTCGAAGAAGTGTTTGAGAACAGAGAGCAGATTGAAATTTCTCGCTATTACGAGAAGTTGCCGAAACCCGACCTGATCGCTGCACAAGAATACATAGAAGGAAAGATTTATTATAGAAATCCGGCAAAAGAAAAAGAGAAATTGCAGTAAGTAGAAACCTGCTTCTCGTTTGGCATTTGCCTGTACCAATAAGATTAAAATAGTCAAGTAGTAAGTGGAAGATTCTTCTCATATTCTTATTGCTTGACTATTTTATTGCCATCAAACAAACTATTACTTAATTATGATTCAACGAATTCAGACCATTTATTTATTGCTTGTAGCTGCATTGCTCATCTCAAGCATGTGTTTGCCGGTAGGCTACTTTATGGGTCCCGATGCGGCATTATATACCTTGAAACCGCTAGGCATACAAGTTGGCGAAGTATTTAATTCTACATGGGGTATGTTTGGCATCCTACTGTTGAGTACGATCATTGCACTGTGTAGCGTCTTTCTGTTCAAAAACCGAATGTTGCAGATACGCATGTCTATCTTTAACACCATTCTTCTGGTGGGGTATTACTTAACTTTCTTAGCCTTTATATATGTGTTGAAAGATGATCTGGACGCTTCTTATCGCTTGGCGTGGTCCTTGTGTCTTCCACTAGTCGCTATCATCTTTAATATACTTGCCATTCGTGCTATCGGGCGAGACGAGGTAATGGTAAGAACCGCAGACCGATTGAGATAAAAAACAGTTGCCGCTATTCGTGTGCGGTTAATGTTAACGAAAATGGTTACTGATTCATTCTCACTTGAGGAGAGTATCAGTAACCATTTTTTTATTTTTTTTAGGTGCCTATCTTATTTCTTTAGATCAAACAGATACGCTATTTTTGCCGAGATAGTAGTATGTGCCGAGCGCGAAAAATAGTCTTTTTTCGTGCTGTTATAGAAATCGGCAAGCCCGAAGTAATACCTTCCTTCTATCAGAAAGTTACCTGCTTTTGTCCTAATTTCAAGTCCTGCACCCCCCACAATTCCGTAATCGAAATTGTTTTGAATCTTTTTGCCATACGGTTCTCTATCTAACTGCTCCTTTTTCCAAGTTCCCGCCGTCTCTTCTTTATCGCTCAACAGAAAGCCCATTTGCGGTCCCAGGTTCAAGAAGAACTGCGCACCTCGATCTTTGCCAAAAGCCAGATGAGCCAAGAACGGAATTTCGAGGTAATTCATCGTTCGGCTATACGAACGGTCGTCGTCAAGCTGGTCAAATTTCTCGTCCCAGCCTCGTTGAGCATAATTCAACTCGACCTGCACGCCACAGATCATAGCAAAATACTTCTCAGAGATGTATCGGGCTGTTATCCCTCCGGTTGCGCCTAGTAAGCCATTCTGTTTGATGGTGGGCTGAAAGCTTACGTTGCTGTAGTTAACCCCGCCATTTACCCCTATGGCAAAGTTCTGACGCAGTTCACCTATCTGTGCCGACACAGGAAGACCGATGGCTATTAGTAATCCGGCAGTTGTTATGATTGATTTTAGTGTTGTCATTCCTTTTTATTCAAAGTCAAGTTTTACTAACTCAAAATTCTTATTGAACCGCACAAAGAAGACCTTCTTATTTACAAATCCCCCCCAATTGTTGACCCGTTGAAATTTGAAACCGGTCTGTATCGGAGTTAGATTCATGCGCGACAGGTTTTTCTCCAGCTCTGTGCCATAGCGCGACAAGCCTTTAAGAAAGAAATAGCCCGTATCAAATCCCAGCATACCATACTTTGGATAGGTGTTTGCCATCTCCTTGCTATACCATTTGTAGTAGGAGTTTGTAAAGTTGATGGCTGATGGCAACAGGTTGTTGGTGTAAAACGATGAATAGAAATAGGTATCCAATTCAAAGAAACTATTCAGGTGGTCGCGTGTATAGGTTTGCCACTCGGGGTATCCGAAAAGGTGAATGTTCGCTGTCGGGTTATCACGTACCAGCAAGGTAAGTTGTGGTAGTATCTTAATCAAGGTCACGTTGCTGCCCGATGTTGGAATAAAGATGTTTTCTTTATCACTGCGCAAAGCACTTTTCAACACATCCTGTGATGCTCCTTCGGACACTGTTTTTACAGCGATTCCTTTGCGACTCAACTCTTGTTTCAATCCATTGATAAATTCCTCCTTCTCTTTGTCTATATGGGTCGATGTAAGAACAACAACGTTGGCATTAGAAAACTGACGCATGAAGTGCTCATACACCTCAGAGTATAAATAAGACTGAGGCGTATTTATCTGATAGATCGACGCATTGTTAAATACTTCACTATCTTTCGAAGAGAAAGGAACGATTAAGCGGATGTCATTCTTCTTGGCAAAGGTCGAAAGCGGTTTGATGTGTTGTTGATAAAGCGGCCCAAAGATGATGTTCATTCGTTTCATTTCTTCTTTGGCTAAAATTGGAGCGATAGAGGCATTCTCACTACCCGAATCGTAGACATACAAATCTACTGATACCCCCGAGCGTTTCAAACTATCCAGTGCGATGAGGAATCCTTCATAATATTCAGTCATGCGTCTGTCTTGTGTAAAGGGTAAAATGATGGCTGCTTTAATTGTTCCGATGTTTTTGGGAACCTGCTTGCTCTCACGAAATAGCTCACTGTCACTGGGTGGGGTGGTGTTTTTGTCTATCTCCTTCGGAGTCATGATGCGTTGTGTAGGGTAGGGGATGCAAAGGAAACGTCCTTTTTTCATTCCGTCGAGCAGTTCAGGGTTAGCTGCGATCAGCTCCTCTTCTGTGATTCCATACTCCCGGCTTACGCTAAAGATGGTCTCTTTGCGTTTCACTTTGTGCATGTCTTTGCATTTCGATTTTCCTGTATTCAAAGGAGTTACAGCGTTATTGACCTCTGTTTTCGGAGTTACGGCTGTTACAGTTTCGCCTGTTGTGGGTATGAGGATAACCTGCCCCACACGAAAGTTCTCTGCACTTAGTCCGGGGTTGGCTTCGCAAATGGCTTTGGCCGAAGTTTTATAGGTAGTAGTCAATTTATACAAGGTCTCTCCCGGCTGAATCGTGTGGAACTTTTCCTGACTCTGTGTAGTCTTGTTTTGTGGAATCCGAAGGGCTTGACCGGCCACAATTTTCTCTTCACATCCGGGGTTTAATTTGATAATATCTGCCTGGCTTACTTCATACATACTTGAAATAGAGTATAAGCTCTGTCCTTTCTCAATGGTATGAAGGAAATAAGATGAAGCCTCTTGTGCTAAAACACCGCTGTAAGAGAGGCTTAAGAAAAGCAAGGAAAGGAGTATTCTTCTGATTGGTTTCATTAAATTATAAACTATTGGTTCTTAAAATGAAGCAACAAAGGTAAGAAAAACGACCTATATCTGCATAATAATTAAGTAAAGAAAATAATATTGTATTTTTTTAGAACTTTATCTCGATGGGAAACATTAATTTTGCAATCGTGTAGGGTGTTGCCCCTCCTAATTAATGATTAAGATAGAAAATGAAGGAAACAGAATATATAAACGTATACGGAGCGCGTGTACACAATTTAAAAGATATCGATGCCGAAATTCCACGTGACAGTCTTACGGTGATTACCGGCTTGAGTGGAAGTGGAAAATCGTCACTCGCATTCGATACCATCTTTGCCGAAGGTCAACGACGCTACATCGAAACTTTCTCGGCCTATGCCCGTAACTTCCTGGGTAGCCTCGAGCGGCCCGATGTGGATAAAATTACCGGCTTAAGTCCGGTCATCTCTATCGAACAGAAAACAACCAACAAGAATCCTCGCTCTACGGTTGGCACTACCACTGAAATATACGACTACCTCCGTCTGCTCTTTGCCCGTGCAGGCGATGCCTACTCCTACCTTTCTGGTGCCAAGATGGTTAAGTATACCGAAGAGCAGATACTCGACCTCATACTTAAAGACTACAAAGGACGAAGGATCTACCTTTTGGCACCCTTAGTGCGTACTCGTAAAGGACACTACAAAGAGCTTTTTGAGCAGGTACGCAAGAAAGGATACCTCAACGTGCGCATAGACGGTGAGGTGCGCGAGATTACCCACGGCATGAAGCTGGATCGCTATAAAAACCACGATATCGAAGTGGTAATTGACAAGCTTATTGTAGAAGATAAAGATGACAAGCGCCTGAAGCAGAGCGTAGCCACTGCCATGCGACAAGGAGACGGCCTGCTGATGATTCTCGATGCTCAAACGGAAAGCATTCGCCATTACAGTAAACGGCTGATGTGCCCCGTTACCGGACTCTCTTACCGTGAGCCTGCTCCGCACAACTTCTCTTTTAACTCTCCGCAAGGAGCCTGCTCCAAATGCAAAGGATTGGGCATTGTCAATCAGATTGATGTGGATAAAGTGATTCCCGATCGAGACCTCTCCATCTACGAAGGCGCCATTGCCCCGCTGGGTAAACATAAAAATACGATGATCTTTTGGCAGATAGCCGCACTGCTCGATAAATATGAAACCACGCTAAAGACCCCGGTTAAAGAACTGCCCGACGATGCCATCGACGAAATTTTGAATGGCTCCGATGAGCGGATCAAGATAAAAAGCTCCTTGATCGGTACTTCTTCCGATTATTTTGTGACTTATGAAGGGGTAGTGAAGTACATTCAGATGTTGCAAGAGAAAGACGCGTCGGCTACAGCCCAGAAGTGGGCCGATCAGTTTGCCAAAACCACCGTTTGCTCCGAGTGTAAGGGAGCCAAACTCAACAAAGAGGCGTTGCATTTCCGTATTCACGATAAGAACATTAGCGAACTAGCGAGCATGGATATCAACGAACTTTATGATTGGCTCCAAAATGTCGACACGTTCTTGAGTGATAAACAGCAAAAGATTGCCTTTGAGATATTAAAAGAAATCCGCACTCGCCTGAAGTTCCTGCTCAATGTGGGGCTGGAGTATTTATCGCTTAGTCGAAGCTCCGTCAGCCTTTCGGGTGGCGAGAGTCAGCGCATTCGTCTGGCTACACAGATTGGTTCGCAGTTGGTCAATGTACTCTATATACTCGATGAGCCCAGTATCGGGCTGCACCAACGAGACAACCTTCGCTTAATTAACTCGTTGAAAGAGTTGCGCGATATGGGCAACTCCGTCATCGTTGTAGAACACGATAAAGACATGATGATGGCCTCAGATTACATCATCGACATGGGTCCCAAGGCCGGACGCTTGGGTGGAGAAGTGGTCTTCTCGGGAACCCCTCAGGAGATGCTTAAAACAAGTACGCTCACCTCACAATACCTCAATGGAGAGAAACGGATAGAGGTTCCTGAAGCTCGTCGCAAGGGCACCGGTAAGTCGTTGTGGTTGCGAGGCGCTAAGGGAAACAACCTGAAAGGGGTAGATGTAGAGTTCCCGTTGGGGAAATTGATTTGCGTAACCGGCGTGTCGGGTAGTGGTAAGTCAACGCTTATCAACGAAACCCTGCGCCCCATTCTCTCGCAAACCTTCTACCGTTCGCTGCAAGACCCGTTGCCGTATGACTCTATCGAGGGTATAGAACATATCGACAAGGTGGTTGATGTTGATCAATCTCCTTTAGGACGTACTCCCCGTTCCAATCCGGCTACCTACACGGGTGTATTTTCAGACATTCGCACCCTGTTCGTTGGGCTGCCCGAAGCAAAGATACGAGGATACAAGCCCGGGCGCTTCTCGTTCAACGTTACCGGTGGCCGCTGCGAAGCCTGTTCGGGCAACGGATACAAAACCATTGAGATGAACTTTCTTCCCGACGTATATGTGCCATGTGAAATGTGCCACGGCAAGCGCTATAACCGTGAAACGCTCGAAGTGCGTTTTAAAGGAAAATCCATAGCCGATGTGCTCGATATGACAATCAACCGTGCCGTAGAGTTCTTTGAAAACGTACCGCAAATTTTGAATAAGATCAAGGTCATTCAAGATGTAGGGTTGGGGTACATCAAACTGGGGCAACCTTCAACAACCCTCTCGGGTGGCGAGAGTCAACGGGTAAAGTTGGCTACCGAACTGTCCAAACGCGACACCGGAAAAACACTCTATATACTCGACGAGCCCACCACCGGACTTCATTTTGAAGACATTCGTGTATTAATGGGTGTGCTCAACAGGCTGGTTGATAAAGGGAATACCGTCATTGTCATTGAGCACAATCTCGATGTGATCAAGATGGGCGACTACGTTATCGATATGGGTCCCGATGGTGGCAAGGGTGGTGGCGAGCTGCTCAGCTTCGGCACTCCCGAAGAGGTAGCTCAAAGCGATAAAGGCTATACACCTAAGTTCTTACGCGAAGAATTAGTCATGTGATGAGTAGTACGAAGATTAATAAAACGAACGCTGCAAGGTTGCTTGATAAAGCCAACGTCTCTTATGATCTTATCTCCTATGAAGTTGATGAGAGCGACTTGAGCGCCATTCATGTAGCTGCTGGTTTGGGCGAGAATGTAGAGCAAGTTTTTAAAACGCTTGTTTTGCATGGCGATAAAACGGGCTATTTTGTATGTATCGTTCCCGGTGATAAGGAGGTTAACCTCAAGCTGGCTGCCAAAGTGTCTGGTAATAAAAGTTGTGAACTTATACCCATGAAAGAGCTACTTCCCCTAACGGGTTATATTCGAGGTGCCTGTTCGCCCATTGGCATGAAGAGGCATTTCCCTACTTATATACACCAAACCTGTTTGTTGTTTCCCTATATTTATGTGAGTGGCGGGCAGCGCGGCTTGCAAATTAAAGTGGCTCCCGAAATATTGATTCGCGAAGTAAAGGCCGAAGTTTGTTCTTTGTTTGTTCATTGAATCAAGAAAAAATTTATATATTTGCAATTTAAAACAATATTTTAATAACAATCTAACATCTAAAATTTATGTTTAAAGGACAGCCCAAGGGCTTGTATGCTTTGGCACTTGCCAATACAGGTGAGCGGTTTGGTTACTACACCATGCTTGCGATTTTTACTTTATTTTTACAAGCAAAATTTGGTTACACGGCTACCGAAACCTCTACCATCTTTGGTGGTTTTTTAGGCCTGGTTTATTTCATGCCTTTAATCGGTGGCATCTTAGCCGATAAAAAAGGATACGGTAAAATGGTAACCACCGGTATCGTCTGCATGTTCGTGGGTTATGTATTGCTGGCCATTCCTACTGCTTCTAAGAGCGACATCGCTAAACCGCTAATGTTTGGTGCTTTGTTTCTCATCGCTTGTGGCACAGGTCTGTTTAAGGGCAACCTACAGGTAATGGTGGGTAACCTCTATGATGCTCCCGAGTATAGCTCGAAGCGCGACAGAGCCTTTAGCTTGTTTTACATGGCTATCAACGTAGGTGCTTTGTTCGCCCCTACGGCAGCCACCAAAGTAACCAACTATGTGTTAAACCAAGCTGGTTTCTCTTACGACTCTCAAATACCCTCGTTGGCACATCAGTTCATCAACGGAACCATCACAGCCGAGGGTAGCACTACCCTTGCTGCTTTACAAAGCGCACAGAATTTCATGGGTGACACTACTGCTTTCTGTCACGCCTATATCGCTCAACTGTCCGAGGCTTACAACTACGGTTTTGCTGTGGCCTGTATATCACTTATCGCCTCTATGGCTATCTACATGCTTTGTCGTCCTATGTTCAAGCATGCCGACTATAACTCAAAGCAACAAGCTTCAGTAAGCGGATATACCGGTCCCGAACTGAGCAAAGCAGAAACAAAGCAACGCATTGTAGCCCTTCTGTTAGTATTTGCTGTGGTGATCTTTTTTTGGATGGCCTTCCACCAAAACGGACTAACGATGACGTTCTTTGCACGCGACTATACGGTTAAGTCGGTTACCGGCATCGATCGTATCGGCTTCGATGTATGGAATCTCGTGTTGCTAATCATTGCAGTTTATGGCGGTTTTGCTTTGTTTCAATCCAAATCAGGAAAAGGTAAGGCCACTTCTGGGGTAGTTATATTAGCTGCTTTATGCGTTTTATATTGGAGCTATTCAGCTATGACTCCGGTTGTCGAAATTCTTCCTCAAATTTTCCAACAATTCAACCCATTCTTTGTGGTAGCGTTGACTCCGGTCTTCTTGACTGTGTTTAGCTATTTAGCAGATAAGAAAAAAGAACCCTCTGCACCACGAAAAATTGGTATCGGCATGTTGATTGCTGCCGTTGGTTTTATGATTTTGGCCTTTGGCTCTATTGGTTTGCCCACCCCGACTGCTGTCGAAACATCGGGCATCGATTCAAGCCAGTTAATTTCAACCAATTGGCTTATTTCAACCTATTTAGTGTTGACTTTTGCCGAGCTGTTCTTATCACCCATGGGCATCTCTTTCGTGTCCAAAGTGGCACCTCCCAAATATAAGGGCATGATGATGGGTGGCTGGTTTGTAGCGACTGCCATTGGCAACTCGATGACTGCTATCATCGGTTATATCTGGGGCGATATGCAACTGTGGTTGGTTTGGAGCGTACTTATTGTACTCTGTCTACTTTCCGCTCTGTTTATCTTCTCCATCATGAAGAAACTCGAAAAAGTAGCGTAATACCTACTATCTATCGATAGGAGACACCTCCTTATTAAAAAACCGCTGAACGGCTTTTTAATAAGGAGGTGTTTTTTCATGGATACTGTATCAAGATTTCACATTTGTTTTTTTACTTTGCAAGAGTAGGTACTTTTAGTATTAAAGAGTACGTACTCTTTAATACTAAAAGTACCTATTTAACACACTCTTAAATTACTTCTTTTGCGAGCAATGAAAAGTACGACTGTATTTGTTTGATAATCGTATTTACTTTGTTGGTATTCAGTTTGTTGAAAATTACTTGTGCGGTTTGTCTATTCATTCTCTTTCTCATCCCCTCACTCCTCTGTTGTACTATTCTCGATTCTCTTTACACTGATGCTTGTGTATTTGTCAACTTCATCTATTTTTGTAACCACGGATAGCGCTAAACCTAATAGAAAATCACCTGTTAACAGACATAATAATCCTACGCACGGATTTAATCTTTACATTTTCAATGCCTCTTTGAATAGAATGTTGTTTTCCAGGTGTACGTGTCTGAACGTATTGTTTTGTAACTCTTCTAACCGCTTATAGAGAGTTGTGTACGAGCTACATGCATCATCGGGCAATGTAAAATCGGAAGTCAACTCTTTTAAGCGGAAGATCAAAGCCCCCACATGATCATGGTCAGCCTCCATTGCTCCGATGGGGTTGGCAATGTTTCCAAAACAAGCTTCGGGGAGTGCTGTTCCATTTTTCTTTGATTCTACCATCGCTTTGATGTAGGGGAACAGAATCTCCTCTTCTTTACGTTGGTGCACCAACATATCTTCCATAATGAGGTGAACCGTTTGAGCTACCTCTACCAATTCGGGGTGCTTGTCGCGGTGTACCTGCGCCACTTTATCGGCAAGAGCTGGTAAGGAGCGGCTTTCGGCTTCAATGTACTGATGGTGTTCACGGAGAATGAAGTCGATTAGTTTATCGGGCTGCATGGCGTTGTAATCTATGTCATGCGCTGCATCTTGCTCCAAATTCAATATCTCACGCTCTACTACTTCAGGATCTAATTTAGCGGCTATACATGCTTCTATAAACCCACGTTTACCTGCACAACAAAAATCAATGTTGTAACGCTGAAAAACTTGTGATGCGCGAAAATTATCGGCAACAATCTCACCCAATGTTTTATTCTTAAATTTCATATCGTTTTGTTGTTTTCATACGTAACGCTTTCTAGAACCGTTTTGTTGTAGGTACAAACAAAAAATCCCCGTAACTGATAAAGTTACAGGGATTTTATATGTAGTAATTACTTAGATTACTTGGCCAAAACTTGTGAAATATCTACCGCTACAGCTACTGTAACACCTACCATCGGGTTGTTACCAATTCCCAAGAATCCCATCATTTCTACGTGAGCAGGAACTGATGAAGAACCGGCGAACTGAGCATCTGAGTGCATACGACCCATGGTGTCTGTCATTCCGTAAGAAGCCGGACCCGCACCCATGTTATCAGGGTGAAGCGTACGGCCTGTACCACCGCCTGATGCTACAGAGAAAAATGGTTTGCCAGCCAATCCGCGCTCTTTCTTGTACGTACCTGCAACAGGGTGTTGGAAGCGAGTAGGGTTGGTAGAGTTACCGGTGATCGATACATCTACACCTGCTTCCCACATGATAGCCACACCTTCGCGAACATCGTCTGCACCGTAGCATTTTACGTTAGCACGGCTGCCGTCAGAGTAAGCAATTTCGCGTACTACTTTCAATTCTGAAGTGTAGTAATCGAACTCAGTCTGAACATAAGTAAAGCCATTGATACGTGAGATGATCTGAGCAGCGTCTTTTCCAAGACCGTTCAAGATACAACGCAACGGCTCTTTACGCACTTTATCCGCTTTAGCTGCAATTTTGATTGCTCCTTCGGCAGCAGCGAATGACTCGTGACCGGCCAAGAATGCGAAACATTTTGTCTCTTCGCGCAGCAACATTGCAGCCAAGTTACCATGACCGATACCAACCAAACGGTCGGCGGCTACTGAACCCGGGATACAGAATGCCTGCAAGCCAATACCGATAGCTTCGGCAGCTTCGGCAGCGTTCTTACAACCTTTTTTGATAGCGATAGCAGCACCTACTACGTAAGCCCACTTTGCATTCTCAAAACAGATGGGCTGAGTCTCTTCACACGTTTTATAAGGATCGATGCCCACTGCATGGCAGATCGCATTTGCTTCTTCGATGTCTTTGATGCCGTGCGCGTTCAAGGTATCGATGATGCCTTTGATACGACGGTCTTGGCTTTCAAATTTTACTTCTCTAATCATAATTCTTTTTCCTCCTTATATTATTCGTGACGTGGATCAATGTGTTTAACTGCTCCCTGCTCTGCGGTAACGCGACCGTAAGTGCCGGTTACTTTCTTCAATGCTTCGTTGGCATCGGTGCCTTTTTTGATTTCGTCCATGAATCTACCCATGTGAACGAACTCGTATCCGCAGATTTCATCATTCTTATCCAAGAAGATGTTTTTGATGTAACCTTCGGCCATTTCGAGGTAGCGAGGACCTTTAGCCAATGTACCATACGTAGTACCTACTTGGCTACGTAGACCCTTACCTAAGTCTTCAAGACCCGCACCGATAATCAAACCGCCTTCAGAGAAAGCCGATTGAGTACGTCCGTAAACGATTTGTAAGAAAAGCTCACGCATTGCTGTGTTGATAGCATCGCAAACCAAGTCAGTGTTCAATGCCTCAAGGATAGTCTTTCCCGGAAGAATCTCGGCAGCCATAGCAGCAGAGTGAGTCATACCTGAGCAGCCGATTGTCTCAATCAACGCTTCTTGGATAATTCCTTCTTTTACATTCAACGTTAGTTTACAAGCACCTTGCTGAGGAGCACACCAACCAACACCGTGTGTTAAACCTGAAATGTCAACGATCTCTTTTGATCTTACCCATTTGCCTTCTTCGGGTATGGGAGCCGGTCCGTGGTTAGGACCCTTCTTTACAACACACATGTGTTCCACTTCGTGTGAATAAGTCATAATTAGCTCTTTTTTATTAGTGATATAATTAAAAATATGTAGTAGTGATCTTCAAATCGAACGCAAAGTTACTCCTTATTATTTTTATGTGCAAATAAGTCTGTCAAAATCTAAATTATAACGTATATGAAGCCCTCCGACATGGATGTTACTGATATTGTGATAGGTGGACTGAATGGTAAAATATTTGTATATTGGTTTATAACCATCGCTTGAAGCGATGTACATACCTGTTTTTTACAACCTGAGCCAGCAAACAATAACTCAACAGTATGATTACAAGCCATAGGAAGTAGCTCCATGGAAGCGACACCATCCCGATCGTTCTCCCCAAATCAGTAAAGGGGATGATGAGGCCGAATGCCATGATAGAGAAAGTGGTAATCATTACAGACACTGATGCACGGCTTTGAATGAATGGTATTTTGCGTGTACGTATCATGTGCACGATGAGGGTTTGAGATAGCAGTCCTTCGATGAACCAACCCGACTGGAAGAGTGCTTGATGTTCGGGTGTGTTACACTTGAAGATATACCACATCACTGCAAAAAGTGCCAGGTCGAAAATCGAACTGATCGGGCCAATATAGATCATAAAGCGTTTCAAGTCTGATGCATCCCATTTGCGTGGGGTGTCTATGTACTCTTTGTCTACATTGTCAAACGGAATGGTCGTTTGCGAGATGTCATACATTAAGTTTTGAATCAAGATTTGAATCGGCAACATGGGCAAAAAGGGTAAAAAATGCTAGCAATGAGTACACTGAACATGTTGCCAAAGTTTGAACTTGCCGTCATCTTGATGTATTTCATGATGTTGCCAAAGATTTTACGTCCCTGTAAAACACCGTCGTCAAGTACCATTAAATTCTTTTCCAACAAAATGATGTCCGCTGATTCCTTGGCGATATCGACGGCAGTATCTACCGAAATTCCAATATCTGCCTGTCTAAGGGCTGCTGCGTCATTGATCCCATCGCCTAGAAAGCCTACTGTGTTGCCTATCCGTTGCAACAAAACAATGATGCGTGCTTTTTGCATGGGAGTTAAACGGGCAAAGACGGTGGTGCGCATGATAACTTTCTCTAGCGCTTCGTCACTCATTTGTTCGATATCAACACCCAGCAGCGTATAGGTTGTATCGATGCCCACTTGGCGGCAGATGGTTGAGGCTACCATGTGATTGTCTCCCGTTAGCACCTTAACCTCGACACCGTGCTCGTGCAGTATCTTGATAGCTAATGCTGCAGATGGCTTTGGCGGATCTAAAAAGGCTAGATAGCCGATAAGTACCATGTCCGATTCATCAGCAACCGAGAAATCGGACTCTTTTTCGACCCAACTCTTCTGTGCGATGGCCAATACCCGCATACCGTCTCTGTTGAGCTGTTCGCAATGATTTTGAACTTGCATGCGGAGCTCGTCTGTGATGGGCAACGTTTGATGTTCCCACTCCACATAAGCGCAGATCGATAGCATCATTGATAATCATTTTCTTTAATGCCTGAGATGCTTTGTTCGATCTCCACTCCTGCGAAAAGCGTAGCGTGACGCTCAACAAGACGATGCCGGCAATGATAATAACCGACATCCAATCTCTGTCATTCGGAGCGGCCATCAGCACATCCATCACATACGAAATAATTGCTAAACACATCAATATGCCGATAAAAGGATTGAGGAAAGTTTTTAGCAACATGACGTACCAACTTATCTGGCGTTCGGTAGAGACTTCATTCTTGCCAAACTGTTGCAACCTACGCTCTGCTTCTTGCTGGGTGAGTCCTTCGTGTGATGTGTTGAGATAGGAGTAGGCAACGGATACTTCTTGAGTAGCCACTGAGAAAATCTTCTCGCTATTGAACTTAGCAGAATCTTTTTTCTTTTGGAAAAGCCAGTATTTATCATTTGCTTACCGGTGTTATAATCTTATTGCTTATGTATATTACATATTTTTAAGGAAATAGTTCAGCGAAAGTTGTCTTTTGTCCTAATCATTGATGTTTTACATGTCTTGTGTGGTGTTTTCAAGCAAGATTTTAACTTTTACAACGAAGATATAGGTGGCTGTTGGCTCGATTCAGAAATAAAGTTAGTACATTTGCAGCATTAACAGTACTGAATATATGATAGAAGTTACAGATTTTGCTCTGCAAGCAGCAGCGGGCGAGGGTATGGATGAATTTATCCAAGTATTTACCAGTAAATATAAAGAAGTAATAGGCGATGAGCTTACTGCCGAAACAATGCCCCTTCTTACCGGCGAGCAGCATTCGTTATTGGCTTATCAGATATTCCGTGATGAGATTATGGTAGGCGGATTCTGTCAGCTGATTCAAAATGGCTATGGTGGTTATATTTTCGACAACCCTTTTGCTAAAGTCATGCGTCTTTGGGGGGCTGAAGACTTTTCGAAGCTAATTTATAAAGCAAAGAAAATTTACGATGCCAACCGTGTTGATTTAGAACGCGAACGTACCGAAGAGGAGTTCATGGCGATGTATGAACCTTATGAGGCTTTTGATGATCTCGAAGAGGAATACTTCCAAATGGAAGAGGCAGTAACGGCTATGATTGCCGCTTATGTAGATGACCATTTGGAGCTATTTGCAAAAATAGTGAAATAAGTGATGCAGTATTGTTTAAGTATTCACGTTTACTTTTTATAATTACAACTTAGATTTTATATCTTTGCAAACGCTAAAAAAGAAAAGACTTATGAAACATGTGAATTTTTTGATGGTAGCCCTACTGGTAATGATGAGTGCAATGGTTACCTCTTGTATGAATGGAGAAGAGAATACAATTGTTCAAGGACTGCAACCTATGCGGGTGAAGTCTAGTTATATTGGGATGTCATCTTCTTTCGTGTCGGGTGGAATTGAGCTTATTCCCACTAATTCGACTTTGGTAGATTTACCTTCAGAAACTAAAATTGCTTTAGTGGCTTACAAATATGATAGAGCATTACAAGAAGTAAACGAGAACACTAAGAAACTGAACGTTGAATTGTGGGAAAAGCCTCAAGTTATCGATGCACCGTTGAATATTTCAGAAGCAAAGGATGCTTACAATGACGTAGTCGCTACCCATGCTATCTCAACAATGAGCTTCGATGGAGGATTTATGGTTCCTTACCTGATGCCTGTGTCGAAAGGTGCGCTTTATGCCAGTTCGCCTGCTGAATACTTTTTGATAGCCCCTATCGGTTATCGAATTCAATCTTTGACTGATAACGATAAGTTGACAGCTGAGTTGAGGAAACATGCATTTACCATCGTATGCTATCTTGATGAACTAGAGGGAACAGATTTGATTTTACATCTGCGTCACACGATCGAAAAAGAGGCAGATGATAAAGAAGTTGATCGTATTCGAGAGGTTTCGGAATACAAGGCTTTTGACATGACGTCAGCTATCAATGCTTTTAAAGAGGAAGTGGGAAGCTATCCTACGAAAGTTATTGTTAAATCTAAAGAGAATTCAAACTCGAACAAACTGACTGATGGTTCTACCAGAGAAAGTACATACGAGGTGAAACTCGATATTAAAGAATAAACGGTTGAACTACAAGGAACTATTTAAAATAACAATGCTACTGATTTCCTCTCCGGCCAAGGCCTGGGAGGAAATTCGTTTGGAAGAGGATAGGCGAAAAGTATTTGTTACTTTTGTTTATCCCATGATTGGTTTAGGCGGATTGTCCGTTTTCATCGGTTCGTTGCTAACCTATGGATGGGGTGGCCCGCAAAGTTTTCAAATAGCGATGACCATGTGTTGTGCTGTGGCAGTAGCTCTTTTTGGGGGTTACTTTCTGGCAGCTTATGCTATCAATGAGATGCGAGTAAAGATGCTTGGCATGCAGAGTGATATTCCATTGGCTCAGCAGTTTGCCGGTTATGCCATGGTAGTTGTCTTTGTGCTTCAAATCATCATCGGACTGTTGCCCGACTTTCGCATTATTGGCTGGCTCTTGCAGTTCTATACTGTCTATGTGGTGTGGGAGGGTGCGGATACCTTGATGCAGGTCGATGAAAATAAACGTCTTCGGTTCACCATGCTGACTTCTATTTTGTTAATAGTATGTCCGGCGGTAATTCAGTTTGTGTTCGGCAAGCTAACAACAATATTAAATTAAGATACAAATGAAACTGGCTCCTGTAAATATAAGAAATAAACGTGCTACGTTTGACTATGAGTTGCTCGATACCTACACAGCAGGTATTGTGCTCACAGGAACGGAGATTAAATCGATTCGTCTGGGAAAAGCCAGTCTGGTAGATACGTTTTGCTATTTGGCAAAAGGCGAGCTATGGGTCAAGAATATGCACATTTCAGAATATTTTTATGGCTCGTACAACAACCATGCAGCGCGCAGAGACCGAAAGCTATTGTTGAGTAAAAAGGAGCTGAAAAAACTGGAGCGAGGAACCAAAGAGACTGGGTTTACCATGGTTCCCACTCGACTGTTCATCAATGAAAAAGGATTGGCTAAGCTGGTGATTGCTTTGGCAAAAGGCAAAAAACAATATGACAAACGAGAATCATTGAAAGAGAAAGACGATCGTCGCGACATGGATCGGATGTTTAAACGATAACCATACTCCAATGAGGCATCTGTCCATGTGTCAATGTGCCTATGTGTCAATAAAATGTGCCCATGAATACTACCCCCTCTTTTGCAGCACGCATTTGGAAGTGTACTCACGAAGCTTTACCTAAGTCTGGAGGAACTTCGTTGTGGTTACTAAAGATCATTCTTCCTGTGTCGCTTCTTGTCCGATTGCTCGATTACTACGGTGCTATCGCCTGGTTAGCCGATTATATGCATCCATTGTTCAACCTCATTGGTTTGCCCGGTGCATTGGCCATTGTCTTTATTACCAGTATTTTCCTTCCCCTATATGCTTCGATCGCTGTGATGACTTCGTTGGCGATGACCATTCGTGAAGCAACTATTCTTACCTTAATGTGTTTGGTAGCTCACAACCTCTTGGTTGAGTGTGCCATTACAAAGAAGACCGGATCTTCCTTTTGGGGCATGATCCTTCTTCGAATTGGTATGGCATTTGCCGTAGCCGTTTTTTTGAATACACTTTTACCTGCCGATAACACCCCCTTTCAACTGTTCGTTCAACTCGATCCGTTCGTATCGCTTGATGGTGTATTCAACGCTTGGTTTCAATCATCTCTGGTGTTGATTGTCACTATTGTACTCATAGTAACCGCGTTGATGATTTTGCAACGCGTGCTTTCCGAATTTAATTTGATTGATTCCATCTCTCGTCCACTTCGCCCATTGATGCGTGTTTTCGGTTTGCCTAATGATTCTCCTTTTCTATGGATTGTAGGCAATGTCGTAGGTCTTGCCTATGGTGGCGCAGTGATGATTGATTTGGTAGAAGAGGGGAAACTTTCTTTGAAAGACTCGAATACGGTTAACTATCACCTTGCTATTTCGCACTCGCTGCTCGAAGACACGATACTCTTTGTGGCGCTGGGCATCAATTGGTTTATTATTATCGGCACCCGGCTGCTCTTTGCCATGATCGTAGTGTGGGGACGCCGTTTTATTATACATCTTGGCAGACATCACAACAATGAAAAGAACCATTCAACAATTAGTACTTGAACGCATCCTTATACTGGATGGTGCCATGGGTACGATGATTCAACAGTATAACCTCGAAGAAGAGGATTTCCGCGGCGAACGCTTTGCTCACCTCTCGGGTCAACTCAAAGGAAATAACGATTTGCTTTGCTTGACCCGTCCAGACGTGATTCAAGAGATTCATCGCAAATACCTTGAGGCAGGAGCCGATATTATTGAGACTAACACCTTTAGTTCCACTACCATTTCGATGGCGGATTATCGGGTAGAGACATACGTTGATGAGATTAATCGAGCGGCAGTGAAACTGGCTCGTGCGGTAGCCGATGAATATACAGCCAAGAATCCGGATAAACCTCGTTTCGTAGCAGGAGCCGTGGGCCCTACCAACAAGACCTGTTCAATGAGTCCCGATGTGAATAATCCGGCCTATCGTGCGGTGAGTTACGACGGACTAGTTGCAGCATATCAACAACAAATGGAGGTGATGATTGAGGAGGGAGTAGATGCCATACTCATTGAAACCATTTTCGACTCCTTAAATGCTAAAGCGGCTATCTATGCTGCCGAACAGGCCATGAAGAAAACCGGCATTCAAGTGCTATTAATGCTTTCGGTTACAGTATCTGATACTAGCGGACGCACCCTTTCGGGACAAACACTGGAAGCATTCTTGGCTTCCGTGCAGCATGCACCTATCTTTTCAATCGGATTGAACTGCTCGTTTGGAGCCCGTCAGCTGAAACCTTTCCTTGAGCAACTTTCTGCTCGTGCTCCCTATTACATCAGTGTTTATCCTAACGCGGGTTTACCCAATAGCTTGGGACAGTACGACCAAACCCCTGAAGAGATGGAGCAGGAGATGGCCGAATACATCAACGAAGGATTGGTCAATCTCATTGGTGGGTGCTGTGGTACAACCGAAGCATACATTGCTCGTTTTACTGCCCTTGCCGAAGGGGTAGCGCCTCATATACCTGCTCCGAAACCCAACTGCATGTGGCTATCGGGTTTAGAATTGCTTGAAGTAAAGCCTGAGATCAATTTTGTGAACATTGGTGAACGTTGCAACGTAGCCGGTTCGCGCAAGTTCCTTCGACTCGTCAAAGAAAAAAAATACGATGAAGCCCTCTCCATTGCTCGTGTACAGGTAGAAGATGGTGCACTCATTATTGATGTTAACATGGACGATGGGCTGCTTGATGGTCGTGAAGAGATGACCACCTTTCTCAACCTCATAGCTTCAGAACCCGATATAGCCCGTGTGCCGGTAATGATTGACTCTTCCAAGTGGGAGGTTATCGAAGCCGGATTGAAATGCCTGCAAGGCAAATCAATCGTCAACTCCATCTCGCTCAAAGAGGGTGAGGAGAGTTTTTTGGCACATGCTCGCAATGTAAAACAGTATGGAGCAGCAGTGGTGGTGATGGCGTTTGACGAAAAAGGACAGGCAGATACTGCCGCTCGTAAGATTGAAGTCTGTGAACGTGCCTATCACTTACTGGTCGATAAAGTAGGCTTCAACCCTAATGACATCATCTTCGACCCCAACGTACTTGCCGTGGCAACCGGCATTGAAGAGCATAACAATTACGCCGTAGACTTTATCAATGCCACCGCGTGGATTCGTAAAAATCTTCCAGGAGCTCATGTTAGTGGGGGGGTAAGCAACCTTTCCTTCTCTTTCCGAGGCAATGATTACATTCGCGAGGCGATGCACGCAGTGTTCCTTTATTATGCCATTCAACAAGGCATGGACATGGGGATTGTTAACCCTGCTACTTCAGTGCTTTATACCGATCTGTCGCCTGATGTATTGGAGCGGATTGAAGACGTTGTGCTCAATCGTCGTCCCGATGCTGCCGAACGCCTGATCGAATTGGCAGAAAGTTTGAAAGATCATGGAGCCTCTTCCGAGCCCTCTGCACAACAGGCTGCACAGCAGGCTTGGAGAAATGGCAGCGTGCACGAACGTTTGAAACACGCCTTGGTCAAAGGCATTGGCGACTTCCTCGATGAAGACCTTGCCGAAGCCCTTCCACTATATGAAAAGGCTGTCGATGTGATCGAAGGCCCCCTGATGGATGGTATGAATCTCGTGGGCGAACTGTTTGGTGCCGGAAAGATGTTTTTGCCACAGGTAGTCAAAACGGCTCGAACCATGAAACGTGCGGTAGCCATTCTTCAACCTGTCATTGAGTCAGAAAAGCATGAGGCTTTTTCATCGGCAGGGAAAGTGCTGGTGGCTACTGTCAAAGGCGATGTGCACGACATTGGTAAGAACATTGTCTCGGTGGTGATGGCGTGCAACGGCTACGAAGTCATTGATATGGGCGTGATGGTACCTGCCGACAAGATCATCGAACGTGCCATTGTCGAGAAGGTAGACATGATCGGTCTAAGTGGTTTAATCACCCCTTCGCTCGAAGAGATGGTGCACGTGGCGACCGAGTTAGAGAAACGAGGCTTAGACTTTCCGCTGCTTATCGGTGGTGCTACCACCTCGAAGATGCATACGGCACTCAAGATCGCTCCTGTCTATCACGCTCCGGTAGTGCACCTCAAAGATGCTTCACAAAATTCGGGAGTAGCAGCTCGGTTGCTTCAACCCGATAGTCGGGCCGCCTTGATGGAACAGTTAAACCGTGAGTACGAAGATCTTCGAGGTAAAAGCGGCTTGTATCGTCGTGAAACCGTGTCGCTCGAAGAGGCACAAAAGAATAAATTAAATCTGTTTTAGGTGTTTACATCACTAACAATAAATCACATGAAAAAAAATCTTTTATTATCGCTTTTAGTGGCAACGCTTTTGGTTGCCTGTTCCGCTTCTCCGCAAGGTGAGAAAGCCACTTCTGCCAACGCTGCTTTGGATAATATTTTTGCACGTAAGAGCGTGCGTAGCTATTTGGATAAAGGGGTTGAGAAAGAGAAGATTGATTGGATGCTACGTGCCGGCATGGCAGCACCTACGGGCAGAGACTTGCGCCCGTGGGAGTTTGTGGTGATTACCGACCGTGCAACGCTCGATTCTATGGCAACCGCTCTGCCTTATGCCAAGATGTTGAAACAGGTACGACAAGCCATTGTAGTATGTGGCGACTCTGCTCAATCTTCCTATTGGTATCTCGACTGTTCGGCAGCTACGCAAAATATTCTGTTGGCAGCCGAAAGCCTTGGTTTAGGTGCCGTGTGGACAGCCGCTTATCCGTATGAAGACAGAATGTCTGTAGTACGTCGATTTACCAATATGCCTGCACACATTTTGCCACTTTGTGTCATTCCATTCGGCTATCCTGCTACCACTGAGCAACCCAAACAGAAGTTTGACGAGAATAAGATACACTACGAGCAGTTTTAATGAGCTTTTTGTTTTGTGTTTTCGTTAATTTGCTTACATTTGCACTATTATTAATCTATATCTAATAGCAAAAATGTTTGGAATAAATGATCCATTTATCATTTTACCGTATCTGCTTTCGGTATTGTGTGTACTGTTTGCCGCATGGTTCGGCTGGAAGTATTGGAACAAAGACGACGAAAAAGACAAAACACCATGAACACATTCACTCTTGGCCTCATTGTGATAGCTTACCTGCTATCACTGGCCTACCTTGGCTTTTTGGGATATAAGAAGACGACCTCTGCCAGCGATTACTTGGTGGGGGGCCGACAGATGAACCCTATTGTGATGGCACTCTCTTATGGTGCTACGTTTATTTCTGCCTCTGCCATTGTAGGTTTTGGTGGGGTGGCTGCCGCTTTCGGTATGGGTATACAGTGGCTCTGTTTCCTCAATATGTTTGTGGGCGTAATCATTGCGTTCATCTTCTTTGGCCTGCGCACCAGGCGCATGGGGGTCAAACTCAATGTCAGTACCTTTCCTCAACTGTTGGGCAGGTACTACCGTTCGCGCAGCATACAAGTTTTCATCGCTGCTATTATCTTTTTGGGTATGCCGCTTTATGCTGCCGTAGTGATGAAAGGAGGGGCTGTATTCATCGAGCAGATTTTTCAAATCGAATTCAACATATCATTACTCATTTTTACTTTAGTGATTGCCGCTTACGTTATTGCCGGCGGAATGAAAGGGGTGATGTACACCGATGCGTTGCAAGGAGTCATCATGTTTGTTTGCATGCTTTTTCTGTTGTTCTCTCTTTATCAGGTGCTTGGTATGAATTTTACTGAAGCCAACCAAGCCCTGACCGATATCGCGCCGCTTGTGCCCGAGAAGTTTAAAGCTATGGGGCATCAAGGGTGGACAGCCATGCCTGTTACAGGCTCTCCACAGTGGTATACGTTGGTTACTTCGCTGATTTTGGGGGTGGGCATCGGTTGCTTGGCGCAGCCGCAACTGGTGGTTCGCTTCATGACAGTTGAGAGCAGCAAGCAACTCAATCGGGGAGTACTCATCGGGTGTGTGTTTTTGATTATTACCGTGGGAGCCATTTATCATGCAGGTGCACTGAGCAATCTTTACTTCTTGAAAACCGAAGGAGCAGTGGCCACCGATGTAGTTAAGGATATGGACAAAATTATTCCTTATTTTATCAAAAAAGCCATGCCCGATTGGTTTTCAGCACTCTTTATGCTTTGCATACTCTCTGCCAGCATGTCAACGCTCAGTTCGCAGTTCCACACGATGGGTGCTGCGGCAGGGTCAGATATCTACGGCACTTACAAGCCGCGTTCACGCAACAAGCTCACGAATGTGATTCGTCTCGGTGTGCTTGTCTCCATCTTGGTGAGTTATGTGATTTGCTACATGTTGCCCAACGATATCATTGCTCGAGGAACGGCTATCTTCATGGGTATTTGTGCGGCAGCCTTCTTACCGGCTTACTTCAGTGCACTCTATTGGAAAGGAGCTACGCGACAAGGGGCCTTGGCGAGTCTTTGGGCAGGCAGTTTGGCAAGCGTCTTTGCGCTGGTCTTTCTGCATGAGAAAGAGTCAGCTGCTATGGGTATTTGTCGGGCACTCTTTGGTCGCGATGTGTTGATTGAAGCCTACCCCTTTCCCGTAATTGATCCTATTTTGTTTGCGCTTCCGCTGTCGGTGCTAGCTTTGGTGGTGGTGAGTCTTTTGACCAAGCGATTGTAAGATTACTGCTTAGAAACGTTTCAAATGCACTTCTGCTGCGCTTTAGTTATAATTTAAATGCACTTCAGTTGCGCTTCAATCGAAAGAGCACGATGTTTTTCGTCTCTTCATCTATTCGAAATCGGTTGTCGGTGCGTTCACCTATCAACCACGCTATCTGGTCGTTGCAGCAAAGCACCCACTGCCGATCCTTTTGGGCGATGGAGAATTTGCGATCGGTCAGGTAGTCGCTTACGCGCTTTCTGCCCTTCATGCCAAACGGAACAAAGCAATCTCCCGGCTGCCACAAACGGATGCTGAGTTCGCCTTTCAGTTTGTCGGCATCAAAGCAAGCCACCTCTTTTTCGCGCGGAATGACGAACGCTGAGGTGGATGCAAACTCCTCCCTTTCGAGCTCGAAAGTAGGGAGGCATCCCTTTTCCTCTTCTCTTCGTTTTTCGATCAGCAGCCACTCCCGGTCTTTGATGATGCGCCACGCTTTGCTTTGAAACTGCTTGCCCGATTGCCCCGTAAGCGAGGCAAGTATGTCTTTTACTTGTGCTGAGTTAAAGCCTAGCGGATAGACTATTTCAAACAGCAACGCACTGGGTGCAGGTTCGTTCAACAAGGATTTTATACAGATGCCTTGCGCTGTCCATACTCGTTTCTTACCCTCTTCCATGCCTTTGTTGTAGACCAGAGCGGCCTCGTTCAGGTGGCTGCACGTGTCCATGATGCTCTCTTTTACCGAAGGGTTAATCTCTTGCATCAAGGGTAGGAGGTTTAGGCGTATTTTATTGCGGGTGTACTCGTCGTGTAAGTTGCTACTGTCGGTTACGTAATCTTGGTGAATGCTGCTGAGGTAATCCAGCACCTCTTGTCGGTTGATGCAGAGTAGCGGACGAACCACATCGCCGTTGCGAGGGCGTATGCCCAGCAGTCCGTTGATGCCTGTTCCGCGAATCAAATTCAATAATAGGGTCTCTACGCTATCGTCTTGGTGATGGGCTACAGCAATGACAGTGGCTTTGCTTTCGGCTTTAATCTTCGCGAACCATTCATAGCGCAGTTCGCGCGCCGCCATTTCAATCGAGATGCGTTTTTCCTCGGCATACGCAAGGGTATCGAAGTGTATGCTGTGAAGGGGAATTGCTTGTTCGGTGCAGAGTTGGCGAACGAAGGCTTCGTCTCTGTCCGACTCGTCGCCACGCAAGTGAAAGTTGCAGTGTGCCGCTTCGCACCAATAGCCCATGGAGATTAACAAACGCAACAAAGCTACCGAGTCGGCACCACCGCTCAGGGCTACGAGAACCTTATCCGATGTGTTGAATAAGTTCTCCTTCTTAATGTATTGGGTTATGCGATGTTGAATCATAGTGCAAAGTGATCAAGAGTACGTGCTTTTATTTACCGTAGAGCTTATTGATTAAATCTTCACGTCCGATGCGTTGCAGTTCATTGATGATGTTGCGTCGCTCTTCGGGTTTGTACCAGAAGAAGAACTGCCGTTGCGCCAACTTCTCTCGTTGTGTTCGGGCACTGTAGATGGGTTCGAGGGTGTACGGATGAAATCCGGTGTACCAGGCTTCGGTGGCTACCGTCATGGGGGTAGGGGTGAAGTCTTGCACTTGCTCCAAGTGAAAATCGAGTCGCTTGGTGAGCACAGCCAGTTCGGCCATGTCCTCCTCCTTGCAACCCGGGTGGCTGGAGATAAAGTAAGGAATGAGTTGTTGACGCAGGTTCAGTTCGCGATTGATGCGGTCGAACTGTTGTTTGAACTCGCTAAACTGGTTGAACGAGGGTTTGCGCATGATATTCAACACGCGGTCGCTGGTATGTTCGGGCGCTACCTTGAGCCGTCCGCTCACGTGGTTAGCGATCAGCTCGCGCGTATATTCGGCCGCACTGCGGTTTACAGCTGCATCTTTGCTTTGATGCAGCAGCAAGTCATAGCGCACACCGCTACCGATGAATGATTTCTTGATTCCCGGCAGCGCATCGACAGCATAGTAGATATCGAGCAGCGGGCGATGGTTGGTATCGAGGTTGGCACACACCTTGGGATGAATGCACGAGGGGCGTTTGCACTTCTTGCAAATGGATTCGTCTTTTCCACCCATCCTGTACATGTTGGCCGATGGGCCACCCAGATCGCTGAGGTAACCCTTGAAATCGGGCAGTTGAATCACCTCTTTCACCTCTTTGAGGATGCTCTCTTTGCTGCGGCTCACAATGAACTTGCCTTGGTGGGCCGAGATGGTGCAAAAGGCGCAACCGCCAAAACATCCACGATGGATGTTGACTGAGAACTTAATCATGTCGTAAGCCGGGATGCGCTTACCTTTGTATTTGGGGTGTGGCAAGCGCGTATAGGGAAGGTCGAACGAGCGATCTAGTTCTGCCTCGCTCATGGGTGGGTAAGGTGGGTTCACCACCACTACCTCTTCGCCCACCTGCTGCGTAATGCGGCCGGCCGCATAGCTATTTGACTCCTCTTCGATGTGTCGGAAGTTTGCTGCCTGTTTATTTTTATCTTTCAGGCACGCTTCGTGCGAGTAGAGTGTGATCGTCTCGACCGGGAGCAGCCCGGGCAGTGATTCAGAGAGCAGCTCGGGCAGAGCCTCAGTTGTAGAAAGGAAGGCGGTTTGTGGAATATCGGTAGGCAATTCGTGACTCAGAATCGGTTTTCCTTTACTCACAAGTCGTTCCACCAGTTCGGTGATGGGTTTCTCGCCCATACCATAGATCAATAGATCGGCACCACTATCACAGAGAATGCTTCTCTGTACCTTATCTTGCCAGTAATCGTAGTGCGACAAGCGGCGCATACTTGCCTCAATACCCCCCAGCACCACGGGTACATCGGGATAGAGCTGCTTCAAAATCTGACTGTAAATAATAGAGGGGTATTCGGGGCGCATGTCCGGTCGCCCGTCTGGGGTGTAGGCATCTTCACTACGCAAGCGTTTGTTGGCTGTGTATTTGTTCACCATCGAGTCCATGCAACCGGCCGATATGCCGAAGAAGAGGCGTGGACGCCCCAGTTTCTTGAAGTCGCGCAGGTCGTCTCTCCAGTTAGGTTGTGGCACGATGGCTACCCGTAGTCCCAAAGATTCGAGGATACGACCTATCACAGCCGCACCAAAAGAGGGATGGTCAACGTAGGCGTCGCCACTGAACAGAATTACATCAAGTTCGCTCCATCCACGGAGCTCCACTTCTTTCTTGCTGGTGGGTAACCAGTCAGTTAATCGATACTCTTTCATGCCGCAAAGATACGGATAAAATTTCGCAGATTAACCGATACGCTTAATAATGGCTATGAATTCCTCATCGGTGAGCCCGAAATCTTGCTCGCGGAAGTTCACAAAGTCTTCCAAGTAGTCGCTGGCAGTGGCCTCGAGTATATCTTTTCCATTGAGCGAGAGCTCGTCGAGCATAAATCGAATCATGCCTTGGTAGGCGCGAATGGTTTTTAACCGTTGTTCGGCACCGGGAACCGACATGTTTTGGCACTGATGTTCATTGCGCGCAATGAGATATACGGTAGCATAGAACTTGTCTATGCTACCGTATATGCTGTTTATTTTGCGGGTCTCCGCTCCAGATAATTCTTTGAGTTGTTGTTGAATCTCGGTCATAAAACGGTAAATTGTAAAGTTAGTTCTTCGCCGTCGTATATCTCGCGAAAGCCGATACCCTGCTCAGACAGATATTCCTTCAGGTCCCGAAAGGCTTCGGGTTGCTCCATAATGATCTCTATCCTCTCGCCCGACGGCGCTTTGCATATCGCTATAATAGCTGGAATCAATGGACTGTATGGGGCTTGTCCGCGAGTGTCAACGGTAATCATGCCTCCTCCTCTTCTTCTTCTTGATTGACGAGCCAAGTAAGGTAAAGCTTAATGAGTTGTTGCAAACCCAGCGCTTTCATGTTTTCATGATAAATAACGTCGATGCAAAGGTCGAGCAGGTCTTTACTATCTTCCTCCTGACTGGCAATGAGCGAACGAATGTTTAGCTTCAGCTTGTCGAGCACCGCTTCGTCTACGATACCGTTACTGTCTATCAAGTGACGGAAGAGAGCATATTTCTCGATGGTTTTCAGATTCTCTTCAGATACCTCGATACTGCGTGTCCCGCTGAGATTAGCTTGTATAGTATACATGACTATTAGTTTTTAGGATGATTAATAGGAGCAAAGATAAAACTTTTCATGAAAGTTAGTGCTTTGCAGAGAATTTATTTTCATTTTTCATCAAAGAACCTCAAGATTGCTGCCATTACCGTTGCACGCTCTGTATCGGACTCGATGCTTTCGAAAGGAAAGCCTAGAACGAAGGTACGATAGCTTCCTTTGTAGGCGATGCCTGCGCTTTGATTTCCGGGAACATAGGCAAATGCCGAGAAAGCAGGAGCCACGGGAACGATGCACTCGGGGCTGGTTACAGGATAAGATTGCTCGTTGGGCATGCGTGGAATGGACAGCGTGCGCCCCAAGCCATTAATCTGTCCCGAGCGCTTGTCGGTCAATGAACTTTGAAATCCATATTTCAACACATTCTCGGTAAACTCGCGGTTGCCTTGCGAGGAGCTCATGTCGCTGCCCAGATATGAACCACTTACCAGTATGCTACCACCCGATTGACAATAGGCGGTGATGATGCGCTGCATGGGCGAGGAGAAGGTCTTGTAATTGTTGCGTGCCGAAGGATCTTCTTTCTCTAACCCCAGTATGTAGTCAACGATGGGATAGCTTTCGAGCGATACAATCTCTGCTTCAACTGCCTCGTCGCTGCACGATACAAAGCTGAACCCTCCGGCGGCTTGAATCGCTTTTCCGTGAATGAAAGGATAATCAAAGGTGTTGCCCACCATTTTCAACCCCTCCAGTTCACCTCCACTGTCACCCAAGCTGCCTTTTCCCTCTTTACCGGCTTGTTTGCGGTCGAACCCTTTTTGTGAACCACTCAGGGAGGTGCTGTAAAGGTAAGGCACTCCTGGGTCTTCTTGCAGATCGAAACCGGCTTCGGTGGCTGTGTTGACTACGGCCGGTCCACAGATGCGGTCGAACCCATTTACCATCAGTATACGGCTGCTTTCGCGCTTAGCCTTGTAAGCGGAAAGTGTCTCCGAGGGGAAGCTTTCACCCCCACGGTTAACGGCGGTTACCTTGAACGAATACACCAATCCCGGTTCTATTTTCACCGTATGCGAGGCCCTCTTTACCAAGGTTCCGTTGTCGAAACCCCCATAGCCAATGCGGGTATATACCACGTACTCTTGGGGATGCGCAGTAGGTTCCAACGGATCTTCTACCCCTTGCCAACTCAGCTCAAACGTATTCTTTTTCTTGCCGAACTCGATAGCGAAATGGCTCACAGGCAAAGGTTGCACCACGTACTCTTTGCCGTGTTGAGTGGCAACAAACTTCAAAATCGATTTGTAGAGCGAGCGGCCTACGGTAAACTTGAAGTTAGGATCGTGCCCACACTGCATATCGGCAAAATTCTGGTGCGATAGCAGCTCAACAATTGAAGAGGGTATCGCGGGCAGTCGTGTCTCGCTGTAATTTCTATCCCATAGACTTCGACGTGTCCACGGCACCTTGAATCTGGAGCGTATGTCTCTTTGTAACTCCGTGAGGGTGATATCAACCAAATCGCGCGAAGCGTATCGGTCGACGCCCACAGCCAACTGTCCGTTGTTGGTATCGGTGGTGTAGATCCCTAGCGAGCCGATAATTTCATCGGTTTTACTGCTACCGGCATCGCTGTGCAGCGCCATTGCCATTTCGAGCGGAACACCTAACCCCGGTTGGTTGGGGTTGTAGACCGATCCTCCCGAGAGGTAGTTGATGCTGTTGGCCCGCGTGTTGATATCATCGATATAGTCGTTTTCTCCTTTGCGACCACCATACGCCTCGTAAGGCATTCCGCTCCACTGAGCCGAGTAACGTGCTCCTTCAAGATAGCGAGGCAATCCGCTTACCGAGCCACCTCGGACAATGTTGCCCATGCCGCCTCCAAAGCGAACAGCATCGGCACAAACCACACCGCGCTCCGAACTCTGATTACTGAGCACCACCATGCCGTAGTCGTTGTTGCCTTGGTCAAATTCGAAAGTACCCAGGTAGACCCATGTGCCACCGCCTATCTGCTGGTTTACAAGAAACTCGGTTACCCCTCCTTTGTGAAAAACAAGGTATTTGGCATCGCTTACGCTGCCGGGCAGTGTTTGGTAAGCCACGTAAACCGCATACGCTCCCGTTGCAGGAAGGGTGGGAATCCATTGGGCAAAAGCTTTGTCCTTTTTCTTCTCGGTGGGAACAAAGCGTGCCGTTCCCGCGAGAAAAGGATTCTCACCATCCTGATACCTGCTTTGCTTCTGAGCAAACCCACTGACGGGGGCAGTTGTCCAGTTGGCTTTGCGGCTTTTCATTTCGAGGTAGATGGAGTTGCCTTTGGTGTCGTTGTCCACAATCACCTCGTTCTTTTGCGTGTCTCGCTCGCGAGGCGTAAAGACATTGGCGCCCGACTGCTCTAACATCGGGATGACGTAGGGGAGGAGGAATGATTGCGTGAAGAGGTCTTCGGTGGTACAGAACAACCGCGGACGTTGCCAAGCCCATTCGTTCTTGTCGCTCTTATAATACTTACCGTGGCTTTGCCAAAGGGCGATGTGGCGGTT